>WJIQ01000140.1 GCA_014730255.1 bacterium | reverse complement strand
CGGACTCGAGCGGGCGCTGCTCCGACCGGTGCGCCGGACGCCCCCGCGGCGGACCCAGGGACCGCCCAACCTGGTCCTCGTGGGCGTCGACACCCTGCGACACGACCACGCGACGGCCGAGCGGATGCCCGACGTCGCGGCCCTCGCGCGCGGCGGCATCGTCCTCGACGACGTGACCGCGTCCTCCCCGTGGACCCTGCCGTCGTTCTCGGGCGCGCTCACCGGCCTGATGCCGGGCCTGCACGGCGCCGGCCTGCGCGGCGACCGCCGCAACATGGATCGGCAGGTCCCCGAGCGGCTCGACGCGGGCGCGACCACGCTCGCCCAGCACCTCGCCCGGCACGGCTACGAGACCGCCGCGTTCTACGCCAACCAGTTCTTCGCCTTCGGCCTGGCCGAGAGCTTCGGGTCGCACCGGTACCTGAACCTCTCGGCCGGCGACATGCTCGCCGTGGCCGCCGACTGGATCGCCCGGCATCGCGACCGCCCGTTCTGCTGCTTCGTCCTGCTCAACGACCCGCACGAGCCGACCACGCCCCCACCGGACCTGCTGGCCCGCGAGCTCGACCGTCTCGACGAGCCACCCGCGACCGTGGAGGAGCTGCACCACCTCGCCACCTGGGGTGATCCGACCCGGCCCGAGGCCCATCTCGGCCTCTGCGGCTGGCCTCTGCCGGACGCCGCCCGGCGCGCCCGCCGCCTCAAGCTGGCCATCTACCGCGCCACCGTACGCCAGGTCGACCGGGCGCTCGGCCGCCTCGCCGATCGCCTCGAGCGGCTCGGTCTCGCCGATCAGACCGTGTGCACGGTCTTCAGCGACCACGGCGAGGAGTTCTGCGAGCACGCCGCCGAGGCGCACGCGTGGAACCACGACCCCCGCGCGGTGCGGGGCATCGGTCACGGCCACACCCAGTTCCAGGAGCTGCTGCGCGTGCCGTGGATCTCGTGGGGCCCGGGCGTGCCGGCCGCCGGGACGATCGCCCGGCCGGCCTCGCTGCTCGACCTCGCGCCGACGATGGTCGACTGGCTCGGCCTCGACCCGTTGCCATTGCCGACACCCGCGATGCCCGGTCTGGTCGGCGAGCCGTACGATGGCGACGGCGATCCCTCCGAACGCCTGCTGCTGGCCGAGGCCACCGCCTTCGGGCCGGACGTCGTGGCGCTGCGCCGTGGCGGCTGGAAGCTGATCGCCCATCGTGACGGCCGCCCCCTCGGCCTCTACGACCTCGCCGCCGATCCCCACGAGCGCGACGATCTGCAGTCGGTGGCCGACGACCGGGTCCGCCAGTTCCAGGACACGCTCGCGAGCTGGCGCGACGCCATGGCCGACCACCGGCCGGGCGGCGACGGGGCGACGCGCGGCTGGGCCGACCTGGACGACGAGGTCCGCCGACGGCTGAAGGATCTGGGTTACGGGGAGTAGGCGGCCGGCCGGCTCAGCCGGGGTGCCGCTCGCGGACCCGGTGGAGGAACCGCTCGAGCCAGCCGAGGTAACGCGGATGCCGCGACGCATACCGCTCGAGGAAGCGCCGCACGCTCGGGAACAGCGCCGACAGCAGGCCCGCCGCCAGCACGAGGAATGGCAGGCCCAGCGGGATGGGCAGGGGCAGCAGGATCAGGCCCGCGACCACCAGCACGAAGGCCAGGATGACGAGCAGGATGCGTCCGACGGCGCGTGTGGCCCTTTTCACGTTGTTCGATCACCCCACGTGGTCGACGGCGCGCACCATCACCTGCCCCGCCAGCTCCAGGAACACCCGGCGCGAATCGCCGGCATCGCCCTGTAACATCAGCGGACGCCCGTTGTCCCCACCTTCGCGGATGCGGGGCTCGATGGGGATCTGCGCCAGCAGGGGAAGGTCGAACTGGCGCGCCACGCGCTCGCCGCCGCCACTGCCGAAGATGTCGTACCGCTGGCCGTTGTCCGGGCAGAGGAAGTAGCTCATGTTCTCGACCACGCCGAGGACCGGCACGTCCACCTGGCGGAACATCTGCACCCCGCGGCGCACGTCCGCCACGGCCACCTCCTGGGGCGTGGTCACCATGACCACCCCCGCGACCGGCGTCTGCTGCACCAGCGTCAGCTGCGCATCGCCCGTACCCGGGGGCATGTCCACCACGAGATAGTCGAGATCGGTCCAGACCGCGTCCTTCAGGAATTGCCGGACCGCGCTGAAGACCATCGGGCCGCGCCAGATCACCGCCTGCTCGGGGTCGATCAGGAGCCCCATGCTCAGTACCTGCAGGCCGTGGGCGCGTCCGGGATGGATCCGTCGGTCCTCGGAGACCTCGGGCTGGGCGTCCATCTTCAGCATCGTGGGCAGCGAGGGGCCGTAGATGTCCGCGTCGAGCAGGCCGACCCGCTGGCCCTCCTCGGCGAGCGCCAGGGCCAGGTTGACCGCCACCGAGCTCTTGCCCACGCCCCCCTTGGCGCTGGCCACGGCGATCACGCGGCCGACGCCCGGGATGGGTTCGCGATCGGCCCAGGGGTCGTCCGACTGACCGTGAGGTCCGCCCGCGGCCGGGGCCTTCTTCGTCGCGGGCGCCGAGCGGTCGTCGACCTCCACCGACAGCGAGGTCACCCCCGGCAGGTCGCGCAGGCGCGCGGTCACCAGGTCGCGCACCGTGTCGATGGTCTCCTGCTTCTCCGAGGTGCGCACGATCTCCACGAGCACCTCGCCGTCGTCGCACTCGACCTTGCCGACGAGGTCGATCTTCAGGATGTCGACCCTGGTGCCGGGCACGGTCACCTCGCGCAGGGCCGCCAGGATGTCGTCACGCGTCGGGCTCATGGGCCTCGCCTCCGGATCTCGGGGTCGGGCCGCCGGCGGTCGCCGGCCGCCCCGTTCTTGAAACGGCGTGTCAAAAATGGGCCACGAGGCGGGAAGCGCAAGGCCCCATGGCCGGGCGGCGGGGCCCGGGCGCCAGCGTGCGATCAGCGCAGGCCGAGCCCGGCGACGATCCGCCCGAGGATGCGGTCGTGATCGAAGGCCAGCGGCGGCAGCGCGTCGATGGCGAACCAGCGCGCGCGGGTCGCGTCGTCGGCGCCCGTGACCGGCGGCAGCTCGCCCACCAGCTCGCCCACGTAGACCACCGAGACGGTGTGGCCGCGCGGGTCGCGGTCCGGATCGCCGAAGACGTGGAACTGGCGCCAGGGCACGTCCTCGAGGCCGGTCTCCTCGGCGACCTCGCGCGCGACGGCCCGGTCGGGGTCCTCGCCGTAGTCGACGAATCCGCCCGGGAGCGCCCAGCGGCCCGCGAACGGCTCGCCGCCGCGCTCGATCAGCAGGACGTGCGGGTCGCGCCCGCCCCCGGGCCCAGGGCGATGCACGAGCACCACTCCGTCGACCGTCAGGGCGGGGTTGCGGAAGCCCCCGTCGTTCAACGCGTCACTCCGAGGAGAACGAGGCCAGCGCGTCGTCGCAGCTGTCGAAGGTGTCGAAGACGAGCTTGAGCTGGGTGACGTTCAGGATGTTGTCGATCCGTGGCGAGACGGCGCAGATCTTCATCATGCCGCCGTTCTTCTTCAGCGTGTGGAACGCCGAGACGAGGATGCCCAGGCCGGTGGAGTTGATCCAGGTCACCTTGGACATGTTCAGGACGATGTCGACATAACCGTCGTTGACCAGCGATTTGATCTCCTGATGGAACTTCTCGTAGTCCGGGCCACCCATGATCTTGCCGGACAGATGCAGGATCATGATCTCGCCCTTGGGGACCTGCTGAATGTTCATGACGACTCCTGGAGGGTCTGCGGCCGCCGGCAGGACGGCCCGGCACGGGGGACGCTGACACAATGCCCATTCCGGGCAGCCGTGGCAAGCGCCGACTGGACCGTGACCCGGCTCCTCTGCTAGATTGGGCGGGCGGGCGCGACCACCGGGACCGCCACCCGAAAGGGGAGACCGCCATGACCACGACCCGCCAGCCGGTGCTGGCCGGCGCCTGGTATCCGGCCGACCCGGATCGCCTGCGCGACCGCATCGACGGCTACCTCGCCGGCGCCGAGCCGGACCGCATGCCGCCGGGCGAGCCGACCGTCGCCCTGGTCCCCCACGCCGGCTACGAGTACTCCGGCCCCACGGCGGGCAAGGCGTACGGTCTGCTCCGCGGTCGGCGCTACGACGCCGTCTTCGTGCTCGCGCCGAGTCACCGGGCCTACCTCGACCGGCCCGCCCTGCCGGGGGCCGAGGTCTTCGCCAGCCCGCTCGGCGAGGTCCCCATCGCCACGGACATCGTCGCCGCCCTGGCCGCCACCGGCCACTACGTGATCGACGACCGCGCCCACGGGCCGGAGCACGCCGTGGAGATCCAGCTGCCATTCGTGCAGCGCGCACTGCCGGACACGCCCATCGTCCCGATCCTCGTACCACCGCTCGCCGCGTCGCTGCGCCGGGAGGTCGCCCGGGCGCTCGACCCGTGGCGCGATGCCCGTCACCTCTTCGTGATCTCGACCGACCTGACCCACTACGGCCGCGATTACGGCTACGTGCCGTTCGAACAGGACGTCGCCACGCGCCTCGAGCAGCTGGACACCGGGGCGCTGCTGAAGATCCTGGCCCACGACGCCGATGGTCTGCGGCGCTACGGCGAGGACACCGGCATCACCATGTGCGGCCTCGACGCCGCCGCCCTGGTCCTGGACGTCGACGATCCGCCGCCGCATCACGCCGAGCTGCTCGATTACACCCGCAGCGCCGACCGGACCGGCGATTTCCGCATGTCCGTCAGCTACGCCGCCGTCCTGATCTGCCACGAGCCGGTCTTCACGGGGCTCAGCGCGGACGAGCGCGGATTCCTGGTCGAGCTCGCCCGCCGCACCGTGGCCGCCACGGCCGGCGACGAGCGGCTCCCCGATCCCGCGGCCACGGCCGCCGAGCTCGGACTCGAGCTGACCGGGCCGTTGCGCGAACGGCGCGGCGCCTTCGTCACGCTCAAGCGCGACGGCCACCTCCGGGGGTGCATCGGGCACATCGAGGGCGTCGAATCGCTCGTCGACACCGTGGTCACCAACGCCCGCAGCGCCGCCCGGCATGATCCGCGCTTCGACCCGGTCGCGCCCGACGAGCTGGACCGTCTCGAGGTCGAGGTCTCGGCCCTGACGCCCCTGACGACGGTGCCCGGTCCGGAGGCCATCGAGCTGGGCCGGCACGGGATCGTGCTGGCCCGTGGCGAGCAGCGCGCCGTGTTCCTGCCCCAGGTCGCGACCGAGCAGGGGTGGGACCTGACGACGACGCTCGATCACCTGGCGCTCAAGGCCGGCCTGGCCCCCGGCGCCTGGCGCGAGGGGTGCCGGTTCGAGGTCTTCGAGGCCGAGATCTGCGAGGACTGATCCGGCGCGACGACCACGAAAACCTGTTGTCTCGCCGCCATCTCGGGACTATTGTTGCGGCTCAGGCCATCGCCGTCGAATCGTTGGCTCACCCCTGCCACACACAGCGGAGACCATGGCGCTTCTCGACAAGGTTCACCAGTTCCAGACCGCGCGTCAGCTGATGGCGGCCGGCCTGTACAACTACTTCCGGCCCATCGAGACGGCGCAGGAGAACACGGTCCGTTACAACGGCCGTGAGGTCGTCATGCTCGGCAGCAACAACTACCTGGGGCTGACCAATCATCCCAAGGTCAAGGAAGCCGCCAAGGACGCGCTCGAGAAGTACGGCAGCGGCTGCGCCGGGTCCCGGTTCCTCAACGGCACGCTCGACGTCCACGTCGAGCTCGAGCGGAAGCTGGCCGCCCTGGTGGGCAAGGAGAGCGCCCTGGTCTTCTCGACGGGGTTCTTCGCCAACCTCGGCACCATCAGCACGTTGATCGGCCGCAACGACACGGCCATCGTCGATCGCACCGACCACGCCTCGATCATCGACGGCTGCCGCATGAGCTTCGGCAACGTGCGCAAGTACAAGCACCAGGACATGGAACACCTGGAGTACTGCCTGGAGATGGAGCGCGACAACGACAAGATGGTCATCGTCGACGGCGTCTTCTCCATGGAGGGCGACGTGGCCCGGGTGCCGGAGATCGTCGCGCTCGCCAGGAAGCACAACGCCGTGGTGATGGTCGACGACGCCCACGGCGTCGGCGTGATGGGCGAGAACGGCCGGGGCACCTGTAACCACTTCGGCGTGACCGACGACGTGCACCTGATCGTCGGCACCTTCAGCAAGAGCCTCGCCTCGGTCGGCGGGTTCGTGGCCTCGGACGAGGACACGATCCACTACATCCAGCACCTCGCGCGCGTGATGATCTTCTCGGCCAGTCCACCACCGGCCTCGGTGGCGTCGGTCTCGGCCGCGATCGACGTGATGCTCGAGGAGGACTGGCGGCACGAGGCCCTGTGGCGCAACACGCGCATCATGATGGAGCGCCTGCAGGACGCCGGCTTCGACACCGGCCCGAGCGAGACGCCCATCATCCCCGTCGTCGTCGGCGGCGACGAGGACACCTACCGCATGTGCGTGCGCTGCTGGGAGGAGGGCGTCTTCGTCAACCCGATCGTCTCGCCCGCCGTCGAGCCCGGCAACGCGCTCTTGCGCCTGTCGCTGATGGCCACGCACACCGAGGACGAGATCCACAAGGCGATGGACATCCTGGTGAAGGTCGGCCGCGAGGTCGGGGTGATCTAGGCCGTCGTCAGCGGCCGCTTCACGACAGCGACACCACCATCCGCTCCGATCGATCCCGATGAGCCGATCGGTCCTCGTTGGTCGCTTCTAGGGGGTGACGGGGGTGAGGTCACCCTCGCCGAACCGCCACGACATCCGAGGAGACCGACATGCGACTTCCCCTGCGCGCGATCCGCGGCCTCATCGCGATCCCCTGCGCCGCCTTCTTGCTCGCAACCGCGCCGGCCGGGGCCCAGGAACCGCCCGTCGTGCACTTCGCCGAGGACCAGGTCTCGGCCGGCGAGACCGACGGCGAGGTCATGATCCCGATGGTGATCAGCGAGCCGCCCACCGAGGGTCTGATCTCGGTCTACATCGTGCTCACCGCGGGCACGGCCTCCGTCGGCGAGGACTTCGTCGGCGGGACCACGATCTGCTACTTCCATCCGGCGGACGGCGACACCAGCCACGCCTACGTCCAGCTCTTCGACGACCTGATCGAGGAGGATCCCGAGACCCTGCATCTGGAGATCACCCCCAGTCCGGTCTACACGATCGGCGACCCGGCGGCGACGACCCTGACCATCGTGGACGACGACACCGCCGGACCGGAGGCCTGGTTCGAGGTCGACGGCGAGGTGCCCGGGAACCTCTACGGCGGGCTGGTCCTCACCGGCGAGCCCGGCACCGAGCGGATGGTCGACCTGGTGATCGACGAGCTCCCGCCGGGAGGGGCCACCGTCTACTACGCCGACGACCGCGACGGGTCGCTCCACGCCGTGCCGTTCGTCGACCAGACGCGCGTGACCCTGACGGTCACCCTGCCCGACGTCGCGGCGAGCGCGTACCACGAGGTCGCCACCCTCAGCATCGTGGGTGTCGAGGGCGGACTCGCCAGGCAGACGTCGGCGACCGACCTCGCGATGGCCGCGTTCGACAGCGGGGCTCTGCTCGACGACGGCGACTGCGCCGTGTGCCTGCTGCTCTACTACTTCCACGTCGCGTCGTGGAGCGATTGCTACGCCTCGAACGCGTTCTTCGGCTGCGGCTTCGACTGCGAGGAGTTCGTCGGCCGGTCCGACGGCGCCAGGGCCGCACGCGACGTGCCGGACCTCGACGTCGAGGCGGCGCTGACCACCCTGCGCCGCTACCGCGACGAGGTCCTCCTGGCCGAGGACAACGGCGCCGACTACGTCGCCCTGTACGACGAGCACGGCGTCGAGGCGGTGCTCACCCTGCTGACCGATCCGGAGCTGATGCAGCAGGCGTTCCTGACGGCCGAGTCCTGGGTCCCGGCGATCGACGCGGTGGTCGAGGGCCAGGGCGACGCCATGACCGTGACCGCCGAGATGCAGCACCGGCTCACCGGCCTGCTCGACGGGCTCGTGGCCGCCGGCAGCGGCGCGCTGGGCGAGGTGCTGACCGGCCTGCGCGAGGGCCTCGCGCTCGATCAGGTGGCCGGCGAGACGGCGGGCGATCTGCATGACAGGGTCGCCGAGAACGTCCGGACCGAGGCGGCGTCCTGGACGGAGATCCGCGCGATCTTCGACTGAGCCCGGTCGCTGGCGCGGGGGCGAGCCGGCAATCCCCTCAAGTCCGGTCGATTCGGTCCGAACAAGGACGTGACGCCATGGCCGTACGACGGACGCCGTCGTCCGAAGCAGAAGGAGTTGCTCATGTCCATGTCGACACACGCCACCGAGGCCGGTTTCGTCCGACCGATCCGGCCGATGCCCCCGGTCCCGACGACCGAGGCCACCGAGGCCCCGACCCGGCCCGACGGCCGCACGCCCGCATCCGGACCGGCCGAGCACCGTCCTGGGAAGCGCCACGTCCAGCAGAGCCTGCACCACCTGCAGCGCGTGGTGCGCCATGCGGTGCGGGACGCGGTCGGCCGGCGCGGCGCGGACGACGAAAAGATGGCCGTCGAGTCACGCGACCTGATCCATGATTTCCGCGACGACCTGCGCGCCGCCTTCGTCACCGCCGGCGAGGACGGGGAGTTCGACCACGCGGGCATGCTCTCGGCGGTCGCCGAGGCGCTCGCGGACCTGTCCGAGCATCTGCGCGAGCTGAGCACCGCCGCCGGCGAGGACCGTACCGGGGAGGTGCTGCCGGTGCCCGAGCCCGAGGGGCTGCCCGAGATCCAGGATGCGCCCGAGCCCGGCGGCCTGGTCTCGACGAGTGCCTAGCCGCCGCGACCGGACAGCGCGCGCGCCGTGCGTGG
>WJIQ01000139.1 GCA_014730255.1 bacterium | reverse complement strand
TGGCTCGAGATCCGCGAGCTGCAGTGCCAGCTGGGCCTGAACCTGCGGACGCTCGCGAGCTACCGGCAGACGGTCGAGACCGTCGAGCAGCGCTTCGCCGGCGGCGTCGCCCCCGCCCTGGAGGTGCGCCTGGCGAGGCAGAACCTGCTGGCGGCCGAGGCCGCGGTACCCGAGGTCCGGCAGCGCCTGCGCGGGGCGATCCGGCGCCTGGAGATCCTCGCCGGACAGTACCCCGGCGCGGTCGCCGTGCCCGCCGACGAGGCGACGGTCATGGAGGCGCTGATGCCCGCGCCATTGCCCGGCGTGCCGGTCGGCCTGCCGAGCACGCTGCTCGAACGGCGGCCCGACCTGATCGCCGCCGAGGCCAGCCTGCACGCGTCGGTCGCCAACGTCGGCGCGGCCAGGGCCCGCCTCTACCCCACGCTCTCGCTCACCGGATCGGCCGGCTACAACAGCTCGGAGCTGGACACCTGGTTCGACTCGACGAGCGACGTCTGGTCGCTGGTCGGCAATCTGGTGATGCCCCTGATCAACCGCGGCGCGACCAAGGCGGAGATCCGCGCGGCCGAGGCCCGCGCCCAGCAGGCGGTGGCCGGGTACCGGCAGGCCGTGCTCGCGGCGTTCGCCGAGGTGGAGAACGCGCTGGACGCCGACCGCTTCCAGGCGCGGCGCGAGGCCGCGCTCACGCGATCGGTGCGCGAGGCGCGCCGGTCACTCGAGCTCGCCGAACGCCGCTACCAGTCCGGTCTGGACAGCCTCCTGTCGACCCTCGAATCGCAGCGACGGCTGCTCAACGCCGAGAGCCAGCTGCTGAGCACCCAGCGCGCGCATCGGGCCGCGCGCGTCGACCTGATCCAGGCCCTCGGAGGCCCCTGGGACCTCGCGCTCGAGGACCGGGGCCTGGCCGCCGCCGATCATCAGCAAGGAGACCGCCCATGAGTTCCGAGATCCGCCGTCGCCGGATCATCGCCGTCGCCATCGTCCTCGGTGCGGTCGCGGTCCTGGCCGTGCTGGTCGCGACCCGGCCACGACCGGACCGACAGCCTCCCCGGGCCCCCGCGACCCTGGTGACCGTCCACGAGGTCCGTGCCGAGCAGCCGCCCATCGTCGTCGATGCCTGGGGGACGGTCGAGCCGAAGCGGAGCGTGAACCTCGTCGCCCAGGTCACCGGACGCGTGGTCGCCGTCTCGCCGAACCTGCAGGCCGGCGCCTTCGCCGAGGCCGGCGAGGTGCTGCTGGAGATCGAGGACACCGACTACCGCCTGGCCGTCCAGCAGGCCCGCGCCCAGGTCGCACAGGCCGAGTCCAACCTCGCCACCGCGCGCGAGGAGGCCCGCGTCGCCCGCGAGGAATGGCAGCGTGCGCGCGCCGACGCCGACCGCGACTCCCCCCTGCGCGAGGCCGAGCCCACCGCCCTGGTGTTCCGCGAACCGCAGCTGCGCCAGGCCGAGGCCAGCCTGGAGGCCGCCCGGGCGGCCCTCGCCCAGGCCGAGCTCGACCTCGAACGCTGCCGCGTCGCCGCGCCGTTCGCCAGCCGCGTGATCGAGGAGGCCGTCGACCCCGGCGACTACGTCATGACTGGCAGCGTCCTCGGCCGCATCGATGCCATCGACATGGCCGAGATCACCATCAACCTCCCGGACCGGGATCTCGCCTGGATCCAGGTGCCCCGCACGCCCGGCGATCCGACCGAGGGCTCGCCGGTGACCGTCCGCGGCGAGTTCGGCGGCCAGCTGCACAGCTGGCCGGGCCAGGCCGTCCGGCTCGGCGGCGCCATCGATCGCGCCAGCCGCACCGTGCCCGTCGTGATCGAGGTCCCCGAGCCGTACGGGAGCCACGACGGCCGGCAGCCCCTGGTGGCCGGCCTGTTCGTCGAGGTCGAGTTCCGGGCCGATCCACCCGCCGGCACGGTCACCGTCCCGCGCCGCGGCCTGCGCCCGGACGACGTGGTCTGGGTCCTCGACGAGGACGACCGCCTGCAGATCCGTCCGGTGGACGTGGTCCACCGCGGCGAGGACCGCGTCGTGCTGACCGGCGGCATCGGCCCGGGCGACCGCCTGGTCACCAGCAACCTCCAGTACGTGGTCGAGGGCATGCAGCTGCGAGCCGAGGACGGCGTCCCGACCGGCCTGCAGGCCACGACGACCCCGAAAGGCGCGTCGCGATGAGAGGCATGATGACCTGGTTCGCCGAGAACCACGTGGCGGCCAATCTGCTGATGCTCGTGATCGTCGTCTCGGGCCTGGTGGCCATCCTGACCATCACGCAGGAGGTCTTCCCCGAGACCGACCTCGACATGATCACCGCCTCGGTCGTCTTCCTGGGCGGAACGCCGAGCGAGGTCGAGGAGGGCATCTGCATCAAGATCGAGGAGGCGGTCCAGGGCGTCGACGGCATCAAGAAGATCACCAGCACCGCCTCCGAGGGGATCGGCACGGTCACCATCGAGCTCGACTCGGGCACCGACAAGCAGAAGGCCTACGACGACGTCAAGAGCGAGATCGATCGCATCATCACCTTCCCGGAGAATACCGAGAAGCCCGTGGTCACGCTGGTCGAGGCCCGACGGCCGGTGATGGACATCATCGTCTACGGGGACACCGACGAGCGCTCCCTGAAGGTGCTGGCCGACCGGGTCCGCGACGACCTGATGACCACGGCCGGCATCACGTACGCCGAGGTCGCCGGCACGCGGCCCTACGAGATCTCGATCGAGGTCTCCGAGGCCGCGCTCCGGGCGCACGGCCTGACCCTCGGCGCCGTCGCGCAGGCGGTACGGACCAACAGCCTCGACCTGCCCGGCGGCAAGGTCAAGACCGAGGGCGGCGAGATCCTGGTGCGCACCAAGGGCCAGCGCTACACCGGCGAACAGTTCGCCGACATCGTGGCGATCAGCACGCCGGACGGCTCGCGCGTCATGCTCAGCGAGCTGGCGACCATCCGCGACGGGTTCGAGGACGTCGATCTGCGCACGCGCATGGACGGCATGCCGGCCGCCCTGGTGTCGGTCTACCGGTCGGGCGACGAGAACGTCCTCGACGTCGCCTCCGCGGTGAAGGGGTACGTCGCCGAGCAGCGCGAGGCCCTGCCCGAGGGCATCAGCCTGGCGATCTGGCGCGATCGCTCCAGCATCTACCGGGACCGCATGAACCTGCTGCTGAAGAACGGCCTGCTGGGCCTCGCCCTGGTGTTCGGCGTGCTCGCGGCCACGATGCAGTTCCGCCTCGCGTTCTGGGTCGCGCTCGGGATCGGGATCAGCTTCCTGGGCGCGTTCTGGGTCCTGCCCTGGTTCGGGGTCACGCTGAACATGATCTCCCTGTTCGCCTTCATCCTCTCGCTCGGCATCGTGGTCGACGACGCCATCGTCGTCGGCGAGAACATCTTCGCCCGGCGAGAACGCGGCGAGGACCCGCAGACCGCCGCCCGCCGCGGCGTCCTCGAGGTGGGCGGGCCGGTGACCTTCGCCGTCCTGACCACCGTGGCGGCCTTCAGCCCGCTGCTGAACGTCGAGGGCATGATGGGCAAGTTCATGCAGCCGATGGCGGTCGTGGTGATCGCCGTCCTGCTGTTCTCCCTGGTCGAGTCGTTGCTGATCCTGCCGGCGCATCTGACCACGGTCAAGAAGGTGCGGCTGCAGGGTTCGACCGTGCCCGAGAACCTGCGCGATCGACCGGGCATGGCCGGCTGGTTCCACCGCTCCAAGCACCTGGTGAGCGAACGCCTCGAGTGGTTCGTCGACGCGGTCTACCGCAAGCACCTCGCCTGGTCGCTGAACAACCGGGTGATCGTGATGGCCATCGCGACGGCCATCATGCTGATCACCCTGGGCTGGGCGGGGGCCGGGCACATCAAGTTCACCTTCATGCCGAAGATCGAGTCGGACACCGTCACCGCCGCCCTGACCCTGCCGCAGGGCACGACGATGCAGGACGCGACCGAGGCGGCCGAGCGCCTCGAGGCCTCCCTCGAGTCCGTGCGCGAGGAACTACGCGCCGAGCTGTCCGAGCAGACGCCCGCGCAGGTCATCGCCGTGCAGACGACCATCGGCGAGCAGCCCCGGGCCTCGGGCGGCGCCGGCCCGATGGCCAGCAACACCGGTGGCTCGGGCGCGCATCTGCTGGAGGTCTCGGCCGAGCTGCTGCCCGGCGACGAGCGCACGGTCAAGGCCACCGACGTCGCCCGGCGCTGGCGCGAGGCCACCGGACCGATCCCCGAGGCCGTCGAGCTGAGCTTCGCGTCGGACCTCTTCTCGGCCGGCAAGCCCATCCAGATCCAGCTCGCCAGTCCGATCACCGGCGACCTGGTGGCCGCCGCGCAGGACCTCAAGGACGAGCTGGCGACCTACCCCGGCGTGACCGACATCTCGGACAGCTTCCGCGAGGGCAAGGTGGAGCTGAAGCTCGACCTGAAGCCCGAGGCCCGCACCCTCGGCCTGAGCCTGCGCGACCTGGCCGACCAGGTGCGGCGGGGATTCTACGGAGCGGAGGTCATGCGCATCCAGCGTGGCCGTGACGAGGTCAAGGTGATGGTCCGCTATCCCGAGCGGGAGCGCACGAGCCTCGCCTTCGTCGAGGACATGCGCGTGCGGACCCCGCAGGGCGCCGAGGTCCCGTTCACGCGCGTGGCCCGCATGGAGATCGGGCGGGGCTATGCCAGCATCGATCGCGCCGACCGCCAGCGCATCGTCAACGTCTTCGGCGACGTCGACCAGGAGAAGGCCAATGCCAGCGAGGTGATCGCCTCGCTCGAGGCGGGCGCGCTGCCGGAGCTGCTGGCGCGCTACCCCGGCCTGAGCTACGACCTCGAGGGGCAGGAGCGGGAGATGGCCGAGTCGATGCGCAGCCTGGGCATCGGGTTCGCGCTGGCGGTCTTCGTCATCTACTCCCTGCTGGCGGTCGTCTTCCGCAGCTACCTGCAGCCGCTGCTCGTGATGTCGGCCATCCCGTACGGCATCGTCGGCGCGGTCTGGGGGCACGTGCTCATGGGCTGGGACCTCACGCTGCTCTCGATGTTCGGCGTGGTCGCGCTGGCGGGCGTGGTCGTGAACGACTCGCTCCTGATGATCGATTTCATCAACCGCGCGCGACGGCTGGGCCTGCCGGTCCAGCAGGCGATCCTCGACAGTGGCGTGCGCCGGTTCCGGCCGATCATCCTGACCTCGGTCACGACGTTCCTGGGACTGACGCCTTTGCTGCTGGAGACGAGCCTGCAGGCCCAGTTCCTGATCCCGATGGCCATCAGCCTGGGCTTCGGCGTGCTCTTCGCCACCGGCATCACGTTGCTGCTGGTGCCCGTCGGCTACAGCCTCCTGGTCTCGGCGAAGAGGTACTTCGGCCTCCGGGACGAGGTCTACGTCGCCGAGAGCGACCTGGAGGAATCGCGGTCGGGGGGTGATTACGGGCAGGCCCCGACGGCGCCGTGACCGGCCGCCCGGGCGGACCCGCGAGCGCCCAGGGTTCGAGTTGCATATATTCGCGACGAATACGATCTTGAGTGGAGCGATGCCGCCATTCGCCAGAGCGAGCGCATGGCCGAACCCGAACGGGAGAGTTGGAAGCGTGAGCGACAGCCAGTTGATCGCCGTGACCGACGCCGCGGACTCCGCCCTCGGCGCCTTCGATTTCGAGGCCCATGGCGGCAAGGGCGTGCGCGTCTACGTCCAGGGCTTCGGTTGAAGCGGCCCGGCCCTGGGCATGGCTCTGGATGAGCCGAACGACAAGGACGAGAAGTACACGCAGGGTGGCTACACCATCCTGGTCGACCCCCAGACCCGCGACGTCGTCGATCAGTCCGGTGGCCTGACCATCGACTACGTCAACGAGCCGCACCAGAAGGGCTATCTGCTGCGCCTGAACAACCAGGGCGGCGGCTGTGGCGATGGTGGCGGCGGCTGCTCGGGCTGCGGGTAGCGACGCGCGACGATCATCGACCGAAGCACCGGGCCGGGACCCCCGCGGGGTCCCGGCCTCGTCGTATCATCGTCATGACATCCGGACCGCCAGCGCGTTCGACCGCGGTGGGCCCGGCTAGAAATCGTCGTCGTCCAGCGGGTCGAGACCGTCCGCGTCCTCCTCCAGCGGATCGAGTTCGTCGTCGGCCAGGGGATCCAGCTCGTCCAGGTCCTCGTCGAGATCCAGCGCGTCGGGTTCCCCGCTGGTCAGGAACTCGTCCTCGAACGCCTCGCAGCACTCGTCGCTGCAGAACAGCCGGCGGCGATGGCGGATGCCGTCGCTGTCCTCGATCTCCTGACCGCAGTGGTCACAGGTGCGTGGGTCCATGGCGCGGCACCTCCGCGGTTCATCGGCGAGGAGCGTGGTCGCGCGAGAAGTACTCGCTGGTCAGTCCACGCACCTTGCGGTTGAGAAGCACCAGGGCGATGAGATTGGGCAGCGACATGAGCCCGAGCGCGCTGTCGCCGAAGTTCCAGACGATCTCCAGCGAGAACACCGCACCCAGGAAATTCATGACGCAGAAGACGATCTTGTACGGGACGATGTACCGGGGTCCGAACAGGTAGACCACGGCACGGTCGCCATAGTAGCTCCAGCTGATGGCCGTCGAGATGCCGAACAGGACGACGCCGATGGTGACGATCAGGTAGCCCCACTGGCCGAGGATCGGCTCGAGGCCGCGCTGGAAGCCCCAGGCGGTCAGGGGCGAGCCATTCAGCGCCATGTCGCCCTCGAGGTGCAGGCCCGGGATGGCGTCGAAGTCGATGACGCCGCCCTGGACCGGGATCTCGCCGGTCCACGGGCGATCACCGTCGAGGATCGCCACGTTCTCGATGATCGAATGGTTGTGCACCAGCTGCGCATCGACGAGCTCGCCGTCGTCGACCGCCACGGCCCCGGAGAACAGGTCGTCCTCGAGGACCCGCCCGTTGCGCGCGACGCTGCCCTCGGCCGTCATCACCGTGATGTCCGACTGGGCGTTGACCGGGATGTCGGCGTACTGCTTGTCCTTCCAGACGCCGGTCGAGAGGATCACCAGGCCGGTGATCGTACAGATGATGAGCGTGTCGATCATCGGGCCGAGCATGGCGACCACGCCCTCGCGCACCGGCTCGTCGGTCCTGGCCGCCGCGTGGGCGATGGGTGCAGAGCCCTGTCCCGATTCGTTGGAGAACAGGCCGCGCTTGACGCCCCAGGTGAGCATGAAGATGAAGGTGCCGCCGGCGAAGCCGCCGACCTGGGCGGCCGGCTTGAACGCGCTGCTGAAGATCAGCGTGATCATGCCGGGGATCTCCGGCAGGTTCATGAGGACGACGAGCAGGCCGCCGACCACGTAGATCACGGCCATGTACGGCACCAGCCGGCTCGTGACCGCACCGATCCGCTTGATGCCGCCGAGGATGACCGCGGCGATGAGCGTGGCGGAGATCAGGCCGGTGATCCAGGTGGGGACGCCGACGTCGGCGCGCATCTGGTCGGCGACGGTGAAGGCCTGGATGCTGTTGCCCGAGCCGAAGCTCGAGATCACCGTGCAGGCGGCGAACGCCACCGCCAGCGGCTTCCAGCTCTTGCCCAGGCCGTGCTCGATGTAGTACATCGGACCGCCGGACGCGCTGCCGTCGGGCAGGATCTGGCGGTACTTCATGCTGAGCGTGCACTCGGCGTACTTGAGCGCCATGCCGAACACGGCGGTCACCCACATCCAGAACAGGGCGCCCGGTCCGCCGTAGTGCATGGCCGTGGCCACGCCGGCGATGTTGCCGATGCCGACGGTGGCCGACAGCGCCGTGGTCAGCGCCCGGAAGTGCGACAGGTCGCCCTCGTGCGACGGATCGTCGTACTTGCCCCGGATCACGTCGATGCCGTGCCGCAGGTGGCGCAGCTGCAGGAAGCGCAGCGTGACGGTGGTGAACAGGCCGGTGAGCAGCAGAGCGGCGACCATCACCGGGAAGGCGTCGGGCCAGCCCCAGACGGTCCCGGAGAGGTTGGCGGCGAAGTCGCGGATGGCTTCCATGGAGGTCCCTGTCCGTGGTCGGGCCGGTCCCGGCGCCGGATCCGCTCCGACGACGACCACGACCCGCGTGAGAGCGGCGTTCGACCCGCATCCTGGCCCGGGCGGTCCCCGTCTCGCCCCGTCCCGTGCTCAAGATCACGCCGACCGCGGCGGTCGGCGCTGGCCATAGCTCTGCGTTTACCGGATTTGCGCGGCGGGCTCAAGGGGGAAATACCGGCGGGGCGGCGCGCTGACCACCGTCCGATCGAGCCGAGACACGGGCTGCCGATCGTGCTAGGATCGCCATTGATGGCTCGTATTCAGGATCGGGATGCCACGCCACCATACGGACCTCGCCATGACGCTCGAGACTCGACTGTCCGCCACGATCTTCCTCGTCGCCCTCGTCCCCACG
>WJIQ01000138.1 GCA_014730255.1 bacterium | reverse complement strand
GCCGCATGGTGACCTCCCGCTCCCTCGAGCATGTCCCGGACTCGCCTGGGAAGGTAGGCCATCGCCACCGGCGTGCCCAGTTCCTTGTGCCGCGCGCGTGACAAGACAGGGCCGATCCAGTAACGTCATGGGGGAAGAGAACGTCTGGAGGGACGCCGGATGATCCACCTGCGTGGGATCTCGACCGTGGCCCCGGTCGCCGGTCTGGTCTGCACCCTGATCCTGGTGGCGCTGACCGGTGGTGGCTGCGGCCGTGCGCCAGCCGTCGACACCGACGTCGTCGTCGAGCCGCCGAGCGGTCTGTTCGTCGACTGGGATCGCCTCGACTGGTCGGTCGATCGCTTCATCCTGTCCAACGTCCGCGAGTACATGCGGGTCGAGAGCCGGCGCTCGCCGACCCCGCTGCAGGACTATCTCGAGGCCGTCACCTACGACGCTCCCTGGGACTCGCTGAGCCTGGTCGCCTACCTCGGCCTGAGCGCCGACGAACGCGCGGCCCGGCGGCGCGACGGGGCGTCCGCGCATCGTCGCGCCCGGCGGGCCCTGGTCGGGACGATCACCTACTACCGCAACGTCGGCGAACAGGGGTACGTCCCCAACCTGCCGAAGATCGAGATCGCCCTGCCGCCGGTCGGGGCCGAGACGGCCGTGACCAGCGCGATCCGGCATCTGATCACCGCCACCGGCACCGACCCGTCCAACGTGGGCGCCTGGCGTGACCTGTCCTACCTGACCGGGATCGTCGGCGACCGGCCGCGGCAGCAGCGTGCGCTGGCGGCCTGCCTGGCCGCGCTCGAGCAGTCGCCGGCCGAGATCGCCAGCAGCACCGACGCCCGCCGGGTGCGGCGTGACGTGCTGCTCGACCTGGCCTGGCTCGCTCGCGACCTCGACCAGCCGGCGGTCACCATCGCCTACCTCGACCATCTCCAGCCCTGGCTCGACACGGTCTGCCCCGAGCGGGCCGGACGCCGTTACGAGGCCGGCGTCCTGCGTGGCCTGGCCCTCGCCGAACAGGGCGAGTGGCTCGCGGCGGTCACGCAGGCGCGCGACCTGCCGCGGATCGAGGTCACCACCCGCACCCTCGCCGGCGGCAGCGCGCGCAACGACCTGCGGTGGACCCTGACCGCGCCCCATTTCATGACGCTGGGATTCAACCGGGGCGCCTGGCCACGCCAGTCGTCGGACTTCGGGCGGCGCTGGATCAAGGCCCTCGCCGGCTCCGTGGCCGGCGACGGGTCGCACACGCTGTGGCTGCTCGGCCCTCCGGCGACCCATCTGGAGTTCCCACCGCGGCTGTCCTATCGCTACTGGCAGGACCAGGGCCGCATCTACGCGCGCGCCGGTCGCCACGAGACCGCCCGCAACTGCTACGACTGGGCGGCGATGTACCACCCCTACGGCCCGTTCTTCCCGATGCAGGGCCGTGACGGCCGCCCGCTCAGCGCGAGCCAGGGCTACTTCGTCGGGTATGGTCGATTCTACGTGTGCGGCGACCGGAAGGCCTACGATCGCGATGCGGCCGAGCTGTCGGCGACGGTCGGGTCGCGCACCGCGGCGAGCGCGCCGAACTGACCCGCGTCAGCGCGTCAGACGCTCGCGCAGCCGCTCCAGCCAGGCCTCGTCCAGCCCCAGCTCCTCGGCCGCGGCCACCGCCTCGCGAGCCTGCTCGCCACTGCCGAGATCCAGCAGCACCGCCGCGAGGTCGGCGTAGACCTCGGCCCGCACGTCGCGCGGCAGGGGCCGGGCCAGCTCGACGTGGAGACGGTCGATCGCCTCGTAGAACCGTCCGCCGTCGCGCAGTCCGGCGACGTCGCGCCGGACCTCGGCCCAGCGCTCCCGCGGCGGCACCGTGCCGTCCTGATCACCACCACCGTCGTCGTCGGCGAGCGGCGGCGTACCCGCGTTCAGCCCCTGCAGCAGGGCGGCTGCCACCGGATCGTCGGGATCGCCGGTCACCGCCGCCATCAGGTGCTCGCGCGCGGCCCCACGATCGCCCGCGGCGAGATCCTCGAGCGCGCGATTGACGTCGTAGCGGTAGCTGCGCAGGTAGGCGTCGCGTGGCGGGCCCCAGATCCCGACCGCGAAGACGCCCCCCCGCCGGCCGGCGACGATCACCGCCGAGAGGGCCTCGTCCTCGCCCCACGGGATCGCGACCTCGTGCTCGACCTCGTCGCGGCGATCGTAGACGAGCGATCCGTCGGCCACGCGGCGCAGGTTCAGGTGGCACGGGCTGCGATCGCTCTCGACGATCAGCCACCAGCGCCGGACCGGGATCTGCTCGAAGTCGACCCGGAAGCTGGTCGACTCCCCCGGCTCGAGGCGGTAGGACCGCTCCCCCCACTGGACGAGCCCGTTGGGCGGCGAGACCGCCCCGGCCACGGCCACCAGCAGCAGCGCGGCAATCGAACTGTGGACAGCGAGCCTCATGGCGACCCATACTTCCGGCTCGGGAATTGCTCGGCAGTGCCCTGCGTCCACCGGTACGATACCGCACCGGCCACGCATCGGGCAAGTTGCCCGGAGGAGGTCCTCGTGACGTCGAAGAGCCGCCAAGCCCACCATCGGATGGTCGCCCTCGCCCTGCTGTGCGCCGGCCTGGCCGCGACCGTCAGGGCGGAGGACGCCGTCCTGGAGAAGCAGCCGGCCGACCTGCGGATCGAGCTGCGCAACCCCGCGCACGACGAGCCGGTGACCGCCTCGCGCGTGGTGGTGCGCGCCCCCGGAGCCGTGCTCGAGGTCGTCGCCGAGACCGGCCGCGTCGCCGGTGAGACGGTCTTCCGGAGCGTCCCGATCTACAACTTCAAGCCGTACATCGTGACCGCCCGGGTCGACGGCGTCGACTATCACGCCCAGCAGTCGGGGCAGGACTTCCTCGACGGCAAGGCGGCCGTGGTGCATGCCTTCCCGACGACCGACGAGCTCGACGGGCTCGCGGCCACCGGCATGAACGTCGTCCTCCATCAGCGCGGTGACGAGTACACCTACGAGGCGATCGTCACGCTCGAGAACCGGTCCCGCCCGCAGCGGACCATCCGGGCCGACGCCTTGCCGCTCCGGCTCGCCCTGCCCGAGGGCATCGGCCGGATCGAGGTCGAGGTCGATCGCGGCCCGGACCCGGCCACCGCCGACCTGCGCGCGGTGGACGGCATGCACGGCGTCGCGGTGCCGCTCCCACCGGGCAAGGCACGGGTCACGGTCCGCGGCTCGATCCCGATCGAGGGTGATCTGCGATTCGACGTCGCCTGCAACCTGCCGCTCGACCGCTGGAGCCTGATGACCTGGCCCAAGGACCTCCGGGTCCGCTCCAGCGAGCTGCGCGAGGATACCGACCAGCAGTACGGCGGCCTGGCCCGGTGGCGTGGGCGCGCCCTGCAGCCCGGAGAGCGGGTGCCCGTCGTGATCGCGGCCACCACCTCGGTGGCCGCCGCCCCGGTGTTCGGGGACGCGCCGACGACGTCCGGAGAGCCGGAGCCGGCCGCGGAGCCCTCCGGGCGGGGCATCCCGTGGGTGACGATCACCGTGGCGGTCGTCCTCCTCGGCGCCTATGCCATCTGGCGGCGCCGCCGCTGACGAGCCCGGCGGCCGCCGCGCCCCGGGCTCCGGCCCCTTTCGTCACGTTTCCGGATCGTATATAATACATCAAATATCCTGTTTCCTGAGACCGCGCCCGCGAGCGCGGTCTCGCCTCTTCGACCCACGACAGGGGAGACCGCCTTGCCAAGTCCTCGCGTGCTGATCCTCGCCGCCATCGGCATCCTGATGCTCACGGTCGGCGCCCTGGCCGACGCCCGACCGACCGCCGAGCTCATGGGCGGCCGCCCCCTGGGCACCGTCCAGACGCTCTCGCTCTCGCCCGTCGATCCGGCCAAGGCGGCCGACGACGTGGCCCGTGCCAAGCTGCAGGGCGACCCGATCCCCTTCGCCGAGCCCGAGGACCTGCAGGTCACCCCCGAGAGCCACGGCACCTGGGAGACCCTGCCCGACCCCCGCTTCGTCCTCTGGCGCCTGCGCGTGCAGGCCGACGGGGCGCTGTCGCTCAACGCGGGCTTCGACCGCTTCCGCCTGCCCAAGGGGGGCCGGCTCGTGATCCACGACGCGAGCGGGGCGGGCCTCGTCCACGAGTTCACCCGACGCGACCGTCGCGACCACGAGCAGCTCTGGACGCCGGTCGTCCTGACCGACGATCTGGTGCTCGAGCTGACGCTGCCGGCCGAGAGCCGGACCGACTACGCGCTGCGCCTGGTGCGGATCGGCAAGGGCTTCCGGTACTTCGGCGAGGAGCTCGGCGACAAGTCGGGCGCCTGCAACAACGACGTCGTCTGCCCCGAGGGCGACCCCTGGCGCGGGGAGATCAACAGCGTCGCGGTCTACACGCTGAACGGCTTCTGGACCTGCAGCGGTGCCATGGTCAACAACACGGCCGAGGACGCCACCCCCTACTTCCTGACCGCCGACCACTGCGGCATCAGCGGCAGCAACGCCGCGAGCATGGTCGTCTACTGGAACTTCCAGAGTCCGGTCTGCGGCCAGCAGGGCGGCGGATCGCTGGCCGACAACCAGACCGGCGCCATCTTCCGCGCCGCGTACGGGGCCAGCGACATGTGCCTGGTCGAGCTCGAGGAGATGCCCGACCCGGGCTGGGACGTGACCTACTCCGGCTGGGACCGGCGCGAGCTGGACTTCGCCGGCGCCGTGGCCATCCACCACCCGAGCACCGACGAGAAGGCCATCAGCTTCGAGGACGACCCGACGACCACCACCAGCTACCTGGGCACGAGCTCGCCCGGCAACGGCACCCACATCCGCGTCGCCGACTGGGACGACGGCACCACCGAGCCCGGCAGCAGCGGCTCGCCGCT
>WJIQ01000137.1 GCA_014730255.1 bacterium | reverse complement strand
CAGGCGCGACCGCAGCACCTGCAGCGCCTTGGCCTTGTTCTTGTGCTGGGACTTCTCGTCCTGGCACTGGACCACCAGGCCGGTCGGCACGTGGGTGATGCGCACGGCCGAGTCGGTGGTGTTGACGCTCTGGCCGCCGGGGCCGCTGGCGCGGTAGACGTCGATGCGCAGATCGGCCTCGTTGATCGCGATGTCGACGTCCTCGGCCTCGGGCAGGACCGCCACCGAGGCGGCCGAGGTGTGGATGCGCCCCTGGCTCTCGGTCGCGGGCACGCGCTGGACGCGGTGCACGCCGCTCTCCCAGCGCAGCATGCCGAAGGCCCCGTCGCCGCGCACGGCGTAGATGACCTCCTTGAACCCGCCCGACGTGCCCTCGGTGCCGTCGATGAACTCGGTCTTCCAGCCCTGGCGCTCGGCGTAGCGCAGGTACATGCGCAGCAGGTCGTCGGCGAAGAGGGCGGCCTCGTCGCCGCCGGTGCCGGCGCGGATCTCGAGGATCGCGTCGCGGTCGTCGTTGGGGTCGTGCGGCAGCAGGGCCTCCTCGAGATCGGCGGCGGCGGCCTCGAGCTGCGGCTCGAGCGCCTCCAGTTCCTCGCGGGCCATCTCCACCAGCTCGGGGTCGGACTCGGTCTGGATCAGCTCGCGGTTCTCGCGGACCTGCGCGTCGAGATGATCCCAGCGGTCGCCGACCGTCAGCTGCTTCTCCACGCGCCGGTGCTCGCGCATCAGGTCGCGATAGCGCTTCTGGTCCTTGATCACGTCCGGGTCGCTGATCTGCGAGGTCAGCTCCTGGAAGCGCGTCCGCAGGGCCTCGACGTTGGACTTCACGCCGCGCCCCCGGTGGTCGCCGCCGGCGGCTCCTCGCTCTCGTCCGTCGCCGCGGCGGCGTCGTCGGCGGCCGTGTCGTCGGTCTCGGCGCCGGCGGCCGTGTCGTCGGCCATCTCGTAATAGATGCGGGTCTTGAAGCCCTCCGCCTCGGGCGTCAGGACCGACCGCAGGGCCGACATGGCCACGGTGAGCTGATCGTCGTCGGGCTCGCTGGTGGTGATCCGCTGCAGCCAGAGGCCGGGCGCGATGGCGGGCTTCAGCCACCAGGCGTCGCAGAACTTCGCCGAGAGCTTGATCGCCTCGTAGGCCAGGCCGCCGATCACCGGCACGAACGCCAGGCGCAGCAGGCGCTCGCCCACGGTGTCGGGCTTGCCGAGGAAGACGAAGACGACGATGGAGATGATCATCACGAAGAACAGGAAGCTGGTGCCGCAGCGCGGATGCAGCGTGGTGAACGGCCGCGCGCCCGGCGCGTCGAGCGAGCGTCCGTTCTCGAAGGCGTGGATCGACTTGTGCTCGGCCCCGTGGTACTCGAACACCCGCCCCATGTCCTTCATCAGGCTGATGGCCCAGATGTAGAGCACGAATAGCGCGACGCGGATGATGCCGTCGACGATGTTGAACCAGACCGTCCCCTCGACGCCCATCCAGTGGGTGAGCATCAGCGGCAGGTAGAAGAACAGGCCGAGACTGAGGATGAAGGCCACGACCACCGTGCCCCACATCCAGAGCTGGTCCTTCAGCGGCGCCTTCTCGCGGTCGACCCGGTCCTCGCTCACCGCCTGGTCGGCCGAGAACATCAGGGCGTCGATGCCCAGGCCCATGGTCTCGATCAGGTGCACGCCCCCGCGGAAGACGGGGATGTTCAGCCACTTGTGCCTGGCGACGATGCTGCGGAACGGCTTCTTGCGGATGACGATGCGGCCCTCGGGGTTGCGCACCGCGGTGGCGATGGCCGACGGGCTGCGCATCATCACGCCCTCGATCACGGCCTGGCCGCCGACGGCGAGGTCCATCTTGCGGGCATCCTCGACCCCAGGGGTCTCGGCCGGCGCGGCCGGAGCGGCCGGTGCGGTGGACGGCGCGGGCGTCGTGTTGCTGGTGTCGCTCATGATCTCCTCCGCCGCTGGCGGGGTGGCGTGGTCGCCCGGCGCAGCGATCGCCGCGTGGCCGCCGGCTGCGGCGACCGCCGGGAATGCAACGAGGGCCCCGGGGTTGCGGCCCGGCGCCCTCGCGAGAGTCTCGAGCAAGGCTTCGCCAACGCGTCGGCACGGGCGCTCGGCCGGCCGCCGGTCGCTACTTCTTGCCGTACTTCGTCCCCTCGTAACGCTTGCGGAAACGCTCCACGCGACCGGCGGTGTCGATGATCTTCTGCTGCCCCGTGTAGAAGGGGTGGCAGTTCGAGCAGATCTCGACGTTGAGCTTCGGCCTGGTGGACCGCGTCTTGATCACGTTGCCGCAGAGGCAGGTGATCTCGCAATCGACGTACTGGGGGTGGACGTTCTGCTTCATGGCACTTCCGACCTCAGTTGCTGGCAATGCTTCAGGGCAGGACAAAGAAATCAATCCTGGACCCGAGAGCAAGGGCGAATCTGGCTCGCCGGGCCCCGTCCGGCCCTCCCGTGGCGGCGCCGGCTACCCGATCAGGCGTTCATCGCCGCCAGGAACTGCTTGTTCTCCTTGGTCTTACCGAGCTTGTCGAGCAGGAACTCCATGGCCTCGATGGGCGAGTAGTCGCTCAGGTATTTCCGGAGCACCCAGATCTTGTTGAGGTCCTTCGCGTCGATCAGCAGGTCCTCCTTGCGGGTGCCGCTCTTGAAGATGTCGATGGCGGGGTAGATGCGCCGATCGGCGATCTTGCGGTCCAGGACCAGCTCCATGTTGCCGGTGCCCTTGAACTCCTCGAAGATGACCTCGTCCATGCGGCTGCCCGTTTCCACCAGCGCGGTGGCGATGATCGTCAGCGAGCCGCCGTCCTCGATGTTGCGCGCGGCGCCGAAGAACCGCTTGGGCTTCTGCAGGGCGTTGGAGTCGACACCGCCGGAGAGGATCTTGCCCGAGTGCGGCACCACGGCGTTGTGGGCGCGGGCGAGGCGGGTGATCGAGTCGAGCAGGATGACCACGTCCTTGCCGCTCTCGACCAGGCGCCGGCTCTTGGCCAGCACCATGTTCGCCACCTGGACGTGCCGCTCGGCCGGCTCGTCGAAGGTCGAGCTGATGACCTCGCCATCGACCGACCGCGCCATGTCGGTGACCTCCTCGGGCCGCTCGTCGATGAGCAGCACGATGAGGTGGACCTCGTCGTGGTTGGTGGTGATCGCGTTGGCGATCTGCTGCAGGATGATGGTCTTGCCCGCGCGCGGGGGCGAGACGATCAGGCCGCGCTGCCCCTTGCCGATGGGCGCGAGCAGGTTGATCAGCCGGGTGGTGAGGTTGGTGGGCTTGTGCTCGAGGTTGAGCATCGAGTCCGGGTAGAGCGGCGTGAGGTTGTCGAAGAGGGTGACCTTCTTCGCGTCGTCCGGGTCCATGAAGTTGACCGACTCGACCTTCAGGAGCGCGAAGTACCGTTCGTTCTCCTTGGGAGGGCGCACCTGGCCCGAGATCGTGTCGCCGGTCTTCAGATCGAATTTCTTGATCTGCGACGGCGAGAGGTAGATGTCGTCCGGGCCCGGCAGGTAATTGTACCGGGCCGCCCGCAGGAAGCCGTATCCCTCGGCGAGGACCTGCAGCACGCCCTCGGCGTGGATGAAGCCGTTCTTCTCGGTCTGCCCCTCGAGGATCTTGAAGATCAGCTCGCTCTTGCGCAGGGTGCTGACCGCCTCGATGTTCATCCCGCGAGCCACGTCCACCAGCTCACGGATGTTCATCTCCTGCAGTTCCTTGATATCCATCGTTGCTCCTAGGATCCCGCGTGCGCGGGTGGTGGTTGAGCGGGAACCCGACCGTCTGATGGTCGGGGCCTCGAGCCGTCACGTCGGTGGACGGTCGAAACCGAGCGGTGTTCCGCGCCTGGCCGGTCTGATCTGTGTGGGTGGAAAGCAGCTGTCAGGGTTCGACGCGATCGGTGTCGCGGCCACGGGGTTCCAGCCGCGGGACCGGCTCGGGACACATCGAGCGAACCGGTCGTCCAATTGCAAGGGGCGTGCCGTCCGGGGCGGTCGCGTCGCCGCCCCGGCCTCGCCGTGAGTCTTCTATGGGGTCCCCGTCAGTTCGTTGTACGTCTTCATGTTCTCCTCGGAGGCGGTCAGGTCGCCCATGGCCGCCTGCGCCTGCGCGAGGAAGTAGTAGCCGTCGGCATTGGTCGGCGCGATGTCCACGAGCGCGTTGCCCACGTCGACCGCCTGCTGCAGATACTTCTTGGACTCGGCATCCAGCTCGGCCGCCCGCTCCGGGTCTTCCTCCATGACCTCGGCCGCCTCGATGGCGAGCTTCTGGCCGTACTGCAGGTTCAGCTGGATACGCTGCAGCATGATGTTCTCGTCCTGGATGTCGAGCTCGTTGGCCAGGCCGTAGCTCGCGATGGCCTGCTCGTAGTTCTCGGCCATCTGGTAGTTGAAGCCGGCCTCGCTGTACAGGCCCTTGAGCTGGGCGTCGTTGGTCGGATCGTCGTCGTTCAGGTAGATGCCGGCGACCTTCATGAAGAGATCGCCCGCCTCCTCGTAGCGCTCCTGCTTGCTGTACAGGCCGACGACGTCGAGCAGCAGGGTCGGGTCGTCGCCGTGGTCGGCGAGCAGGTCGTCGTAGATGCGCTGGGCCTGAGCGGTGCGGTCGAGCTGGGTGAGCACGTACGCCTTGTCGGCGCGCAGGCGATAGGCCTCCGGGTTGTCGGCCAGCACCTGGTCGAGCAGCTCGAGCGCCTCGGTCCGGAACTCGCGCGCGGCCTCGGCGTCGTCCTCGCCGTCGGCGAGCTCGGCGCGCTGGATCTTCATGCTCGCGATCTGCTTGATCGGCGACAGCGAATCGGGCAGCGCGGCGTACTGCAGGCGGAAGAAGCCCTCGGCCTCCTCCCAGTTGCGCTCCTGCCAGTTCCGCGTGGCCTCGCGCTTGGTGTTGATGAAGTTGATCTCCAGCGCCTCGGCGACCTGCTCGGACCAGTTCTCGGGGTCCATCTCGCGCGCCGTCGTGTACTTGTCGTACGCGGCCTCGAAGTGGCGCTTGGCCTCGAGGTAATCGTTGTCGTCGATCGCCTCCTGGGCCATGCGGCTGTGCGCCTCGCCCTGGTAGTAATAGCCCTCGGGATCGTCGGGGTTGAAGTTGAGCCCCTCGTCGATCACCTCGATGGCCTTCTGGTACTGCTCCTGCTCGATGTAGAGGATGGCGCTGGTCGTATGCGCCGAGCGGCACGCGGTCAGCATCGCCGCGCCGAGCACGGTCAGCGTGATCAACAGCAGGATCGCACGGGACTTGTTCATCAGAGACTCCCCTTCGCATCCGGTCGGCACGACGGGAACCGAGTGGCGGCAGCGTCGTGACGGGGGATCGCAGGGCTGGGTGGGGATTGGCTCACCGCGCCGAACCCGGACGTGGGCAGCAGGGGCACGCCGCCTGGGCCGGTAACACACGTGACACGTAAGAGATTGGGCCGCCGGCTGTCAAGGAAAATGGGCTCTCATGGGCGCTGCCCGCGCCGGTGGCCGGGCCCCTGGCGCCGGCCGCGCGGCCCGTCGCCCCCCGGCTGCAACGGGAAGACGAACTCGTGGTAGCGTGCCCGCTGCTCGTCCGTCAGCACCTGCCGCTCCTCGAACATGATGCGCACCACCGTCGAGTCGAGCGCCGCCTGCACCCGCGACTGCTCGGCCATGACCGCGCGCACGGCCTCCCAGTCCGACTGCGGCGACATCAGCAGCTCGTGCAGCTCGCGGCGCAGCTCGACCTGCTCGCGGCGGCGGCCGACGATGGACTCGCCCCGCTGCTCGTGCAGGTCCCAGAGCCGCGCGCGCTGCTGCTCGTCGAGGTCCAGCTCGCGGGTCATGTGCTCGATCCGGCGGCGCATCAGGCGGTCGGCCATCTCCCGCGGCGGCGTGTCCCGGTGGCGCCACCGCTCCCCGCGGGGCGGCGGCGGGGCGTCCGCCGGCGCGGCCGGACGGTCGACGAGCAGGCCGATGGCCAGCCCCAGGTTCAGGCCGAGCGAGATCAGCAGGACGATCAGCCAGGTTCGCGTCATGATTCGGCATCCTCGTTCGCGGCGCCCACCTCGAGCCAGAGATCGTCGAGGGTGGGCAGGCCGTCCTGGAGATAGTCGTCTGTCTCGATGACGTTGACCGTCCCGTCCGCACCGGACGCCCCGCGCTCCGGGAGCGTGCTCAGGCCGACGCCGAGCACCAGGCCGGCCGCGAGCGAGGCCGCGGCGAGGCCGCGCTGCGGCCAGGTCCACGGCGGCCCCTGGATGCGCCCGCGCCGCCGGGCCAGCGCGTCGTCGACCGCCGGCCAGATCGGGCTGGCGGGCGCGGGCTCGGCCGCGGCGTCGACCGCCTGCCAGAGGCCGCGCAGGGCGGACAGCTCCGCCCGGCACGACTCGCAGCGGTCGAGATGCCGGTCGATCGTCTCGCGCTCGGCCCCGGTCACCTCGCCATCGAGGTAGGCCTGCAGCCGTCCGGTCACGTGGGTCGTGTCGTTCATATCGCTTCCTCCCGCCTGGCGGGGTCGAGCTCGCGCTCGAGGTCGCGTCGCAGGGTCGCGGCCGCGCGCTGGAGCAGCGACTCGACGGCCGGCACCGTGGTCTGCATGGCGTCGGCGATCTCCTGGTAGCTCAGGCCCTGGAACCGCTTCAGCACCACGGCCTGGCGCTGCCGCTCCGGCAACGCCGCCACCGCCTCGCGCACGCGCGTGGCGGTCTCCTCGCGCTCGAGCGCCCGGCCGGGATCGTCGCCCCGGGCCGGCCGGTCGTGCCGCGCCGCATCGAAGGTCACCCAGCGCAGGACCTTGCGCCGGCGCAGCGCGCTGCGGGCCCGGTTGCCGGCGATGCGCAGCATCCAGCTGCGGAACCGGCCGTCGGGACGGTACCGCGCGGCCTGGTCGTAGACCTTCAGGAACGTGTCCTGGGCGAGGTCCTGCGCCTCGTCGCGCGAGCCGAGCATGTGGACCAGGAAGGCGAACACCGGCTGCTGCCAGCGGGCGACGAGGAGCTGGAAGGCCTCCTCGT
>WJIQ01000136.1 GCA_014730255.1 bacterium | reverse complement strand
TGCATCAGCAGTTCGTCGAGCCCAGCAAGCGGCACGCGCACATCATCGTGCCCGAGGGTGGGCACAACCGGGTCGCCCTCGACCTGCTCAGCAGCACGATCAACGAGAACCTCAGGCGGCGGCGACGCGGGCTGTCCGCCTCGGTCGAACACGGAGGCCCAGCGTGACCTACGACGATCAAGACTATCTGCGGCGCGACCCCCTGATCGAGCGCGTGCTCATCAGCTCGGACGACCTGGCCAAGCGGTGCTGCCAGATGGGCAACGAGCTGAGCCGGGACTACGATGGCTCGGTGCCGATCCTGGTCTGCATCCTCAAGGGCGCCTACGTCTTCCTCGCTGACCTGACGCGCTGCCTGTCCATCGACCACGAGGTCGATTTCATGGCCGTCTCCAGCTACGAGGGCGGTACCCAGAGCACCGGCGTGGTCAAGATCATCAAGGACCTGCGCGTGAACATCACCGACCGTGACGTCGTGATCGTCGAGGACATCGTCGACAGCGGCCTGACCCTCAGCTACCTGATCGACATGCTCGGGACCCGCTCGCCGCGCAGCATCCGCGTCTGCGCGCTCCTGGACAAGGTGTCCGCGCGCCGCAAGGACGTGCCCATCGACTACCGCGGGTTCGAGATCCCCAAGGAGTTCGTCGTGGGCTACGGGCTCGATTACGACGAGAAGTACCGCAACCTGCCGTTCATCGGCGTGCTGAAGCAGTAGGGGCCGCGCCCCTGGAAGGACCAGTGCCCATGGCTAGCCACGACGATTCCCCCCGGCCGCTCGCCGACGCGTTTCCCGAGGGCCTGACCTTCGACGACGTCCTGCTGGTGCCGTCGTACAGCGAGATCGTGCCCTCGGAGATCGAGACCGCGACCCGTTTGACCAGCACCATCCGGCTCGGCATCCCGTTCCTCTCGGCGGCCATGGACACGGTGACCGAGTCGGAGATGGCGATCGCCGTCGCCCGGGCGGGCGGCATCGGCGTCGTGCACAAGAACCTCGAGCCTCGCAGCCAGGCGGCCGAGGTCGAGCGGGTCAAGCGCAGCGAGTCGGGCATGATCACCAGGCCCATCACCATGGGCCCGGACGAGCCCATCGCCGACGCGCTCGAACTGATGTCGCACTACAAGATCTCCGGTGTGCCCATCACCGTGGGCGAGAAGCTCGTCGGCATCCTGACCAACCGCGACCTGCGCTTCGTCAAGGACATCAGCCTGCCGGTGCACGAGGTGATGACCAGCCGCAACCTGGTGACCGTGCCGGTGGGCACCACGCTCGAGCAGGCGGCCGAGAAGCTGCACGAGCACCGCATCGAGAAGCTGCTCGTGGTCGACGATGACGGGCTATTGAAGGGCCTGATCACGGTCAAGGACATCCAGAAGAAGCTCGACTACCCCAGCGCCAGCAAGGACGACCTGGGCCGCCTGCGGGTCGCCGCCGCCGTGGGCGTGGGGGCGGAGACCCTGCTGCGCGCCGAGTTGCTGGTCGAGGCGGGCGTGGATCTCCTGGTGGTCGACACCGCGCACGGCCACAGCAAGAACGTCATCGACACCGTCCGGTCCATCAAGTCGACCTACACCGACCAGCAGGTCCTCGCCGGCAACATCGCCACCGCCGACGCCGCCCGCGCGCTGATCGACGCCGGCGCCGACGCCCTGAAGGTGGGCATCGGCCCGGGCTCGATCTGCACCACGCGCGTGGTCGCCGGCGTGGGCGTGCCGCAGATCAGCGCCATCATGGAGGTCGCCACGGTCGCGCGGCCGGCGGGCATCCCGCTGGTGGCCGACGGCGGCGTGCGCTACTCCGGTGATGCGGTCAAGGCCGTCGCCGTGGGCGCGGACTGCGTGATGATGGGCGGCCTGCTCGCCGGCACCGACGAATCGCCGGGCGAGAAGGTCCTCTACGAGGGCCGCGTCTACAAGACCTACCGCGGCATGGGATCGCTGGGCGCGATGCAGAAGGGCAGCAAGGACCGCTACTTCCAGAGCGACGTCGACGACGCGGAGAAGCTCGTGCCCGAGGGCATCGAGGGGCGGGTACCCTACAAGGGCCGCGCGTACGACGTCCTCTACCAGATGGTCGGCGGCCTGCGGTCGGGCATGGGCTACTGCGGATGCCGGACGGTGGAGGAGCTGCACCGCCGCGCGCGGTTCGTGAGGACGACGGCCGCCGGGGTGCGGGAGTCGCATCCTCACGACGTGCACATCACGAAGGAGGCGCCGAATTACGGGAAGGGGCGGTGACGGCTGCGGGGGCCCGGGTATGGACAGGGCGGGTGCGGAAATACGCTTCGCGAATATTTCTGCACCCGCCCTGTCCATACCCGGGCCCCCGGTGTCACAGGCCATGCGTGTGGGGCGACTCGTGTTGGCAGAAAAATGCCAACAATGGGCAAAGTGGTAATTTGGTGCCAATCGAGGATGGGGTGGGCGTTGCCGTCGGGGTCGTTCCATGACACAATGGAGTTCCTGGACGCCCGCCCGATCGGCGGCGGGAGCGGACCGGCCCTCGTGATCGGAGCAGACCGTGCTCGTCCTCGCCCATCTCGCTGCGCGGGTCCGCCGATACCGCGGTCCGGCGGGGCAGTCCATGGTCCCCGGTGCCGTCCTGATCGCGCTCCTGTCGTCCCTGACGGCGCCAGCGCTGGCCGGCCAGGTGTTCCTCGGCCTCTCGGCGGTCGACCTCCAGCTCGAGATCGACGACACGCTCGACCTGGGCGGCGAGACGCGCTTCTTCTCGAGCCGCCATCGCATGCATGCCGGGGGACGGTTCACGGTGCACCTCGGGGGTGACGATGGCCAGACGTTCTACGTCGGCCAGTTCCTCGGCTTCGGCTGGGGCCAGTCCAGCTTCCTGCTCAACTGGGAGACGCCCGGGCTGGAGTCCTACGCGCCTCTCGAGTCGGACATCACGTGGGGCTACGTGCCGTACGGGGTCGACCTGAACCTCGTCCTGGGCGACGTCCTGCACCTGGCGGCGTTCGTGTCGGCCAAGTGGACCTTCCAGAAGCTGACCATCGACATCGACGGCGAGGAGTTCGACGGCCGTGCCCACAAGCTGGTCGGGTCGCTCGGCGGCATGGCCACGGTGAACCTGGGCGTCGTCCGCGTCAGCGGCGGCGCGAGCCTGGACCACTACCTGGGCGCCGACGTGGACTGGGAGGTCGACGACGTCACCTTCGCGTCGCGCCACACCGATCCGTCGGTGGAGTACTTCGTGGGGGTGGTGCTGAGATGAGCCGGTGCGCGATCTCTCGGTTGGTGCTGACGACGATCGCCCTGCTGATGGCCGCGGGCTGCGCCGAGCTGCCCCTGGACAACGCACCCCCGGATCCGCCGCTGCTCGTGTCCGACGGCGTCCTGGAGCCCGGCTTCGGTGTGGCGGTCGACGTGGTCTGCCACGACCCCGATGGTGACCGCGTGACCATCCAGTTCCTGGCCCGCGCGGGGGCGGTGGAGCAGCCGTTCGTCTGGACCAGCTTCATCCAGAGCGATGTCGCCGAGACCTTCTACCTGCCCCTCGCCCCGGGCGAATGGGTCCTCGAGGCCGTGGCCCGCGACGAGCTCGACGAGACCGGCGACCCCGCGGCGATCACGCTCTCGGTCGTCCTGGACTAGCCGGACCACGTCGCCGGGTCGATCTCCAGGTACGCGGCCACCACCGCGTAGACGTCGGCGAACTCCCGCTTCATGTCGCCGGGATACTCGAAGAACAGCTCGATGGTCGTGGCGAAGAACTCCGTCGGCGACTCGGCGGCGTTCTCGTCGTAGAGCACGTGGCGCCCGCGGCGCAGGTCGCGCTGGTGGCGCTCGAACGCGGCCTGGAAGCTCTCGGCCCAGCGGCCGGTGAGGTCGTGGGGCAACAGCGGCGTGCCGTCGGCCTCGCCGCTCTGATCGTCGAGCTGGTGGGCGAACTCGTGCAGGATCACGTTGTAGCCGTCGCGACGGCGGCTCTCGCGGCGGGCGTCCTGCCAGCTGATGACCACCACGCCGCGCTGCCACGACTCCCCGGCGCGCTCGTCCGGCCCCTCGTGCACGACGTGCCCGCCCGGGTCGACCTCGACGTTGGGCACGACGAAGGCGTCCGGGTAGACGAGGATCGTGTCCAGGTCCGGGTAGTAATCGGCGCCCTCGCGCAGCTGCAGCAGGGCGGCCTGGCCGGCGATGGCGAGCTTCATCGCGTCGGTCAGCTCGAGGCCGCCCGCGCCCTCGAAGTGCTTCCCGGCCAGCAGCACCCGGGTCGTGCCCTCGTGGCGGGCACGCAGGTTGCCCGGGACGGACGCGCAGAGGGGCGCGGCGCGGTGCAGCTCGGCGCGCATGGCGTCGTCGAGCGGTGTCTGCAGCAGTTTCTTGCGGCGGCGGCCGCGCCAGAAGACCATGATGGAACCCCGGGCCGATGTCCTCGGTGCCCGGGTAGGCTAGCGCGAGGCGCGCGGCCACGCAATCGGGAGGTCACGTTGGCGAGACGGCAGGACATCAGGCTGGTGCAGGGGCGCCCGCTGCGGCTGCAGCTGCGTCGCAGCTCGCGGGCGCGGCATCTGCGGCTCGACGTGACGCCCCGCCGCGGAGTGGAGGTCGTGGTACCACGCTGGGCGACCCGGCGCGACGTCGACGCCCTGCTCGCCGACGCCGAGTCGTGGCTGGCCGAGAAGGCGGAGGTGCACGGGGTCTGGGACGGTCCGCGTCGCCGCCAGTGGACCAGTGGCGATCACGTGTCGCTGCTCGGCGAACCGCACGTGCTCGAGCTCGCACCCCTGCCCGAAGGGCGCAAGCGGCCGCGGGTGACCGTGATGCCGTTCGAGCTGCTGCTGGAGCTGCCGGCGATGGAGCTGCTCGATCCGCGACCGGCGCTCGAGCGCTGGTTGCGGCGGTTCGCCGGTGACGAGCTGCGCCGCCGCACGCGGCACTGGTCGGATCGGACCGGGCTGGCGCCGTCGCGGGTGATCGTCGGCGAGCGTACCAGCCGCTGGGGGAGCTGCTCGGCGCGCGGGACCCTCTCGTACTGCTACCGGCTGGTGATGGCGCCGCGCGAGGTGGTCGACGCGGTCGTCGTGCACGAGCTCTGCCACCTGCGCCACATGCACCACGGCCCGGAGTTCCACGCCATGGTGCGCCGCCTGTACCCCGACCACGACGAGGCCATGGTCTGGCTACGGACGCGGGGGCACGAGCTGGAGGTATGAGAGAGGGTCACGTCCTCGCGCGCTCGGCGTCCTGCGCGACCGGGGTGCTCAGCAGGTGCGCGGCGTGGATCAGGTCGCCGGGCCCGTGCACCATCGGCAGCCTCGGCAGCAGCCCCGTGCGCAGTCCCGACTGCTGGGCTGCCTCGAGCGTGCGCGCCAGCAGCGCGCCGGTTCCCCAGGGCATGCGGGCGAAGATTGCCGGCGTCGGGGCGACCAGGCCGACCAGGTAGTAGCGACCAGCGTGGCCGGGACCGACCACGCAGTCGACGTGCTCGAGCGCGAAGCCCGCCCGCTCGACGTCGGTCGCCGTCAGGTCGGGGCAGTTCGTGCCGACCAGAAGGACCTTGTCGGCGCCACGGGAGAAGGCCCGCACGGCGGCCACGGCCAGCCGGGCGCCCTGGCTGCCGCCGGAGTCCTTCTCGTAGATGAAGTCCTCGCCCAGCAGGATGCGGAACTCGGTGGGAAGCCCGCCCTGGCAGAAGACCGTGACGAAGCGATCGGAACGCCGCGATTGCCAGGCGCGCGCGGTGTGGGCGAGGTGATCGAGGAGACGTTCCTGGAGGCGGCGGGCCCCGTCCGGGCCGAGGCTCGGCTCGAGACGCGCGAGGTCGTGGGCGTCGCGGGGGTGGTCGCACATGAGGACGAGATGTTCCAGCATGGCCGACTCCTGGGCGAGGAACGCCGGAAGGGCGCCGCAGAGCGCCGAAGGAGGGACATACTGCCAGGAATCGGTGGTGAGGTCAAGCGGGTCGGGCCCAGGGTGCGTCGGGCCCAGGGCGGGCCGGGGCGAGGGTCGAGACTTGGCGCGGCGCGGACCGGATGCGATGATGTCGGACCGGAACCCGAGACCACGGAGGCCTGCCATGTCCGATCTCTACGCGCGCGAGAACGTCCTCGCCCTGCTGCACGAGTACACCGCGAGCGAGGCCCTGCGTCGCCACGCCTACGCCGTCGAGGCCGCCATGCGCGCAGCCGCCGAGCGCACCGGCCACGACGCCGTCGAATGGGGGGCGGCCGGGCTGATCCACGATTTCGACTACGAGCGGTACCCGACCATGGAGGATCACCCGTTCCGGGGCGGCGAGATCCTGCGTGAACGCGGCTTCCCGGAGGACTTCGTGCACGACGTGATGGCTCACGCCAGCCACACCGGCCTGGTCCGCGAGAGCGACCGCGCGCGGTGGCTGTTCGCCGTCGACGAGCTCTGCGGCTTCTGCATGGCCTGCGCCATGGTCCAGCCCGACAAGAAGATCGCGCAGGTCAAGGTCAAGTCGGTACGCAAGAAGCTCAAGAAGAAGGACTTCGCCGCCGCGGTCAGCCGCGAGGAGATCGCCGAGGGGGCGGCGGGGGTGGGCCTCGAGCAGGACGAGCTGATCGAGCACGTGCTCACGGCCCTCGTGCCGGTGGCCGACGACCTGGGGCTCTGAGGGCCCGGGCGACGCGCGCTCGAATGCCCGGACGCCAGAGGGGAGGGCCCGTGGGCCCTCCCCTCGTGGTGCGTGGGATACTGACGACGTCGCGCTATTCGGTGACCAGCGGGAAGTCGTTGCTCGCGCCGGCCTCGGTCCACTTGTGGGCGGTGAGGTCGTCGTAGAACAGGTTGTTCGAGCCCCACTTCAGGCTGTAGGCGTCGTAGCCGAGCATGGTGAGGTACGCGGTGATCTGGCTCGAGTGCTGACCGGTCCAGCAGTACACCACGACGGGCATGTCGCTGGGGATCATGCCGAGCAGCTGCTCGTAACTCAGGCTGGCGTACGGCGTGTACTGGTACGCGCCCGGGATGTGGCCCGGCACGCCGCTCGAGCCCTGGCCCGAGTAATCGGCCTCGCTGAAGTAGTTGACGATGAAGTACTCGCTCAGGTTGTCCATGATGTCGGCGTAGGCGACCCCCTTGAAGCCGCCAGCGAGCATGGCCGTGACCTGGTCGGCGACGGTCGTGCCGTCGGCGATGGTCGGGTAGCCCTGGAAGGTCAGCTCGCCGTTGTTGTTGTCGGTCTCGGGGTTGCTCAGGTTGTTCGCGCAGTTGTTGGTCCACGGACCCGCGAGGCTGGTGTTCCAGCTCGCCATGCCGAACTTGAGGCTGTAGGTGTCCTCGTAGCCCATCATCTCCATGGCGATCTTGACGTGGCCGGCGCTCTGGCCCGTGTAGCAGGCGATCACGAACGGCTTGTCGGTCGGGATCGGGTCGCCCAGGTCGTCGAGGACCGTGCCCAGGGAGCTGTGGTAGGCACCGTCGATGTGGCCGGCCTCGTAGTCGGCCTGCGCACGGATGTCGATCACCGTGTAGTCGGTCAGGTTGTCGAACAGGGCCTGGGCGCCGAGGACGCCGGGGCAGTCGGTGTTGTCGTTCACGTAGTCGAGCAGGTCATCGGCGATGGCCTGGAAGGTCGCGCCCGGGGGCGTGCCGACCTCGAGGGCGAAGTCGTTGCTCTGCCCCTCCTCGGTCCACTTGTGTGCGGTGAGGTCGTCGTAGAACAGGTTGTTCGAGCCGAAGAGCAGGCTCTTGGCATCATAGCCGAGCATGTTCATGTACGCGGCGATCTGGCTCGAATGCTGGCCGGTCCAGCAGTAGATGACGACGGTCTGATCGGTGGGAACGTTCTCGAGCATCTGGTCCCAGCCCAGGCTCTGATAGGGCGTGAACTGGAAGGCCCCGGGGATGTGACCCGGCACGCCGCTGGTTCCCTGGCCGAGGTAGTCGTCCAGGCTGTGGTAGTTGAGGACGAAGTAATCGTCCAGGTTGTCCATGATGTCGGTGTAGCGGATCCCCTGGAACCCGCCGGCGAGCATGCCGGCGACGCGGTCGGCGACCACGGTGCTCGGGTCCTCGGTCAGCTCGGGCAGAGCGTGGACGGTGAGGTCGCCGTTGTTGTTGTCGGTCTCGGGGTTGCTGAGGTTGTTGGCCACGTTGTTGTTCCACGAACCAGCGAGGCTCGTGTTCCAGCTGCACATGCCGAACTTGAGGCTGTAGGTGTCCTCGTAGCCCATCAGCTCCATGGCGATCTTCGCATGGCCGGCGCTCTGGCCGCTGTAGCAGGCGATCACGTAGGGCTTGTCGCTGTCGATCTTGTTGGCCAGATCGTCCATCAGGGTGCCGAGGGTGCTGTGGAACGCGCCGGGGATGTGACCGGCGAGGTAGTCGTCCTCGGCCCGGATGTCGATGACCGTGTAGTCGCCCAGGTTGTCGTTGAGGGTCACGGCGTCGATGACGCCGGGGCAGTCGGTGTTGTCGTTGACGTAGGCCACGCCCGCCTCGGCCATCACCTCGAACGCGGTCATGCCGGGATCGACGGGGTTGTCGTCGTCATCATCGTCGTCGGAGCAACCCCACAGGGCCATGAGAGCCACCATCAAGAGAATCAACCAGGTCTTGCTGTAGCGCATCGTCTCTCCTTCGTGTCAGCCCCGCGGGGCCTCCGGTTGGGAAGCGGCGAGCCGCTCCGTGTGGACGAGGGCCGGGCTCGCATGAACCCGACCCTGCAGGCGTCTCTACTTGCCGGACGGGAAGTCCGACGGGATCACGTAGTCGATGTTGGCGTCGTAATCGGGCAGCGGCGTCGTGCCGTCCGCCTCGTACAGATCGGTCTCACGTAGCAGGAATCCGTCCGGGCCGTCGGGCGAGCCGTGGCAGCTGGCGGCACAGCTCTGGCCGTCGGGCACGGTGGTCTGCGGGGTCGACGCGATCACGTTGTGGGGCGACGTGTAGACCCACGTCGGCTCGCTCGTGTACTCGGGCAAGCTCAGTCCCCAGTTGGCGAAGGTCTCCGGGCTGACCGGGATGTGCCGCACCAGCGACACGTCGTACTCCTCGCGGAACTCGCTCGGGTTGCGGGCGATCTTCAGCTGGAGCACGCTCGGCTCGATGTCGTAGCCCTCGTGGCCCTCGGTCATGTTGTGGCAGTTCGTGCAGTTCTTGTAGGGCTGCGAGTGGCAGACCTGGCACTGCATGTTCGCCGGCACCGTCGTCGGCGCCGTCCCGCCGTGGCAGTGCGTGCAATCGCTCGCCGCGCCGTCGACGTGGTGCGCGTGGTTGATCAGGTCGGACGGCACCTCGGCCGGGTTGTCCGGCGGGAAGCCGGAGGGGTGGCACGTCGAGCAGGAGCCGTCGGTGCTCACGGCCGGCTGATGGCAGTCCTCGCAGCGTGGCATGTTCGCCACCTCGTAGCGGTGGGTGTACTCGGTGCCGTCACCGTGGATCTCTTCCTTGGTGTGGCAGTCCTCGCACTTCATGCCGCCGGTGCGGTGGACGCTGGGCACGTTGCCCTCGCCCTCGCCCTTGTAGTCGTGGCCGATGCGGCTGCCGTGGCATGCGGTGCACTGCTCGTTCATGTCCGGGGATTCCCGGAACCGGTGCGAGTAGTAGCTGCCGATGCGGGGGAAACCGCCCCCCACGCTGTTCGGGCGCGAGATGTGGCACTGACCGCAGGTGGTGTGGCAGCCGGCGCAGCGGGCGGCGAAGCCGGGGCTGTTCTCGGCGTCGAAGTCGCTGCCGCTGCGGGCCTCGATGGCCAGCACGTAACCGCGCTGCGTCGTGTGCAGGCTGTTGGCCGTGTTGGTGACGGCCTCCTCGTGGCACTGGTCGCAGGCCGAGCGCGCGAAGCTCTCGTCGTGGCAGTTGGTGCAGCCACTCTGCCCTGGAGCGCTCGGATCGGCGTGCATGCCCGCGTGGGCCTCGTCCATGGTCTCGAAGGTGAAATCGGCCGCGCCGCCATGGCAGTGCTGACAGGTCAGCACGTGCGGGGTGCCGTTGTCGCCCTCGAAGTTCGGTCCGTGGACGCTCTCGAGGAAACGGTCGCCGTTCGAACCGGTGATGATCACTTTCTCCCAAGCTTCCAGCTCGGGCACCGAGCCGCCTCAGCCATCGTCCTTCAGGGCGACGGCGATGGTCGCCTCCTCGCCCAGGGCCGCCTTGAGTTCGTCCTCGCTGCTGTGGCAGCCGAGGCAGGTCTTGTCGGTCGTCGGCCCACCGGGCTCGCCGGACACGTCATTGGAGGTGTCGTTGTCGCACCCCCAGAGCGCGGCGAGCACCAGCAGCGGCACCACGACCAGGATCGAGCGCAGCGTCATGAGGTCCTCCCAGGATTGGATCGATTCGCCGGGAGCGCGGACTGGCCGTCGACCAGCAGGCCCTTGGCGAAGATGGCGGCAGTGTTCGTGTAGACGTCGGCTGGTTCGGTCTGGTCCGGAAAGAGCCTGTCCCAGATGTTGAGGTTCAGGGCGCAGTCCATGACCATGCCCACGAAGCAGCGCCCGGTGAGGAAGGGTTCGACGGAGACGATCTCGCCGGCGGCCATGCGCTCCTCGAATTCCATCTTCAGGAAATCGATGTAGGGCAGGCGGATCTCCTGGAAGAGAACCGTCGAGACGTCGCCACTCTCGAGGCTGTTGTTGAACATCAGCCGCATGAGCCCCGGATCCTCCCGGGTGAGCTTCATGATGTGGCTGGAGACCGCGACGAGGATGTCGTCGATGCTGCCCCGGCCACGCTTGCCGGCGAGGAAGCCGGCGATGTCGTGCTGCGCCGCCTTGTTCCGGATGACCTGTTCGTAGAGGTGCAGCTTGCTGTCGAAGTGCCGGTAGATGGCGGCCTCGGTGATGCCGCACGCGCGCGCGATCTTGCGGATCGACGTGCCCGCGAACCCGCTCCCCGCGAAGAGCTCGGTGGCCCGTTCGAGGATCTGGTCGCGGCGGTTGTGCGCCTGGCTCGCGAGCGGCATCGGTGGCATCCCGGAAAGCGGGGTTAGCGAACGTTGACTGACGCCAAGGTGGCATCCTGTTATCTGGCTGTCAATAATTGTTTTTCAAATCACAACAAATTCAATCTTTTTTAGGGTCAAGCGACGAAACGGGCCCCGCTTACGCGGGGCCCGGCCGTTGTTGAGATGGAGTTGTTCTAGAAACCCGTGTGCGCCGAGAGCGTCCAGAGGTGCTGGATGTAGTCGTCCCACCGGTTCTCGTCCAGCTCGTTGCGCGCGTAGCCGGCGGTGACGGCGAGGCGGTCCATGGCCTGCCAGCGGGCCCGCACCTGCAGTCGGTCGCGATCGGCCTCGATGGCGTTCAGGCTGTCCGACTGGTCGCCGGTGTCCTCGAAGAACACGCCCTCGTACCACCCCTCGAGCTGCAGGCACTCGGTCAGCTGCACCATCGCGCCGGGGCTCAGGCGCAGGGTCGTCGCGTCGACGTTGAAGGCCTCGAACGAGCCGACCGGCTCGACGCCCGTCAGCTCGTAGCTCTCGCTGCCGTAGGTCACCATCGCGAAGACGGTCAGCCGGTCGGTGGCCAGCCAGTTGGCGTTGGCGAACACGCCGACCATGCTGGCCTGCGTCTCGGCCATCTCCTCGCCGGTGCGCTGGAACGTCTGGTCGAAGCCGCGCAGGCCGACGTCCACGGGCAGCCGGCGGCTCGGGCGGGTCTGCAGGGCCAGGCGCCACATGGTGCGGTCGCGCTCGTGATCGCCCAGCACCCCGAACCAGGGCTGATCGTCGTCGGTGTCCCAGGTGCGGTCCTGGTCGACCTCCAGCGCCGAGTGCCGCAGCGAACAGGTCAGCTTGACGTGACGCGCCAGGCGCGTGCGCACGCGCAGGCTCGCGTCGTGCCGCGTGCTCTCCTGGTCGAGCGACTGGCTGGCGGTCTCCAGGCCGTAGCCGGGGCGGCCGCCGATGCCGATGATCTCGTTGCTCTCGCCGGAGGTGTAACGGTAGCGCAGCTTCAAGCTGGTGCGCGGCAGGCTGCGGTTGCCGATCACGACCTGATACTGCTGCCGGTCACGCTCGCGGTCGGCGGCGTACTGCACCGCATCGCCGTCGACGCCGAGCAGCGAGGCCTCGGTGTCGTGCATGTCGAAGCGGGCCGACGCGCGCACGGTCGTCGCCTTGCCGAGCCGGCCGAGGACGGCCAGCTGGTAGGCGGCGCTGTCGGTGTCGCCATCGGTGTCGCCCGGGTTGGAGATGCCCGACTCCGTGCCGGTGTGCTCCAGGCGCGACATGCGGCCATTGGCCAGCACGCGCCAGGCGGGCGAGAGGTCGTAGGCCGCGTCGAGGCTCGCGGAGTAGCGATCCCGCTCGTCGGCGTAGACGTGGCCGCTCTGATAGGCGCGGTCGTTCTCGCTGGTCGTGGTCGACAGCTCGAGATCGGCCGCGAGGGCGCCGAGGCGCGTCGTGCCGCCCAGCCAGAACCTGGCCGCCTGCGAATCGACCGTCTGGACGCCCGGCGGGTTGCGACGCGTCAGGGCGGACTTGCGACCCTCGCGTCGCATGTCGTCCGCGCCGACGCGCAGGTCGAGCGCCGAGCTGACGTGGTAGCTGACCTCGGCCTGGCCGCGACGCCACTCGAGCTCCGGGGTGATCGCCAGCTGCGGCGGCATCACCGTCGGGAAGGTCGGGTTGCGCAGCTCGGCGTCGCGATCGTAGCGCAGATCGTGGATGTGGTACGAGAGCGTCGCCCGGTACGTGCCCGGGGAGGTGCTGGCGATCATGCCGTCGCCGGCGAGGCCGCCCCCGGCGTAGTTGTCGAAGAGACCGCGGGCGCGCAGCGTGTGGCTGTTGTCCATCACGTGCCGCCAGCCGAACAGGCCCTGGCCTAGGTACTCGCCGAAGATGTCGAGCTCCTCGCCGGCCTTGACCGCGTCGCCGTGGTCGTCGTTCAGCATGCCGGTCGCGGTCAGGTGGTTCTGGTTGCCGATCACGTCGCCGGCGGGCGCCCAGATGCGCTGCGCCTGGGCCGGCAGGTCGCCGGCCAGCGCGGTCGCGAGGCCCGCGAGCAGGATCAGCGTGAGCGTCGTCATGAGCGTCTTCATGATCCTGACCTCCTCTACCGGTCGTAGAACGTGGGGTCGGTGTTCGACCCGTGGACCTCACGGTGACAGTCGTAGCAGCGGGCCTCGCCCATCATCAGACCGGCGTGCGCCTGGCCGCCGAGCGACCAGTTCTGGTCGGTGGAGAAGGCCATCTCCACGTGGCACTGCAGGCACAGGCCGTTGCCGCTCTGGGTGAGCATCTTGTCGTGCTGCGAGCCGTGCGGGCGGTGGCAGGTGAGGCACTCCTCGCCCTCGACGCCCGCGTGCTCGAACACGAAGGGCCCGGCCATCTGGGTGTGGCACGTCAGGCAGGTCTCGTTGAGGTCGTCCCAGTTGCCCGTGTCCACGCCACGATGCGGGTTGTGGCAATCGGTGCAGGTCATGTGACCCTCGAGGACGCGATGCCGGTGGGGCATCCGGAACTGCGCCGCCGTCTCGGTGTGGCACTGCAGGCAGAACTCGGTCTGGTTGCGGTACTCGCCCGCTGGACGGGCCAGGCCACCGTGGTGCACCTGGTCGCGGTGGCAGTCGTTGCAGGAGATCTCGGTGCCGGCGTGGGCGCTGGTGTGCCAGTTCAGGTCGAGATCGGTGTGGCACTGCGTGCACATGGCGGCGCGGCCGTCGGGGCCGAGCGCGCCGAGGTCCTCGTAGCCCAGGATCCAGCCCTCGCCGCCCTCGTCCACGTGGACGCTGCCGGGGCCGTGGCAGGCCTCGCAGCCGGCGATGTCGGTGCCGGGGATGGCGAGGCCGCGTTCGGGATGGTGGGCCGAGTGCGCGTAGAAGTCGGAGACCTCTTCGTGGCACATGGAGCAGTCCTCGCTGCCGATGTATTCCGCGTCGTCGGGCACGTCGAAGCGGTCGAGGTACGTGCCACCGGCGGCGATCTGTCCGCAGAACAGGACCGCGAGGCAGCCGGCGAGGCAGATGAGACCCTTCATGAGAACCTCCAAGTAATCTGGAAAGCGGGGCCGGACGTGCCCAAACATAGACGCTAACAGGCGTTGACTTCAAAGCCCGAATTGCGGGAAGTTCTTGATTTATTTGCGACAGAACTACTCTAGAAAGCGGCGCCGGCGGAGTTTGGCGTACGATCGGCGCGTGCCACCGGACCGGGGACATGGTACGGTCGCGAGGTACGCGGAACGCCCGGAGACGGCCCGGGCTCGTCACACCGTCCGGTGAGGTTCGTGTTCGATGGACTGGTCGACCAATCGCGTGTGCCGCCTGCTGGGGATCGATCTGCCCCTCGTCCAGGGGGGGATGGTGTACATGAGCGGAGCGAAGCTCGCCGCCGCGGTGAGCAACGCCGGCGGCCTCGGACTGATCGGCTCCGGCAGCATGCGCCCCGATCTGTTCCGGGAGCAGGTGCGCAAGTGTCGCGACCTGACCGACCGACCCTTCGGCGTGAACATCCCGCTGCTCTACGGGCACAGTCGCGACGTCCTCGAGATCACCCTCGAGGAGGGGATCCGGATCGTGGTGACCAGCGCCGGCTCGCCGCGCCGGGCGATCGGCCCACTGAAGGAGGCCGGCTGCACGGTGATGCACGTGGTGGCCAACCCCGCCCTCGCACGCAAGTGCGAGGACGCCGGTTGCGACGCCGTGATCTGCGAGGGCTTCGAGGCCGGCGGTCACAATGGTCGCGAGGAGCTGACCACCATGGTGCTCATGCCGCAGTGCCGGGCGGCGGTCTCGGTGCCGGTGATCGCCGCCGGCGGCATCGCCACGGGCGCGCAGTGGCTGGCCGCCATGGCGCTCGGGGCGGACGCCGTGCAGATCGGATCGCGGTTCGCCATCTCGGCCGAGTCGAGCGGGCACGACGCCTACAAGCAGCGGGTGATGGCGGCCGGCTTCGGCGACACGATGCTGATGATGAAGCGGCACGTGCCGGTGCGCATGCTCCGCAACCGGTTCTTCGATGAGGTCGCCGAACTCGAGGCGCGCGGGGCGAGCGGCGAGGAGCTGGCCGAGCTGCTCGGCACCGGCCGGGCCCGGCGCGGCATGCTCGAGGGAGATCTCGAGGACGGCGAGCTCGAGATCGGCCAGGTCTCCGGCCTGATCGACGACGCGCCGCCGGTCGCCGAGCTGGTTGCGCGGCTGCAGCGCGAGTACGCGGCGGCTCGCGAGAGGCTGGGGGCGCCATGAGCCCCGTGGCCACCGCCCCGGCCCTGGTCGCCGTCGTCCGACGGCGGGCACCGGAGCGGCGGCTCGACCTCGTCGGCATCGTGCCCCTGATCGGCCAGGCCCCCCACGCCGAGGCCTGGCGGCGGTGGCTGGATCGGCGTCGGCACGGCGGGCTCGACTACCTCGAGCGCACGCGGGAGGAACGCGCCGATCCGCGGCGGCGCAACCCGGAGGCCCGCTCGCTCCTCGTCTTCGGCCAGCGCTACACCGACGGCTGGCCGGCCGAGGAACGCGCGGACTGGCTGGCCACGGTGTCCCGGTACGCGCGCGGTCGCGACTATCACGACGTCCTGCTGCGTGCGGTCAAGGCCCTGCTCGGCGACCTGCGCGCGGAGTGGCCGGAGCTGCGGGCGTTCCCGGCCGTCGATACCGGCCCCTACCTCGAACGGGACTGGGCGGAGGCGGCCGGTCTCGGCTTCGTCGGTCGCAACACCTGCCTCATCCACGAGGCGCTGGGATCGGGGCTGTTCCTTGCGGTCGCGCCCACGAACCTCGACGTTGACGACTGGACGGCCGTGCCGCGACCGCTGTACCAGGTGGCCGAGCGGCCGGCGGACCCGCGCCCGGGCACCGACCGCTGCGGGTCCTGCACCCGCTGCCTCGACGCCTGCCCCACCGGGGCGATCGTCGCCGCGCGCGAGGTCGACGCCGGCCGCTGCCTGAGCACCTGGACGATCGAGTGGCAGGGACGCGCGCCGTCGGACGAGCGTGCCGACCAGGGGGCGCGTCTGTTCGGCTGCGACGTCTGCCAGGAGGTCTGCCCGTGGAACGCGCGGGCGGCGCGCCAGGCGGATCGGCGGCCGCCGCCCGATCCGGCGTATGGGCCGCTCGGCGCCCATGCCGAGCTGACCCTGGCCGACCTGATGGTCATGGACGCGGGGGAGTTCCGCCGGCGATTCCGACGGACCCCGCTGTGGCGCCAGCATCCGGAAGGGCTGCGGCGCAACGCCCTGGTCGTCGCGGCCAACACCGGCCGCCGTGACCTGCGCCCGCTGATCGCGCGGGTCGCCGAGCAGGATCCCGACGCCGAGGTGCGGTCGGTGGCCACCTGGGCGCTGGCCGAGCTGGGAGGCGAGTCATGAGCACGACGGCCGCTCACTGGCAGCTCCGCGAGGACGGCAAGGTCGCCTGCCACCTGTGCCCGACGGCGTGCGTCCTGGCCGAGGGGCGGGACGGCCCCTGCGGGACGCGCGGCCATCGCGACGGCCGCATGGTGGCCTTCAATTACGGCCGCCTGTCCGCGTGCGGGATGGATCCCATCGAGAAGAAGCCGCTCTACCACTTCCTGCCCGGGGCGCCGATCCTCTCGGTGGCCGCGGCCGGCTGCAACCTGCACTGCGCGTTCTGCCAGAACTGGCAGCTCAGCCAGGGCCAGGCCACCAGCATGGCCGAGCTGTCGCCCGCCGACGTCGTCGACCTCGCCCGGCGCGAGGGCTCGGTCGGGGTGGCCTACACCTACAGCGAACCCCTGGTGTGGTTCGAGTACGTGCGCGATACCGCGCGGCTCGTGCGCGAGGCGGAGCTGGTCAACGTCATCGTCAGCAACGGCTACCTGAATCCGGAGCCGCTGGCCGAGCTGATCCCGCTGATCGATGCGGCGAACATCGACCTCAAGAGCCTGGACGAGGACTTCTACCGCGACGTCTGCAAGGGCCATCTGCAGCCGGTGCTCGCGACGATCGAGGCGCTCCACCGCGCGGGCATCCACCTCGAGATCACCAATCTCGTGATCCCGGGCCACAACGACGCGCCCGTGCAGATCGAGCGGCTGCGCGATCGCGTGGCCGACCTCTCGCCCGACATTCCCCTGCACCTGTCGGCGTACCATCCGGCCTGGCGCCTCGACGCTCCGCCGACGCCGGCCGAGACCCTGGAGCGTGCGGCGCGGACCTGCGCCGAGCGCATCCACCACGTCTACGTCGGCAATCTCGGGCCGACACGGTGGTCGGACACTCGGTGCCCCGACTGCGGCGAGCTCGTGATCGAGCGTCGCCGCGGCGGGGCCCGCTGCGACCTCGCGACGCCGCACTGCCCGGGCTGCGGTCGCCGGTTGCCGCTGGTCCTGGCCGGCGAGGAAAGGACGACGTCATGACGGGTTTCCGGGCGCCGGACGACCGCCGCGACCTCGTCTACCGGGTCACCGGACAGGTGGCCCACGATTTCAACAATCTCCTGGCGCCCCTGGTCGGGTACCCCGACCTGATCCTCGAGGATCTGCCCGCCGACCATCCGGCCGTGCCCATGGTCCAGAGCATGCGGCGGGTCGCCGGGCGCATGGCGGCCGTCAACCTCCAGCTGCTGACGCTGAGCGGTCGCAACGAGCAGGAGCACGAACCGCTGGACGTCGAGCAGGTCGTCGACGCGGCCATTCGCTCGCTCGAGCCCTGGCCCGCCGGCGTGGACCTGAGGATCGATCGGTCGGCCGCACCCGCGGTGGTCATGGGCGCGGCGGCGCCCCTGCAGCAGGCGGTGTGCAACCTGCTGCGGAACGCGATCGAGGCGGTCACCGGCGTCGGGGGCGGTGAGATCAGGGTGGGCACGGCGGGCGGTCAGGATGCGGCGACGGGCGAACCCGGTATGGTGCGACTGACCATCGCCGACACGGGGCCGGGGATCGACCCGGCCGACCGCGACCGGCTGTTCGAGCCCTTCTTCACCACGCGGACCGGAAGCGAGCGCCGGGGGGCCGGCCTCGGCCTGTGCGTCGTCGCCCTGGTGGTCGAGGATCACGCCGGCGAGGTGAGGATCGCGTCGACGACGGGCGTCGGGACCACCGCCGAGATCGTGCTGCCAGGTTGCACCCGATCGCCGGCAACGGAGCCTGGATCCTGACCGCGGGGCGGATCAGGACACGCTGCCGGACCCGTCGCGATCACGGCCCCAGGCGGGGTCGATGTAGGTGCACCGCACCTCGGTGGTGATGCCGCCGCGCACGAACCACTCCCCACGCACCTCCATCATGCGCGGCCGCGTGGCCGCCACCAGATCGTCCAGGATCTGGTTGGTGACCTTCTCGTGGAAGGCGCCCTGGTCGCGGTAGCTCCAGAGGTACAGCTTGAGCGACTTCAGCTCCACGCACTGCCGGTCCGGGACGTAGGTGATGTGGAAGTGCGCGAAGTCGGGCTGGCCGGTCAGCGGGCACAGACAGGTGAACTCGGGGCAGTCGAAGGCGATCTCGTAGTCCCGGTCGGGCGATGGGTTCTCGAAGGTCTCGAGCTCGCGGCTGGGCTGGCTGGGCATCGCGGGTCCTTTCGTGCGCGTGTGGCGGTCCATGCTACACGCGGCGGTCGCCGGTCGCCAGACCGGGCGCCGTGCCGACGGCGGCCGGCCCGGGCGGGGCCGGCCGTTCGTCGAGCCGCTAGCGAAAGAGCTGCTTGATCTGGTGCCAGGAGCTGCGCTCGGTCGGCGTCGTGATGCAGCAGATGATGTCGCCCCAGATGATGATCTTGCCGCCCGATGGACGGTCGAACCCGTTGAGGTCGACGTAGCCCTGGCCGCTGTCGATGAACTCGATGCCGGGGGCGGGCTCGTCGTCGACGCCGAGGCTGGCCTCGGCCGGGCCGATGAACTGCAGGGTCAGGAAGTAGGCGTCCTCGAGGATCTCGCACGAGGCGACCTCGTCGGTGAAGACCTCGATCACCTGCAGGCCCGGATCGTTGATGGCGATCAGCCGCGGCTCGGACAGGTAGATCGGGTCGCCCGGCACGAAGCCGTCGCCCTCGGGCACGGCGTCGAGCAGGCCGCCCGACACGCTGAGGCAGACGGGGACCTGGTCCTCGGAGAACTCGAGCCAGATGCGGACCGCGTCGAGGCGGAACCCGTCGTCCGGGCAGGAGACCTGCTCGCCCGGGAACACGAGGTAGGCGAGGGACTGGTCGCCGACGAGGATGTTCGGGACCGATCCGACCGGATCGTTGAGGTTACCGATCTCACCGCCGATCTGCTGCGCCATCGCTGGCGAGGCGAGCACGGCGATCAGGAGGACGCTGGCGAGGGCGTGGGCGATGCGCATGGCGGGGCTCCCGGGCTGATGTCGACCGAAGGCGAGCCTCACCATCCTATCAGCGGTCGTCCGAGAGATCAACGGGCGCGAGCGCTCACGGGGTCGGCAGGGCGTCGAGCAGGTCGGTGGCGCGATCGCCGTACACGGGGCTCGTCGCGAGCTCGGCCAGGACCGCGCGGGCGCGCGGCGCGTCGCCGTCCAGGAGGTGGCCCTGGGCGAGCAGCCACTGCGCCCGGTCGCGCACCGGCGCCAGCGGCGAGCCGGATGCCGCCTCCAGCGGGGGCCGCGACCCGGCGACGTCGCCGTCGAGGAGGCGGCTGCTGCCGAGGTAGAGCTGCGCCTGGTCGTGGCGCGGCCAGTCCCGGCCGCCGGCGGCCAGCGCCCCGGCGAACCCGCGCGCGGCGTCCGACCAGGACCCGGCGGCGTAGCGGACCATGGCGCGTTCGAAATGCCGATCGGCCTGCGGGGCGGCGGCCCGCAACGAGACCTGCACCGTCGGCAGGGGCTCGACGGAGGCCAGCTCGTGCAGGTCCTGCCCGCCTGGCCAGAGCACGATCACCGCCAGCACGGCGGCGACGGCGACCGGCGCGAGCACGCGGGGGCGCAGCCGCTCGACGACCCGACGCCAGCCCGGTGGACGCGCGGCCTCGCTGCCGGCCTGCGCTCGACGGGCCGCGGCGGCGAAGCGGCCGGGATCGGCGAGCAGCGCCTCGGTGTCCGGTGCCGCGGCGTAGAGGTCCTCGAGGAGATCGGGGTCGTCGGCCAGCGCCGCCTCGAACCGTGCGCGCTCCTCGGGCGTGAGGAGGTTCAGCTCGTAGGCGGCCAGCAGGTCCCGGTCGCGATCAGGCATGAGCGGCCTTTCCGTCGGCGCGGGCGAGCAGGGCCCGCAGCTGCGCGCGGCAGCGGTGCAGCGCGACGTAGAACGAGTTGCGGGCGAGGTCGGGCTGCTCCTGCTGGACCATGGCGAGCGCCCGGCTGCTGACCTCGCGGGGCCCGCCGCCCACCTCGAGGCTGGCCAGCAGCTTGCCGAAGATCAGCCCGCAGCGCGGCGAGGTGCGGGCCAGCTCGGCGATGGCCGCCTCGAGGCGCCGCGCCGTCTCCTCGGCCAGCAGCGGATCGGCGGGGTCGTCGGCGAGCGAGGCCTCGGGCACCGCGTGCCAGTCGTCCACCTGGGTGGTCTGCTCGGTGTCGCGACGACGGGCCTGGTAGTGATTGCCGATGACGTTGCGCAGCACGGTCAGACTCCAGACGAGGATGCCCCGGTCGGGATCGAGGTCGCGGTACTTCCGCAGGACCACCCCGAGCGCTTCCTGGACCACGTCCTCGGCGTGGTCCGGCTGCACACGTCGTTTCGCCAGGGAGAGGAATCTTACGCGCAGCTGCGCGAAGAGCTCGGTCTCCGCCCGCGGATCGCCGGCGAGCGCCCGGACGCGGATCTCGTCCAGCGACTCCGCAGGTGATTCGAGCGAGCGGGGGTCGGTCACGTCGCGCTCCGTGGAAGTGGTGATGCGCCCGACGGTGGCGCATACTGTGTCCGGTCGGTTCCCATCGTACTCGAACCGGAGGTCCACCGGTCGTCATGATAAGCCATCCCGCCGGTATGTCGCCCCTGGCGTGGGCCGCGACGCTCGTCGCCCTGCTCGCGGTCGCAGCCAGCGCTGCGCCGACCAACGACCCCGGACCCGGCGAGCGGGCCTGGCTCGCCCTGGTTGCCGGCGACCGGCCCGCGCCCGCTCCGGCGGACGCGGCCCCGCGCTGGCGCTGGGTCAGCGGCGATCTGGCCGTGCTGCGCGAGCTCGAGGACACCGATCCGGACGGCGCGCTGGCCCGCTACGTCGAGCTGGGCGAGGAGGCCGTGGCAGCTGGCGACGAGGCGATGCGGCTGCTGACCCTGGAACGCCGCGCCGCGCTCGAGCTGGCCGCTCACCGGGCCGACGCCGCGCGCGAGCTCCTGGAGGAGGCGTTGCCGCTGGCCGAGCGGCTCGACCAGCCGCTGACCGCCCTGCGTTGCCGCCTGGACCTGGGGCGCGTGCTGCTGCGGACCCGCGAGGTCGCCGCGGCGGCCGACCACCTGGACGCCGTCGCCGACTCGCCGCTCGCGCCGGTGCTCTGGCGGGCGAGCGCCACGCTGGCCCGTTCGGTGGTCGCTCGCCTGAGCATGGACCTGGACGCGGCGCTCGATCTGCGCGAGCGTGCCTATGCGCTGTACACCGAGGCGGACGACACCGCCGGTCGCGCCCAGGCGCTGCATTTCATCGGCACCACCCACGCCATGCGCGGCGAGCTGACCCGCGCCATGGTCCGGCTCGAGCACGCCGAGCGTCTGGCCCGCGAGTCGGGACGGCAGGGCGTGCTGGCCGGCTGCCTCGGCGATCAGGCCGGCATCCTCTACCTCATCGGCGACCTCGAGGCCGCCCGCGCCCAGTACCGCGAGGCGTCCGACCTGACCGCGGACCCGCGCCGCCGCGGCTGGTACCTGACCAACCTGGCCTCGATCCTCGCCTTCCAGGGCCGCCACGACGAGGCGGTGCCGCGCTACGGGGAGGCGCTGGCGATGGTCCGCGCGACCGGCGACCGGCGCACCGAGAGCACGATCCTGCTGGCGCTGGGGTTGAGCCGGTGCGCCGTCGGCGACATCGCCACCGGGCTCGACGACCTCGACCGGGCCCTGGCGCACGCCGAGGAATACGGCCTGCCGATGGACGCGGCCAAGGCCCTGGAGGTCAAGGGGTACGCGCTCCTGGACGAGGGCCGGCTCGACGAGGCCGGACCGCTCCTGCGCGAGGCGATCGCGCGGGCCGATCCGCTGGCCTACTTCGACGTCCAGGAATGGGCGCGGTCGGGCCTGGCCGAGGTGGCGCGCCGCCGCGGCGACCTGGCCGGGGCCGAGCGCCTGCTCGAGGAGGCCATCGCCATCGTGGAGCAGGTCCGCCGCCGCAGCGGCGGGTCGGCCGAGGTCCAGCGCGGGTACTTCAGCCAGGTCGGCCGCTCGTTCGACGCCCTGGTGGCCGTCCTCCACGAGCGTCACGAGCGGGACCCCGACCGTGGGCACGGCGAGCGGGCGTGGGAGATCGCCCAGCGTGGCCGTGCGCGCTCGCTGCTCGACCTGCTGGCCGAGGCGGAGGTGGATCTGCGCGTGCGCGCCGACCGGTCGTTCCGGGAGCGGGAAGAGGCCGTGCTCGCGGGCATCGCCAGCCTGGAGGAGCGCCGCCAGGCCGCGCCGGACAGCGCCGACGCCCTCGCCGCGGAGATCCGGCGTCTGGAGTCCCGGCTCACCGTCCTCGAGGCCGAACTGCGCCGGGCCGACCCGCGCTACGCCGAGCTGCGCTACCCCGCGCCCATCGACCTCGTAACTCTGCGTGACGAGGTGCTCGCACCGGGGGAGGCGCTGCTCGAGTACCAGCTCGGCGAGCGCCAGTCGCACGTCTGGCTCATCGCCGACGATCGCTTCGAGTTCCACCGGTTGCCCGCCCGCGCGGAGATCGAGCGGCTGGTGGCCGATCTGCGACCGTTGCTCCACGACCCTTCCCTGACCGGCGCGGCTGCGGCCTGGTACGCGGATCCGGCGCGGGCGCTGGCGCAGGCGATCCTCGACCCTCTCGGGCCCGTCCTCGAGGACGTCGAGCGCTTGATCGTCGTGCCCGACGGCGCGCTGCACTACGTGCCGCTGGCCGCCCTGCCGCTGGACGACACGTCGGATGGCCGCTACCACGAACTGCCCTGGCTCGCGGTGGCGACCGAGGTCGTGCGCACCCCGTCGGCCAGCGCGCTGGCGCGCCTGCGGGCGCTCGAGCCGGTGCCTCGCGACGCCTCGCCGCTGCTGATGCTCGCCGACCCGGCCATGCCCGATCCCGCCCGCGCCAGCGTCTTCGTGCGAGTGGCCGGGGCCGACGCGCTGGAGCCCGTGCCCGCGGCGCGGGCGGAGCAGGATCGCCTGGTCGCGCTCTACGGGCGCCAGGCGCGCTGGTGGGCGGGCGCGGCGGCGACCGCCGGGAAGCTGGCGACCGAGCCGCGCGGGGGCGCCTGGCGATCGGTGCATCTGATCACGCACGGCGTGTTCAACGAGGACCGTCCGCGCTACTCCGGCCTCGTCCTGGCGCCGACCGACGGCGACGACGGCTTCGTGGACGTGGCCGAGATCTTCGCCCTGGATCTGCCGTGCGAGCAGGTGGTGCTCTCGGCGTGCTCGTCGGCGCTCGGCGAGTCGATCGACGGGGAGGGGCTCGTGGGCTTCGTCCACGGCTTCCTCTACGCCGGAGCCCGCAGCGTGGTCGCCGCCCTGTGGGACGTGGGGGGCGAGGGCGCGGCCCGGTTCATGGGTGACTACCACGCCCGCCTGGTCGGCGATCCGCACGCCTCGCGGGCGGCCGCCCTGACCGCGACCCGGCGTTCCCTGGCGACCTCGCCGGCGGTCACGTCGGGCGGCGTGCCCGTGGCGCATCCTGCGGTCTGGGCCGCCTTCGTCGCCGCGGGCGACGGCCGCTGACGGCCGGCCGGGGCCGTCGACGCTAGCCCGCCGGCCAGAAGGCCGGCGGGCTCTTCGCGTGGAACTTCATCTCCTGTCCCAGCCCATGATGCGGTACAATGAACCCTTACACACCGCCACACCCCGCCAGGAGGAATCCATGCGCCGCCGTGCCCCGCTCCCGCTCCTCGCCACCCTGCTCGCCGTTCTCGCCACCGTCCCCGTGACCTCGCTCGCGCGGGCGCCGCAACCGGCGGTGGCCACCGGGACCGACGTCGGCGTGCGCCTCGACGTCACCATGCCCGGAGACGGCGCCTCGTGGCAGGGGCTGGTCGCGATCCCGCCGGGCATGTCCGCGCATCTGGCCGGCGAGGCATCGGGCGTCGCCCTGGGCGAGCCCGCGATCATGCACGGGATGCAGGTCGCGCCGGTCACCATCGATGGTGATGGCCCCGCCGCGCGCACGGTCGACCTGGCCTTCACGCCGGCCGCCACCGCGCCGCCGGCGCGGACGACCATCGCCCGCTCGTTCGGCAACATGCTCGCGAGCGTGGCCCTCGGCGGCGCGGCCGTCCGCGCGGAGTACGACGAGGTTCCCGGCACGTACCTGATGATCTGCTCCTCGGCCGCGGGCACGCAGGAGGCGATCGCGCCCCTGGCCGAGTGGCGCCGCCGGCAGGGCTACGCCGTCGAGGTGGTCTCCACGGCCGCGATCGGCGGCACCAACACGCAGATCAAGAGCCACATCCAGCAGGTCTACGACACGGCCGAGGCGCCGCTCGCGCACGTCGTCCTCGTCGGTGACGCCACCGGCGGGGTGAGCGTGGCCACCTGGCGCGAGTCCATCTCCGGCTACTACGGCGAGGGCGACCACGAGTACACCCGGCTCGACGGCGACGACGTGCTCTCGGACGTGCACATCGGACGCCTCAGCGCCCGCTCGATCGGCGAGCTGGAGGGCATCGTGGCCAAGATCCTCGGCTACGAGCGTGCGCCCGACACGTTCGGCGACCCCGGCTGGTTCACGCGCGGGGTGCTCGTCGGCGATCCCTCGTCGTCCGGCGACACCACGATCTACGTCAACCAGTGGCTCAAGCAGCAGCTGCTCGATCTCGCGTACACCCAGGTCGACACCATCTGGAGCGCACCGTTCGCGAGCCGGATCTTCGAGAAGCTGAACGCCGGCGCCTCGGTCTACGCCTACCGCGGCTACCTCGGCTGCAGCGGCTTCAGCACCACGTACATCGACAACCTGAGCAACCAGGGCGAGCTGCCGTTCGCCATCATGCCCACCTGCGCCTCGGGCAGCTTCGAGAGCCCGCACACCTACAGCGAGGCCATGCTGCGCAACCCGGACGGCGGCGCCATCGGAGCGGTCGGCACCGCGACCATCGGCACGCACACGCGCTACAACAACTGCTACTTCCACGGCGCCTGGGAGGGTGCGCTGAACGAGCCGGACCGCACCCTCGGCTATGCCCACACGCGCGGCAAGATCGAGCTGTACCGCCAGTACCAGGAGCCGGAGCCGGACATCGTCGCCATCTGGTCGACCTGGAACAACCTGATGGGCGATCCGGCGACGGAGATGCGCCAGGCCCTGCCCGTCGCGCCGAGCGTCGACTATCCGGCCCTGCTGCCGCCCGGTGCGGACACGGTGCCGGTGAGCGTCCGCCGGAGCGGATCGCCCCTCGCGGACACCCGGGTCACCGTGTGGCGCGAGGGCATGGTGCAGACGACCGGCTGGACCGACCAGGCCGGTCAGGTCCGCCTGTCCGTACCGACCGACCTCGCGCCCGGTCCGCTGGCGATCACCGTGACCGGCGATGACCTCATGCCTCACCGCGGCGAGCTGCAGGTCGGCGCGGTCGATGCCTACTGCACGGCGAGCGGTTGGCTCTGGAGCGACGGCCAGGACGGCATGCCCGACCCGGGCGAGAGCGGCGAGCTCTCGCTGCAGATCACCAACCTGGGCGAGACGGCGGTGGCCGGGGTGACCGTGGACGTCGCTGCGCGCACCGACGGTGTCGCGGTCGCCGGCGCGCCCGTCGCGGTCGGGACCATCGGCCCCGGCGCGACCGTGACCGCGGCGGCCTGGACGCTGACCCTGCCGGGCGACCTGCCCGACGGCCGCGACGTCCGTCTCGACGTGATCGCCCAGGGGGGCGACGGCGCGTGGACCTCGCAGGCGCGCCTGCCCATCGCGGCGCCGGCGTTCCGGCTCGTCTCGAGCGCCTGGTCGGGTCAGGCCGGACAGACGGTCGATCTCGCGGTGCAGCTGCGCAACGACGGCTCGAGCGGCGCGGTCGGCGCGGTGGCCGAGTTCGCGAGCACCAGCCCGTTCCTGCTGCCGGCCGGGCCGGTGACGGTCGATCTCGGCGACGTGGCGCCGGGCGCGCTCGCCTCGGCATCGTGGCCCCTGGCCGTGGCCGAGGCCGCGTGGGGCGGCCACCTCGCCGCCTGCACCGTGACCGTCACCACGGCGAACGGCACCCGGCAGGTCCTGGAGCTGAGCCTGACCACCGCCGGCGCGAACGACGACAGCCCCCTCGGTCCGGGCACCATGGGCTACCTGGCCTGGGACGACCAGGACCCCTCGCCCGACGCGCCGGTCTACGCCTGGCGCGAGATCGACCCCTCCCACGGTGGACCGGGGACCAGCGTCGGCCTCGACGACTATGCCTACGAGGAGGACGACACGCGCACGGTGGACCTGCCGTTCACCTTCCGCTACCGCGGCCGCGACTACGACCGCATCTCGATCTGCTCCAACGGCTGGGTCTCGCTCGGGCACACCTACCTCGTGCACTGGCGCAACTGGGCCCTGCCGGCGGCCGGCTCGCCGGACGTGCTGCTGGCCGTGTTCTGGGACGATCTGTGGCAGTACGGCAGCGGCCGCGTCTATCATCATCACGACGTCGAGGACGGCGTGTACGTCGTGCAGTGGAGCCGCATGCGTAACCGGCACAACGGCCAGCAGAACTGCCAGCTGATCCTGCACGATCCCGCCGTGCACCAGACCGCGACGGGCGACGGCCTGATCGTCTACCAGTACGACCAGGTCGCCAACAACGACTACACCCGCGGCTACGCCACGGTCGGCATCCAGGACGGTCAGGACGGTCTGACCTACACCTACTACAACCGCTACGCCAGTGGGGCGCGCACGCTGACGGCGGGCCGGGCGATCGCCTTCGTGCCGACGCCGCCGGCAGCGGCCGCGAGCCTCGACGTCTCGCCGGGCAGCCTGGCGGTGACGGTCGCACCGGGCGCGTCGACCGAGCGCGTGCTCGCGATCAGCAGCACGGGCGCGGCGGGCTCCGAACTGCACTGGCAGCTCGCGGTGCGCGAATCCCGCCCGGGCAAGTCGGCCGATGGCGGCCTCGACCGCGATCGCACCGTCACCGTGGTCGCACCCAATGGTGGCGAGGTCTGGTCCATCGGCGAGCCGCGCACCTTCCTCTGGACGGCTGACGGCGGCGTGACCGGGATCGATCTGCAGCTCGACCGCGGCGACGGCTGGCAGACGGTGGCCAGCGACCTCGACGCCGCGCTCGGCAGCTTCGCCTGGGAGGTCACCGGGCCGGCCAGCGATCAGTGCCGCGTCCGGGTGGTCGACGCCCAGGACGTGCTGGTGAGCGACGTCAGCGACGGCGCGTTCACGATCCAGGCCGACATCGGGTGGCTGGACCTCGCCTTGGAGGCCGGCCAGACGCCGGCCGGCGAGACCAGCGAGGTCACGGTCGCGTTCGATGCGACCGGGCTCGGGACGGGCACCTACACCGCCGAGATCGTGGTCTACTCCAGTGGCGGCGCGCCCGTGGTGGTGCCGGTCAGCCTGCTGGTCGACACCGCGAGCGAGGCGGACGTGCCCGGGGTGGTCACGCTGGCCGCGGCGTCGCCGAACCCGTTCAACCCGCGCACGACGCTGGCCTTCAGCCTGCCGCGCGCCGGTCACGCTCGCCTGACCGTCCATGACGTGCGCGGACGGCTCGTGCGCACGCTGGTCGACGGAGCGCTGGACGCGGGCCATCACCGCGTCGCCTTCGACGGGGTCGACGGGCGCGGGCGCTCGCTGCCGTCGGGGACGTACGTCTACCGGCTGGTGGCGGGGGGCGTCGTGGAGATGGGGCGGATGACCCTCGTCAAGTGACCGGCGGGCCCTGGCCGACCGGCGGACCGCGTCAGCGGATCAGGGCCACCTTCCTCATGGCCATCCCGTCCGCGGTCTCGAGCCGCACGAGGTAGTGCCCCGACGGAACCGCACGTCCGTTCGTGTCGGTGCCGTCCCAGTCCACCGCGTGTGGTCCCGGCGGCATCACGTCATCCACGAGGACCTCGACCGGCGAACCCCGCAGATCGTAGACGACGATCCCGGCATGTCCGGCGACGGGCATCTCGAACCGGATGGTCGTCCGCGGATTGAACGGGCTCGGCGCCGCCTGGAGGGTGAGCGTCGATGGAGCCACGGGCTCCGGACTGGCGACCGCCTCGTGGAGCATGGCCGTGTCCAGGAACCGTAGCGACGTCACCAGGCGCTCCGCCAGCCGGTCGCCGTGGGCGCCGTCGAAGGATCGCCAGGTGTGGGGGATCTCCCGGTCGTCCAGGGCCACCGCGAAGGCCTCGTTCAGCGGGTGGAAATCGAACTCGTCGCTGGTTCCGCAATCGAAGTAGATCGCCGGTGCATCCTGCGGCGAGAGGGCCTGCGCCAGGGTGACCGGATCGTGATCGAACCAGCGCGCGAAGACGAAGGGGCGGACGGTCCCGGCCGGCGAGAGCGGGAAATCGACCGGCAACGGGGACGCATTCGGATCGGGCGAGAAGGCCCCGGCCATCAGGAACCACAGCGCGCTGATCATCCCCGCGTCCGGCGTCCACTGCCAGGGGCCGCTACCGCCGTGCTCGGCGATGATGCGGGGCACGTGCAGCTCCGCGAGCCCGGCGAAGGACAGGTAGCCGCTGTGCGAGGCCACGCCGGCGAAGACGTCCGGATGGCGCAGGGCGATGTGCATCGCCCCGAAGCCGCCCATCGAGTGGCCCAGGATCACCCGGCCGGCGGCACCCGGCGCGGTGTGGTAGCGGCTCTCGATCTCGGTGATCACGTCCTCGACGACATAGTCCTCGTGCATTCCCTGCAGGTCCGGCGAGTTGGTCCAGTTGCACCCGGTGAACTGCCCCCAGGGGCAGCCGCTGTCGTCCGGCTTGACCAGGATGGCCGGCTCCACGTGACCGGTCGCGATCTCGCCGTTCAGGACGTCCCGCACGATGCCGTAGGACGTGTGATCCGACCCCGCGCCGTGCAGGAAGTAGTAGACCGGGTAGCCGCCGGGTCGCTCTGGATCGTAGCCGTCCGGCAGGACCACCTGGATCCAGCGTACCTCGTCCAGCGAACGGCTCTCGAAGCTGATGGTCTCGATCGTGTCCGCGCCGGCCGACGCGCCGAGGACGGCCAGCGCGAGGCAGCTCACGGCGAGCGCGGCACGGCGGGCGAGTGGACGGGCGGATCGCGAAGGTCGGTGGGTCGGCATCGTGGATCTCCAGGGCACCTCGCGGCCAGGGGGCGGCAACCGTTGGTGGCGCGCGGTGACATCGTATGGCCCAGTTCCGGCCCCCCTTGATGATAGCAGATTCCGGCCGTCTCGTGGTGGTCCGGTCTCCCCACGATGTACCCGGCGGGCGGCCCCCGCATGTCCGTCCCTGACCCCGCCGCTACTACTTGATGAGCGCCATGCGCCCGACCGCGGTGTGCTCGCCGCTGGTCACCTTGTAGAAGTAGATGCCGGCGGAGGCCGCGCGTCCGCGATCGTCCTGGCCGCGCCACTGGATCGCGTGGGTGGCGGCGGGCAGCTCGGCGTCCACGAGGGTCTTCACCACGCGGCCGCGCACGTCGAACACCGTGACGGTGGTGCGGGCGGCGGTCGGGATGGCGAAGCGGATCGTGGTGACCGGATTGAACGGGTTGGGGAAGTTGGGCTCGACGGCGAACGCGGCCGGCACCTGCGGATCCTCGACCGGCGTGCTGGTGCCGCAAGCGGCCTCCAGGGCGCCGATCAGGCCGCAGCCACCGCTCTGGTCGGGGGCGCAGGGGCCGTCCTCGGCCACGCGGTAGTCGCCCTCGGCCACGTCGCAGAACAGCGGGTCGACCGAGATGTTGCCGTCGGTGCCGGTGGGATCGTCGACGCCGCCGTAGTCGGCGCCATCGTTGCCGAAGACGTCGTTGCAGGCGAGGATCGCCGACGCACCGGTGATGTTGATGCCGTTGGCGATGGTCGTCCCGCCGGTGTTGAAGGCCACGATGGTGTTGGCGACGTCCAGGGGCGTCCCGCTGGAGTTGATGCCCGCACCGCCGCCCGTGCTCGCGTTGTCGGCGATGGTGAGGTTGGTCATCGTCGCGCCCGCGTTGCTCGTCAGGTAGATGGTGCCGCCGAAGATCAGCGACTCGTTGCCGGTCAGGAGCGTGGCCGACAGGTCGATGGCGGGGCTCTGGTCGAGCTGCATGCCGCCGCCGGCCTGGGCGGTGTTGTCCTGGATGGAGACGCCGCTCATGACCACGGTCGGGCCAGTGACGTAGACGCCGCCGCCGGACATGAACGTCGCCCCGGTGCCGGGGCCGTTGCCCGCGATCGCGACGTCGGTCAGGTCGAGCAGACCGGCGCCGGCGGCATAGACGCCACCGCCGCTGGACTTCGCCGTGTTGCCGCTGACCTCGCCACCGGTCATGGTCACCGACGCGGGGTCGGTGATCTGGGCCGCGTAGATGCCGCCACCGCGAATGGCGTCGAGATGGTTGGTGACCGTCACGTCGGTCAGCGTCACGTCCGCGTCGAGGACGTGCAGGCCACCGCCGAGCGCCTCGTTGGCGAAGTCGTCGGTGATCAGGGTGTTGGCATCGATCACGACGCGGGTCAGGGCCGGGCTGCCCTGGTAGACGAACACGCCGGCGCCGAGCGTCGCCGTGTTGCCGGTGATCGTGATGTCCTCGAGCACCGACTCGCTGTCGTGCAGCATGATGCCGCCGCCGCAGCCGAGCTGGCTGGACGAGCCGACCGCCGCGCCGGTGATGGTCAGGTTGCGCAAGGTCGGCGACTGGCCCGAGACGAGCACGCCACCGCCGTACCGGCCGGGGTAGGGGATGTCGCTGAAGGTGCGGCCGCCACCGCCCTCGAGCGCGAAGCCGTCGACCACCGTCGAGGCCGTCACGTCGCCGAAGAACTCGAGCGCGGGGCCGGCGGCGTTGGCGTCGATGACCGTCGGGTTGTTCTCGACGTCACGGGTGGTGTAGCTCGCGTCCCAGCCGCCGCTGACCTCGAGCTCGCGACCGATGATCGTGATGTTGGGCAGGGTGGCCGAGCCGAGCACCTTGATCATGTCGCCGGGCGAGGCGCAGCTCATGGCGTCACGGATGTCGGCGTACTCCTGCGGCACCAGCTGCTCGCTGTCGCCGAGGGCGCGGGTCAGGTTGATGCGGCCGTGGCCCAGGAGACCCGCGTAGGCGGGGTTCACGTCGTCGATGTCGTCGCAGCTGAAGCGCAGGGTCTGCGAGACCTGGGCCGCCGTGAGACCGGGGTTGGCCGACCAGATGAGCGCCGCGCAGCCGGCGGCCAGCGGCGAGGCGAAGCTCGTGCCCTGGACCGCCGAGTACGTGCTCTCGCCGGTGTTGCTCGAGTAGGCGGTGGTGTAGATGTTGGTGCCGGGGGCGCAGAGGTCGACCCACTCGCCGTAATTGGAGAAGCTGGCCTTGCCGTCGCCGGTCCCGGTGGCAGCGACGCCGAGGATCCGCGTCTCCGAGCCGGTGCCGTCCGGGTAGCCGTTCAGGTAGGAGGCGTCCTGGCTGTCGTCGTTGCCCGCGGCGGTGAAGATCAGACCGCCGGAGTCGAGGAACTCGCGCACGCCGAAGCTCAGGAGGCTCGAGCTGCCCCAGGAGGCATTGAAGATCTTCGCGCCGTTGGCCGCGGCATAGAAGAACGCCTGCGAGGCCCAGTCCATGCGCACGACGCCGATGTCCGCGCCCGCGGGCAGGTAGCCGATGCGCAGGGCCATCATCTTGCAGCCGCGCGCGGTCGCCGCCACGCCGATCCCGTTGTCGGTCAGCGGGGAGATGGTGCCGGCGCAGTTGGTGCCGTGGCTCTCGAAGTCGCTGGGATCGTTGTCCGGGATCTGATCGTCCTGATCGCCCTCGCCGTTGACGCCGGTCACCCAGTCCCAGCCGCGGATGTCGTCGATGTACCCGTTGGCGTCGTCGTCGACGCCCGGGGTGCCGTAGTACTCGTCCCAGTTGGTCCAGATCGCGCCGTTGACGCGATCGGGGTGCGGTCCGCCGAGATCGGGGTGATTCCAGTCGACGCCCGAGTCGGCCACGGCGATGATCACGTTGCTGTCGCCGGCCGCCTCGGCCCAGCCGCCGAGGGCGCGCACGTCGCCGCCGCCGAGCGACGGGTTGCGCAGGTACCACTGGTTGGTCAGGTCGTCGGGGAAGTAGGCCGTCCCGTAGTTCTTGCAGATCTCGATGGCGCGCACCTCGGTCACGCCGGCCAGCTTGCCGTAGTCGACGATCACCTGCTCGAGGTCGACGTCGCGGGCGAAGTCGACCGCGTACCACCGCTCCATCTCCACGCGCGTGGACGCCTTGTCGAACATCGCGGCCATGTTGCCGTACAGGGGACTGATGTCGACCGCGTCGTACCGCGCGCTCAGGGCATCGAGATCGGCGCGGCCGGTCTCGGGAGTCCCGGACGCCTTGTCGACGGCCAGCTTCAGGCCGGGTTCGAGGACCACGAGGACGCGGTCCTGCACGTGTCCGACCACGCTGGAGTTTTCGAATTCGAGCGCCGAGGCGGCCGACGCGAGGGTCAGCAGCGCGGCGAGGCAGACGAGGACGACGTTCTTCATGAGCAGCCTCCGGCCAGGTGGCACGACGTGGAGCGGCCCGGTCGGCCGCGCTTAGCAAAAATCAGATTACGTGATTATAACGTAATCGGATGGGCGAGGCAATGCCCCCGGAATTCACGGTCGCCGGTGGCGGGGGCGAGCGGTAGACTGGGAGCGACCGTCGATGGTCCCTGCACCCCGACCGCGCATCGCGCCGCACCGAGAGCGAGCCCCATGACAGGCCCCGCCGCGACGCTCGACATCGTCTTCATCGAGTCCTTCGACGGTGGTTCGCACCGCGCCTTCCGGGAGGGGCTGGCGCGCCACACGCGACACCGCATCCGGTCGTTCACCCTGCCGCCACGGTTCTGGAAGTGGCGCATGCGCGGCGGGGCGGCCTGGTTCGCCGACCAGCTCGCCGGTCACGCCGAGCCCTGCGACCTGATCGTCGCCACCAGCCTGCTCGACCTCGCGGGATTGCGCGGCCTGTTGCCGCCCCCGCTGGACCGCGAGCCGCTGGTGCTCTACATGCACGAGAACCAGCTCACCTATCCGCTGTCGCCGCACGAGGAATTCGACTTCCATTTCGGATACACGAACATCGCCAGCTGCCTGGCGGCCGACCGGGTCGTCTTCAATTCCGCGTACCACCGCGACCTGTTCCTGGACGCGCTGCCGGAATACCTCGGCCGCATGCCCGAGGCCGTGCTGCCGCGCATGCGCGACCGCCTGGCCCCGAAGTGCGACGTCCTGCCGGTCGGCCTGGCGCGGCACCCGCACGCCCCGCCGGCCGAACCGGTCTGGCGCGGCAGCCCCTGCGATCCGGACGCCGGACCGACGTGGCCGCGCGGGGAGCGACCCCTGATCCTCTGGAACCACCGCTGGGAGTTCGACAAGCGGCCCGACCAGTTCGCCACGGCCATCGGCGCGCTGCTGGACCGCGGTCTGGACCTCGACGTGGTCCTGCTGGGCGACGACCGTCACCACCGCGACGTCTTCGCCCCCCTGGTCGCGAGGCTCGGCGAGCGGTGCCTGCACGCGGGCTTCGCGGCGTCCCGTGCCGACTACGATCGCTGGCTCGACCGCGCCGACATCGTCGTCAGCTGCGCCGAGCAGGAGTACTTCGGCATCGCGGTCGCCGAGGCCATCCACGCCGGCTGCTATCCGGTGCTGCCGCGCCGGCAGGTCTATCCGCATCTCTACGGGCCGCTGTGCCGCGGGCCGCACTTCTGGGAGACGACCGCCGACCTCGTCGACCTGCTCGCCGCACTCGTCACCGGCGATGAGGCCGGCCACGTCTGCTCGCTCGCGCGTGACGTCGATCCTTTCTGCTGGCCGCGCCTCGCTCCGCGGTACGACGATCTGCTGGCGACGGTCGCGGCCGCCCCGACCAGGAGCCGGCCATGACCGGGCGTTCCATCTACCTCATCGACATCGAGGGCGTGCTGGTGGTCGACAAGCGCTACGAGCCGGTGCCCGGCGCGGTCGCGTGGCTGAGGGATCTCGACGCGCGAGGGATCCGCTGGCGCCTGGTCAGCAACAACACCACCCACACGCCGGACGACCTGGTCGCGGCGCTGGCGCGGGCCGGGTTCGCCGTCTCGGCCGAGCATCTCGTCGGCGCCCTCGGGACCGGGGCGGCGATGCTGCGGGAGCGTGGCTGGCGCGACATCGGCTGGCTCGGCCACGGCGGCCTCGTCGGGTGGCTGGGCGACCAGGGGCTCCGTCCGGTCGCGCCCGACGCCCCCGATTGCGACGCGGTCGTCCTCGGCGTGGGCCCGGACCTGGAGCTCGGCGACCTCGACCGGGCCCTGCGCTGGCTGAAGCGTGGCGCCGCGCTGATGTGCCTGCACCGCAACCGTTTCTGGCTCGACGAGGCGGGCCGGGCGCGGCTCGGTCCCGGCTCCTTGGCCGCCGCGCTGACCACGGCGGTGCCGGGCGCGCCGGTCGTCACGGCGGGCAAGCCCGAACCCGCGGTCTATCGGGCCGCCCTCGATTCCCTTGGCGGATCCGCGGCCGAGGCGCTATTTATCAGCGATGACCCCTTCACCGACCTCGCCGGCGCCCGGCGCCTGGGCATGGCCACCGTCCTCGTGCTCAGCGGCAAGTACCCCGACGCCAGCGTCCTGGACGAACTGCCGGTCGATCAGCGTCCCGATCGCGTGATCGCGCGTGCCGACCAGCTCTGAGAGGATCATGAGCAGCCAACCGCAGGCCAGCCCGCCCCGCAACGAGCAACGCCGAGCCCGCGTCCAGGCCATGTCGCTGACGGCCTGGGACCTCGCCCGCAACCAGTTCCACGAGCACGCCGATCCGCGCGCGCGGATCATGACCCTCAGGACGCACGAGCGCCTGCGCACGCTGGCCGAGGCCGAGCTTGGCGTCGCCAAGCACAAGCGCACCTTCCTGAAGGTCGGGCAGGAGGGCCAGCCCGGCGTCCTGCTCGTCCACGGCACCGATCAGACGCCGGCGCACATGGTGCCGCTGGCGCGCGTGATGCACGAGGCGGGGCTGACGGTCCACGGGCTGCTGCTCGCCGACTACGGTCACGGCGTCACGGGCGGTCCGGAGGCCCGCTGGCGGGCGACGCTGCAGCAGGTCAGGCACGGGCACCGGCTGCTCGCCGATTCCTGCCGGGACGTCTACGTGCTGGGCAGCGGGTTCGGCGCGGCGCTGGCGCTGCACCTTGCCAGTCGCGAGCGCGTCGCCGGGCTGGTGCTGATCGCGCCGGCGATCGTCCCGCGGGTGGATCTGAAGATCCGGCTGCTGCGGTCGCTCGGCCTGCTGCGCGTGCCCCAGGTCCGACGCCGCATGGGGTTGCGCGTGGATGTCCTGGAGGGCATGCAGGCGGCGCAGGATCTGATCCCGCGGGTGGACGTGCCCATGTTCGGCGTCATGTGCGACGACGACGACCGCGTCTCGCCGGAGGCCCTGCGGATCCTTCAGAAGCGGGCCCGACACCCGCGCTGCCGCTTCCAGATCTTCCCCGAGGGCGGCCACGACGTGCTCGCCGCGCACGGGTCGGCGAGCCTCGACCAGGACATCATCGACTTCATCCGGGCCAGGGACTGAGCCGCGCGCCTCAGGCGCTGGCGAGCAGGCGTTCGAGCTCGTCGTCGCCCAGGCGGGCGCCCAGGCCGAACCGTCGCCGCGCGAGCGTCTGCAGGACGTGGACGTAGTCGGGGCCGTGGTCGGCGAGCTTGCGCCACACCGTGGCGAGACCGCGCAGGTCGGGGCGGTCGGCCACCAGCGTGGCGGCCGTCGCATAGCCGCGAACCATGACCGTCACGTCGCGCGCGTGCATCTCGGCGGCGGTGAACCGGTACCCCACCTTCCGTCGCCGTGCGAGGTCCCCGCGGTCGAACAGGCCCAGGGCCAGCAGCCGGTGATCGGCCTGACGGCGCCAGTGCTCGGCACGCCGCCGGCGACTCCAGGTCCGCGGCAGCGGCTGCACGAGCGGATCGACGCCCGGCAGGATGCCGGCGACGGAGTCCCGATCGACCCAGGCGCGCAGGAGGGCGATCATGTAGAGGTTGACGTCCTCGTCGTGTCCCGCCGCGTTGGTCGGGAAGTCGGATTCGGCGCGGGCCTCGAGCATCTGCTCGGCGAAGTACCAGCCCAGGGGACGGGCGCCGTCCCAGGAGGGGAAGAGGCCGCGGTATCGGGGTTCGGCCGGGGGGCGGGTCGTCGTGGCCGGCATGTCGGTCCTCCTTGACAGGGTCGCCGCCCACCAAGCACGCGGCGTGCCCGCGCGCCGAAATCCCGGATTCGCGCCGGTTCTGGCCAGTCATGCGGCGGGTCGCCGGACGGCTCCGCCGACGCGCTGGCCGGCGGGTGGTCAGGGGCCGACCGCCTGGCCGCCGCGCCTGTCAATTCTTGCTACGGTTCGTCGAGCGGCGGCCGATACCCCTCGGGAAGAGGCATCCGGATTCTTGCCCTGGAGAGGTATCGAGGATGAGTGAGCGCGACTATCTGGATCTCGACGACGGTGCGAAGGACGCCGACGCTTCGGCCGGCGAGTGGGACGCGGACCTGCTGTCCGATTTCCCCGAGGACGACCCGGCGGCCGCGGAGGACGATCTGGACCTGGCCCTGGACGACCCCGATCTCGAGGACCAGCCGGACGCCGGGACGACCACGCCGACGGACGCGAAGGAGAAGACCGCGGGCAAGGGTCGCAAGGGCCGCGCCCGCAAGCGCCGCTCGCCGGGCTCACGGGTCCGCGGGGGCGCCTTCCTGAGCTTCCTGCTCGTCCTGCTCGGCGGCCTGACCCTCGGCTCGGGGCTGATCACCGCGGCCGGGATCACTCCCGAGGCCCTGCTCGACTTCTCCGGATTCCGCGATCCGATGACGATCGGCGACTTCCGGAGCTATCCGGTCAACGCCTTCTGGCTCTCGGCGGTGGTCATGCTGTTCGCCGGGTTCCTGGCCGCGCTGGCGGTGGAGCGGCGGGTCCGCCACCTGCTGGTGCAGGCCGAGGAGGACGCGGCCATCCTGGGCGCCATCCGCGGCCTCGACCCCGAGAAGCCCGAGACGTGGCAGCGCGACGAGCTGCAGCACGATCCGGAGCTGGCGGCGGTCACCAGCGGCCTGCTCGGCCACTTCAACCTGCAGCAGGCCAAGCTCACGCGCTACGTCGGTCTCGAGGGCGAGATGCACCGCCTCGAGAAGGCGATGTCCGAGGGGAACCTGGCCGACCTGGCCGCCGACTGGGAGAGCCCGCCGGTCGGCAGCCTCGCCGACCAGTGCCAGCGACTCCTGAAGGAGGCCGAGGAGGCCCGCTCGATGGCCAGGGATCAGAGCTCGGCGCTCGAGGCGCAGGGCCCCGATCTCGTGACCGGGCTGCGCGACGCCCGGACCTGGAACGCCACGACCCTCGAGACGCTCCATCATCAGGGCGCGGCCGCCGAGCGCGTGGCCCGCCATCTCGGCAAGCTCACCGAGCAGCTGTCCGAGGACGATCCGCGGTCTCGCCAGCGCGATCGGCTGCGCCAGGCGCTGGTCGCCGTGCAGAGCGAGCTGGCCAACCTGCCTACCCGCGCCGCCGAGGGCGAGGGCGAGGGTGGCGCCTCGATCGTGACCCTCGTCGAACGGGCGAGCCGTCTCGCCTTCCAGATCGCCATGGAGGTGGCGCGACTCGGCACCAAGGGCGAGCGTCTGCTGCCCCTGACGCAGGATCTCGAGGAGCTCACCACCGCGCTGCGCAAGAGCACCGACGCGTCCGTGTCGGGCGAGGACGGGGACCCGCGCGAGCGGGTCATCGAGACCGTGCGCGGACGCCTGGCCGAGCTGGATCCGACGGTGCTCGAGGACGATGAGTCGACCGACCTCGCCGCGTCCCTGCGCGAGGTCGCCCCGGTGGCGGGCGAGTCGGCCTCCGGCCTGGTCAAGCTGGCCCAGACCTTCAACGTTCAGTCGGCGCGCATCGATCAGCTGCTGAACGTCATGGGTGACCTCACCGGCCTGGATACCGGTGGCACCGGTGACGCCACGGCCGCGCCGGGCGCGAGCCTGGCGGTCGAGCAGTACGATCCCTTTGGTTCGGAGGCGGCGACCGACGCCGGGCTGGTCGCCGATCCGTTCGCCCGCTCGGGCGGATCGATCTTCGATGCCGATTCGGCCGCGGGCGGCGACTTCCAGCAGGCGGCGGTGCCGGGGCTCGAGGAGTCGCTCACGACCGCGCCGGAGCCCATGTCGGTGTCCATGCCGGAGTCCGTGCCGGCGTCCCCGCTCGCCGGCGAGGTCCTCACCGAGGGGGTTTCCTCGGAGGACGAAAAGATCTATGATCTGGCGGAATTCGATGCGGTCCCGCTACCGCCCGCCGCAGGCGCCGAGGGCGAGGAGACGATCTACGACCTCGCCGAGTTCGGAGCCGAGAGGATCGGTTGATCGACCCGATGACGCTGTCCGAGGCAAGTCTGGCGGACCTGGTGGCGGAGTTGCGCAAGCGGCTCCGCCGCTTCGTCGATGCCCCCGGGCGCGGCGCCGACGTGCCGCGGGAGCCCGGCCCTCTGGGGCCGGCCGGCCGGTCCGCCCTGGCGCTGCGTCTGCTCGCCGCCGCGCTCGGCCAGCATGCCGACCGGGGCGCCACGGCGGCCGCGGCGGCCCTCGAGGACCTGGCCGCGACGCTGGGCGCGCTTCCCGACCCGATCGGCGATCCCCGGATCCAGGCCCAGCTCGAGGAACTCATGACCGCGACCGAGGACATGGCACGCGCCTGGGACCGCGCGCCGGCCGAGGACGTGGCGCCGCTGTGGGCCCGCGTCCGCCGCGTCGCCGATGGGCTCTGGGGCGGACCGGAGGCGCCCTCGACCACGCCACCGACGGCCGGGCCGACGCCACCCGGGAAGGACCCCCCGACCCGGGCCCTGCGCGAGGTCTGGCTGCTCGTGGCCGGCGAGGTCCGCCGCGCGGCGCTGACCCGTCGGCTGGAGCAGGCCGGCGCGCGCGTGGTCTCGCCGGCCGACGCGCCCAGCCTCGTCGAGCGTCTGCGGGCCGCCCGTCCCGATCTCGTGGTCTGCGACGACGCGGCGCCGACGCGCCACCACCGCCAGCTGTGCCGGCTGCTGCCGGACGACGCGCCACCGCTGGTCGTGGTCCAGGGCGCACGACCGGCGGGCTCCGCCCGTCCCGGCATCTGGGCCCCCCCCTACCGGACGCGGGACCTGCTCTCTGCGCTCGGCGCCTGACGTTCCAGCGCGCCTCGACATCTCGCCCGGTTCCTCATTCTTCCCGCTTGCTTATTGCAATGCCCCGGCGGGCCGCGAGGGGCCGTTCGCGTTCCTAGGACCGCCTCGAATGGTCGTATCCTCGTGTTCAGGGAGCGCCCCGGGCGTGCCGCCCCGCGGCACGGGAGTTGCTGCCAGAGGGTCTACACAGGTGGCACTGTGACTGCTTTGCAAGCACGATCCGGGAGTTCAGGTCATGCTCGACCAGAAGGACCGTCCCAGCATCTACATCGGCGCCGAGGAGTCGACCAACCAGGTGATGACGTCCGTCGAGGCGGCCGATTACCTCAAGATGCACGTCAAGACCGTCTGCCGGCTGGCCAAGGAGGGGAAGATCCCGGCCAAGAAGGTCGGCAGCGAGTGGCGCTTCCTCCGCAGCGTCCTGGACAAGTGGCTGGCCGAGACGATGGTCTGATCGGGAGTCGTCGACGTGCCCATCCGCTTCGAACCGCTGGAGCTCCCGGGGACGGACGTCTTCGGGATCCGGGTGCACGGGGCGTTCGGCCGCGGTGATCGTCAGAAACTGCTGGATCTCGCCAAGAAGTGCCTCGAGCGCGAAAAGCTGCGACTGCTGCTGGACTGCTCCGATCTGGACAGCCTGGGCGGTCGCGGCGCCGGCGTGCTGGCCGATCTGCAGAAGGACCTGACCGGTCGCGGCGGCGAGGTCGTCTTCGTCGGCGTCGGACCGGTGATGCAGAGGTTCCTGGCCCAGAAGTTCGGCGACCTGCCGCTACGCTGCCTGGATTCACTCAACGAGGCCCGGGTGGTGTTCGGGAGCGCGGTCGGGGCCTCCGGTGGCTCGAGCGCGAAGAAACACGCCGGCGGGGAGGCGGCGCTCGACGACCTCCTCGACGACTACGAGGTCGACGACGCCAACCTCTCCTCGGACAAGGAACGACGGACCGCCGACCTGGTGACCGCGGTCTACGTCTCGCTCGACGACGTCCTGAGCGCCGTGGCCGAGGGCGGCAATCATGCCGCCTTCGGCGAGGCGCTCGGGGTGATGCTCGACGCGCACGACCTCGCTGGCGAGACGATCTGCTGCCTGGCCGAAGGGGAGCACTTCGTCTCGCCGGACGGGGCGTGGCGGGTGCCACAGCGCGGCGGCATCGCCGAGACGCTCCTTGAGATCCGCCGACCCCTGACGATGCTCGACATCGAGAACGGCCGGCTCTGGGACGAGGAGTCGCAGCTCCTGGAGGACCTGCGTCCGGATCTCCTGATGCCGCTCCTGCGCCACGAGGACCTGGCCGGCGTCGTGTTCCTCAAGCGTGCGGGCGACGATCACGACTACCTGCTGCCCGAGGTCTTCGCGCTGGAGATGCTGCAGCGCCTGATGGATCAGGTGCCCGACGCCGAGGATGTGGCCGCCGCCGATGCGGCGGCGCGCGAGGCCGCCGCGACGGTGAGCCGGGACCGCGAGACGTTGCTCGCGGTCAAGCTCGAGCTGGCGCGCGGGCTCCAGGACGCGCAGGACCTGCCCCATTTCTGGCAGGTCTTCATCTCGCGCCTGCGCGCGGCGGCCGAGGTCACCAGCCTGCTGTTCGTCGATCCCGGCGCGTCAGGGCTGCCGGCGTTCGCCGCCGGCGCCGCGCGGCGCAGCGATCAACCGGTCGATCTGTCGGGAGAGCGCATCGAGACGTTCTTCCGTACCCTCGAGCGTCCGGTCGAGATCGAGAACATGCCGGCGAGCTTCGCCGCGGTCCGCGACGAGCTGCTGGAACGCGAGCTCGGCTGGCTCGCCGTCCTGCGGCAGGAAGAGCAGACGCTCGGTGTGGTCGCCCTGGGGCTCGACTGGCACGGGCCGCCGAACGAGCCCGGCGAGGAGATCCACGAGCTGGTCGAGATCACCGCCGAGGCGTTGCTGCGCCTGCGGGACGGGCAGCAGCGGGCGAACATGAGCCTCGGCCTGCTCGAGTCGCTCCTGGTCGGCGAGGCCGAGACCGAGGCGCACGCGGTCACCCAGGAGACCGCCCGCGCGGTGCGGCTGCTGGCCCGCGAGCTGGGGCTGCCGCCCGATCAGGAACGCGATCTCGTCCTCGGCGCCCTGGTCCGCAACGTGGGGCAGGACCAGAACGACGTGGACGATCTGGCCAGCGACCAGCTGACCGGCGAGGTCTGGGAGGCGTTCCGCGCGCACCCGGACGTCGGCGACCAGCGCATGGCCGAGCTCGATGCGCCCAGCGCGGTCCGCGACGCCGTCCGGCATCACCACGAGCGGTTCGACGGACGGGGCTTCCCGCTCGGTATGTCCGGCCGCGACATCCCCCTGGTCGCCCGGCTGGTGGCCATCGCCCAGCACTTCGCCCTGGTCATGCACCGGGACGACGCCGACCAGGCGGTCGCCGCCCTGCAGCAGGAGGCTGGCCGCTCTCTGGATCCGGACCTGGTCGAGATCTTCGTCAAGGCCCTCTCGCGCGAGCCCGCGCGATCCTCGCTCCTGACCTCCCTCGCCAGCTGATCCGCCCGTTGTCACGACGGCCCGACGTGTCGCCGCGACGCGACGGTGCGTCTCGGTCGGCGTGGTCGGGGTGGCGGTCCGGGCACGGCTCGATCAGGGGATCCGTGGCGCATTCCGGCCGATCTTCATCTGCGGCTTGGACGGGCCGGGGGCTTGCGACGTCGCGGACGGTCCCCGGTCGCGGAATGGGAGGTCGCGACCGGGGGCCGGAAGGGTCGCCGGCCGGTCCGGTCGCCACGCCGCCAGCCGGCGACCCTCCTGCCGGGTCAGGTCTTGGCGGGCTCGGCGGCGGGCTTGCGCTGCTCGCCGGCGTAGAGGACGCGACCGATCTCGGTGCGCAGGTCCTCGAGGCTCAGGCCGCGCTTGATCTCGCCGCCATGAACGAGGGAGATGGCCCGGGTCTCCTCGCTGACCACGATCACGATCGCGTCGGACATCTCGCTCAGGCCGATGGCCGCGCGATGGCGCAGGCCGAGCACGTAGCCGATGCGCTCGCTCTCGGTCGGCGGCAGGGTGCAGCCGGCCGCGGCGATCTTGTCGTCGCGGATGATGACCGCGCCGTCGTGCAGCGGCGCCGGCACGGTGAAGATGGTCTCCAGGAGCGCGGCGTTGATGGAGGCGTTCAGCTCGGTGCCCGTCTTGACCCAGCGGTCGAGGCCGACCTCGCGCTCGAGCACGATCAGCGCACCGAGGCCGCGCCGGCTGAGCCGTTCGACCGCCTTGAGAATCTCGGTCTCGGCGGGCAGCTCGTCGGCCTTGCCCTGCAGGAAGCTCAGCCGCTGCTGCATGCCCAGGTTGGCCAGGGCTGAGCGCAGCTCCGGCTGGAAGAGGATGATGAAGGCCACCACCCAGACCGTCTGCAGCGAGGTGATGATCCGGCCGACGACGATCATGCCGAGGCTGCTGGCCACGAAGCTCAGGACGAGCAGGATGGCCAGGCCGGCCACCATCTGCACCGCCCGCGTGTTGCGCACCAGGCGCAGCAGCCGGTAGAGCAGCCAGGCGACGATGATGACGTCGAGGACGTCGATGATGGGGCTCTGGGAGATGGCTTCCCACATGGAGGCTTCCCGCCGCTGGTCGAGGGTCGTGCCGGATCGAGGTGGCGTGCCGTCGCGGGGGTCACCCCATACGCGCGCGACGTCGAGACGGTATCACGGGCCCGGTGGCTGCTCAACGACGGACTCGTCCGCCTCGTCGTCGCCGGCCTCGGCGATCGCCGCCAGCACGTCGAGGAACTGGACCGAGGCGGCCACGTCGTGCACGCGCACGACCATCGCTCCGGCGGCGTGGGCGGCCGCCAGGGCGGCCAGGCTGCCGGGTAGCCGATCATCGACGCCGGCGCCGGTGATCGCGCCGACGAAGCTCTTGCGCGAGGCGCCCACCAGCAGCCGGCGCCCCGCGGCCACGCGACGCAGGTCGGCGAGCAGGGCGAGGTTGTGCGGCAGCAGCTTGCCGAAGCCCAGGCCCGGGTCGACCAGCACGCGGTTCTCGTCGACGCCCGCGGCCACCGCCGCGGTGACCCGGTCCTCGAGCCAGTCGCGGACCTCGGCCACGGGGTCGTCGTACCGGGGATCGCGCTGCATGGAGTCAGGCTCGCCCTGCATGTGCATCAGGACCACGCCGGCCCGCGAGCGGCCGAGCAGCGGCAGCATCCCGGGATCGCGGCCGGCGCCGATGTCGTTGATCACGTCGGCGCCCGCCTCGATCGCCAGCCCGGCCGTGGACGCCCGCCGGGTGTCCACGCTCAGCGGCACGTCCGTCTGGCCGCGCAGACCCTCGAGCACGGGGAGCAGGCGGTCCTGCTCCTGCGCATCGGGCACCGGCTCGGCCCCGGGGCGCGTGCTCTCGGCGCCCATGTCGAGCAGCTCGGCGCCCGCGGCGATCATGGCCAGCGCCTGGTCGACGGCCGCGTCCGGTTCGGGCCGGCGCGAGCCCGGATAGAAGCTGTCGGGGGTCACGTTGAGGATGCCCATGACCAGGGGCCGGGCCGGGGCGTGCAGCCTCAGCCGGCCCAGGTCCCAGCCGGAGATCGGGTACGGCGAGCGGCGCCTGGCGCGATCGTCCCGGTTGCCGCTCATCGCTGCGGTGGATCCCCGTCGTCACGGGGGGCGTCCGTCGGCTCGCGGTCGCGCCCCGGCTCCTGCGCGTCAGGCGACTCCTGCCCGTCAGGCGGCTCCTGCTCGTCGGGAGGCTCCTGCTCGCCGCGCTTCTCGGCCTCGCGCTGCTTGCGCACGCTCTCGGCCAGCTCGGCGAGGTCCAGCGGCATGGCCTCGGGGTCGGGGTCGCCGGGCTCGGCGCCGTCGGGACCACCGTTGCCACCGGGAGCGGGGATGTCCGGCAGTGGCGTGCCGGCGCAGATCATCTCGACCTCGGCCCGCTCGAGGGTCTCGCGATCGAGCAGCGCCCGGGCCATGGCCTCGACCTCGTCGCGGTGCTCCTCGAGGATGGTGCGTGCCCGCCGGTACTGGTCGTCGACGATGCGGGTGACCTCGCCGTCGATGGTCTGCAGCGTCTGCTCGCTGTGGGACTGGCGTCGGGAGTAGTCGCGGCCGAGGAAGACCTGTTCGGCCGCCTCCTCGTAGGCGATCGGGCCCATCTTCTCGCTCATGCCGATGCGGGTGACCATCGTGCGGGCGCTGCCGGTGACCGAGCGGATGTCGCCGTAGGCGCCGTCGGTGATGGTCCCGAGGAAGATCTCCTCGGCCACGCGGCCGCCGAGGGCGACGCAGATCTGGTCGAGGAACTTCTCCCGGCTGCGCAGGAACACGTCCTCCTCCGGCGGCGTGAACGTGATGCCGAGCGCCTGGCCACGGGGGATGATGGTGACCTTCTGCGCGCTGTCGGCGAACTCGCAGTACTCGGCCACGATCGCGTGGCCGGCCTCGTGGTAGGCCACGACGCGCTTGGTCTCCTCGGTGAGCACGCGGCTACGCCGCTCCGGGCCCATCATCACCTTCTCGCGGGCCTCGATGAAGTCCTCCATGAGGACCTCGTCGTGATTGCGGCGCGCGGCGATCAGGGCGCCCTCGTTGATCAGGTTCTCCAGGTCGGCGCCGGCGAGGCCGGGCGTGCCGGCGGCCAGCCGCTTGACCGAGACCTCCTCGGAGAAGCGGACCTTCTTCATGTGGACCTTCAGGATGGCCTCACGGCCAGAGAGGTCGGGCAGGTCGACGACGACCTGGCGGTCGAAGCGACCGGGGCGCAGAAGCGCGGGGTCGAGGACGTCGGCGCGGTTGGTGGCCGCGATGAGGATCACGCCCTCGTTGCTCTCGAAGCCGTCCATCTCGACCAGGAGCTGGTTGAGCGTCTGCTCGCGCTCGTCGTGGCCACCGCCGAGTCCGGCGCCGCGATGCCGGCCGACGGCGTCGATCTCGTCGATGAAGATGATGCACGGCGCGTTCTTCTTGCCCTGCTCGAAGAGGTCGCGCACGCGGCTGGCGCCGACGCCCACGAACATCTCCACGAAATCGGAGCCGCTCATCGAGAAGAACGGCACGCCGGCCTCGCCGGCGACGGCGCGCGCGAGCAGGGTCTTGCCGGTGCCGGGAGGGCCGACCAGCAGGGCACCCTTGGGGATGCGACCGCCGAGACGCTGGAACTTCTTGGGCGACCGGAGGAATTCGATCACCTCCTGCAGCTCGACCTTGGCCTCGTCGCAGCCGGCCACGTTCTCGAACGTGACCTCCGGGCGGTCCATGTTCACCAGCTTGGCCTTGCTCTTGCCGAACGAGAAAGCGCGGTTGCTGCCGGATTGCATCTGACGGAAGAAGAAGATCCAGACCGCCACCAGCAGCAGGATGGGCAGCATGTAGGCGGTGAGGATCTGGGTCAGCCACGGGTCGCGCGGTTCCTCGACCTCGAAGCGGATGTCCGGGTTGTATTCGCGCAGCCACTCGTAGTAGTCGTCCTTGGGCTGCAGCACCACCGTGAACTCGCGCACCGGACGGATCGTGCCGTCGACGACGGTCATCGGCACCTGCTCGGTGAGCCGGCCCACACCCTTGCCGTCGACGATCGTCAGCTCGGCGACGTTGCCGCTCTCGACCTGCTCGGCGAACGCGCTGAAGCTGATCTTGTTGGTGGCCGTGCGGTTGCCGCTGTACCACTGGAACACCACGACCAGCAGCAGCACCAGCAGCAGCCAGAAGGCCACGCCACGCCCGGTGAAGCCTCCGCGCGGTCCTCCCGGTCCACTCGGCGGCTTGTTGTCCCGGTTGGGATTGTTCGACATCGAGGTCCTTTCGAGATGCCAGGGTCAGACGGCCCCGCCGGCGGCGAACGGACCGTCTGGACACGAACTCAGCGGCCCGATTCGCGGTGCCGCCGGTTCACGAAGATGGTAACGGCCTGTCGGGTGGTCGGCAACACGCGCGTCCGCTCGTCCTGGGCCACCCCGGGGATCCAGAGCGGCCCGGTGGCGTCCTCGACGACGAGCAGCTGCGAGCGGGTGGCCGCCGGGATGCGCTGCTCCCGGCAAAGATCGCTGACCTTTTTACTCCCGCCGAGCCCGAAGGGTTCCAGGCGATCACCCTGCCGGGGGTGTCTGAGGCGGAGCGACCCGGACAGGGCCTCGGCCGCGCACACCATCCGCCAGCCGTCGACCTCGCGACGGGGGCCGGGGACCGGGTCGGGGATCTCCGGCAGAGGGGCGACCGTCACGCGCCAGTCCTCGACCGCCGCGGCCAGGGGCGCGTCGGCCGCGAGCCCGATGGCGTCGAAGACCCGCTCGATGCGCACCGGGCCGGGTAGATCGAGGCCACTGCCCGACTGGCCGGCCCCGAGCCAGCGCAGGATCGCCTCGACGTGGACCTGCGCCAGGTCCTCCGGCACGTGGGGGGCGAGCCAGCGACGCAGCACGCGACCGGCGATGGCCGCCGGCAGGGCGGCCATCGCCCGCGTGGACAGGGCCGGGGCGCACAGCCCCTCGGGCGCCTCGGTCAGGACCGCTTCCCAGGCCGCCTCGGTGCGTTCGTCGAGGTAGGCCAGGTCGGTCTCGGCGAGGTCGGCCAGGCGGGCGATGGCCTCGCCGCTGCCGGGACCGAAGATGTCCCGCACCAGCGGCATCAGCTCGTGGCGCACGCGACCTCGCCGGTTGCTGCCGTCCCGGTTCGTGGCGTCCTCGCGCCAGGTGTACCCGTGGGCGACGAGGTGATCGAGGATGGCCGGGCGCGGCCATGCGAGCAGCGGATGGATGCGGCGGCCCTGCCAGGGTCGGATGCCCCGCAGGCCGTCCAGCCCCGTGCCGCGGAACACGCGCAGCAGGACGGTCTCGACCTGGTCGTCGCGATGGTGGCCGGTGGCCACGGCGGCCAGCGTCCGCTGCCGGCGCACCCGCTCGAGGAAGGCGTCGCGAAGCTGACGCCCGGCGTCCTCGAGACCACGGCCACGCTGACGCGCGAGGCCACGGACGTCGCCGCGTTCGACGTCCAGCTCGACACCGAGGTCGGCGCAGAGCTGGCGGCAGAAAGCCTCGTCGGCGTCGGCACCCGTGCCCCGGAGCTGGTGGTCGAAGTGCGCGGCGACGATCCGACGCCCGGTGTCCGCGGCCCAGCGTCGGGCGACATCGAGCAGCGCGACCGAGTCGGGTCCGCCCGAGAGCGCGATCACCACGCCGCTGCGATCGGCGGGCTCGCCGTACGCGGCCACCACCGCGGCGTGGAGCCGTTCGAGCTCCGCGGCGACGTCGCTCGCGAACGTGGGCGTCATGATCGGCCGGCCCTCATGGTCGCGTGCCTTTCCGGATCGCCTGCCTCCCCGGGATCGCGCGTCTCTCGGGGGCACAAAAAAAGCCGCCGCGGCGGCTGGAGGAATGGCTGGTGGCGCCTCAGGGATTCGAACCCCGGACACGCGGATTATGATTCCGCTGCTCTAACCAACTGAGCTAAGGCGCCACCCGATCGGGGCGGACTCGTCCCGCCGCCCGGTTCTGGGCAGAGCGGCAATCTAGGCGGTCGCATGGTTCTTGTCAAGGCACCCGCGGCGCCCTAACGTGCGCGGTGCCGGGCGAGTGCGCGTCCGGCCGGAACCGGAGGTGCCCGCCATGATCACCTGGCCACCGGACCCACGCCGGCCGCTCGAGGAACGGGCGGTCAGCCTCGCGCCACTTCACGCGCAGACGGTCGCGATGATCGGATACGGCACCATGGGCCGTGCCCACGCGCTGAATCTGCGCGACAGCGGCATCGCCGTCATCGTGGGGCTCCGCGAGGGCTCCCCGCGCCGGGAGGTGGCCGCCAGGGCGGGCCTGGAGGTCCGAACGGTCGCCGCGGCGACGGCCGCATCCGATGTCGTCATGCTCATGCTGCCGGACGAGGCGATGGCCACGGTGTTCGCCGCGGAGGTCGGCCCCCATCTGGGAGCGGGCGCGATGCTGGGCTTCGCGCACGGATTCGCCGTGGCGTTCGACCAGATCGATCCCGGGGACCGGGGCTGCTTCCTCGTCGCGCCCAAGAGCCAGGGGGACATGCTGCGCTCGGCGTACGAGGCCGGCGGCGGGGCGCCGGGCCTGCTCGCGGTCACGCCCGAGTCGCCGCCGGAAACCTGGCCCCTCTGCGCCGCGTACGCCCGGGCGGTCGGCTGCCTGCGCGGCGGCGGCTGGCCGACCACGTTCAGGGAAGAGTGCGTGTCCGATCAGTTCGGCGAGCAGGCGGTCCTGTGCGGCGGCGTGATCGAGCTGCTGCAGGCGGCGTTCGACACGCTCACCGATCGCGGCTACGACGCGACCAACGCCTACTTCGAGTGCGTGCACGAACTCGAGTTGATCACCGACCTCGTCCACCGGTACGGTGTCGACGGCATGCGAGCGCGGATCAGCCCGACCGCGGCCTACGGCGGCCTGACGCGCGGACCGCGCCTGATCGACGGCACCGTGCGCGCGCGCATGGCCGAGATCCTCGACGAGATCGAGGACGGACGGTTCGCCCGCGAGTTCCTCGCCTCGCACGAGGATCGCGACCGCGGGCGAGCCGCACTGTCCGCCCGCGAATCCTCGTCACGCCTGGCGGGTACCGGCCGTGAACTCCAGGCGCGCCTGAACGACCTCGTCCGTCACCGGCCGTCCACCCGCTCCGAGGAGACCCGCGATGAATGAGTTCGATCCCGCCACCGAGTCCACCCCGACGTCGCCGGCCGGATCGCCGACCCTGGGCGAACGCATCAGCGACGTGATCGTCGCCCCGGTGCGGGCGATGACCGCCACGGCGGAGCGTCCGATGTGGTGGGCGCCCGCGTTGCTGGTATTCGTGGTCATGTTCCTGTACACCGCCCTCAACGCGCACCTCCTGATGCCCGCGCAGACGGAGATGCAGCTCGAGAACGCACCCGCCGGCCAGGTGGAGATGCTCGAGGAGCAGCTCGAGCTGTTCCGCGACCCGCCGATCTGGCTGCGGATCCTCTCCGGACTCGGCGCCGGCTTCGGCGTGACGATCCTCGGCGGTCTGGTCTTCGCGCTGATCACGCACATGTTCCTCAAGCTCTCCGAGGGGGAGGGGCGCCTGGGCCAGTCGGTCGGGGTCGTGTTCTGGGCCGGGCTGATCGCCTACGGACTGAAACCGATCATCTCCTGGGTGATCCTGCTGGCCACCGGCTCGGTCCATGCGGCCGGACTGACGGTGGCCTCGCTGCTCCCGGACCCGGACCCCGGCTCGGTGACCTACGTGCTGGCCAGCATGTTCGGCGACCCGTTCGTCTGGTGGATGATCGGGGTCGTGGCGATCGGCATGGCCATCGCCCACCGCATGACGTTCGGTCGCGCGACCACGGTGGTCGTGGCGACCTACCTGCTGCTGTCGGCCATCCTCGTGGGGTTCACCCTGGTCGGACAGGCCGTGTCGGGCGCCTAGGCGCCGGAGGTGTGACGTGAAGAAGTGGTTGCCCATCGCCCTCGTGCTGGTGGTGATCGTCGTGCTGGTCGTGGTCAGCATCACACGGCGCGACACGAGGACCCGCGTCGACGTCGCCGAGGTCGAGCGGCTCGACCTCGAGGCCATCGTCTCGGCCTCCGGCACGATCCAGCCCCAGCGCCAGGTCGACGTCTCGGCCAACGTGATCGGGACCATCACCCACCTCGCCGTCGAGGAGGGGCAGACCGTCGAGAGGGGCGACCTGCTGCTGGAGATCGATCCCACCGAGTACCGGGCGGCGGTGGCCGCCCTGGAGGCGGGCGTGCGCACCGGCCGCGCGGACCTGCGCCTGGCCGAGGCGTCGCTCGAGAAGGCGCGCCAGGACCATCAGCGGCAGGCCGAGCTCTACCGCGAGGGGCTGTCGAGCGAGGAGCAGCTGATCGCCGCGCGCACCAGCCTGCGGGTCGAGGAGGCGCGGGTCGAGTCCGCGCGTCACCGTCTCGAGCAGACCGAGGCGAATCTCGCCAAGGCCCGCCACGATCTGGGCAAGGTGACGATCTCCGCGCCCATGACCGGCCTCGTCACGCGCCTGAACGTCGAGGAGGGCGAGAACGCCATCATGGGCACGCTGAACAACCCGGGCACGGTGCTGCTCTCCATCGCGGACATGGGCACCCTCGAGGCCGTCGTCGAGGTCGACGAGACCGAGGCCGTGAAGGTGCGCCTCGGCCAGCCGGCCACCATCGAGATCGACGCCTTCCCGGACGACGAGTTCCCCGGCCGCGTCTCCGAGATCGGCAACAGCCCGATCCGTTCGGGCGGCACCCAGCAGGCCGTCGACTTCGAGGTCAAGGTCCTGCTCGACCGCGCGCCGGACATCGTCCGGCCCGGCCTGACCGCCAAGGCCAGCATCACCGTCGCCGAGCGCACGGGCGCGATCGCCGTGCCGCTCGGTGCGGTCACTGCCCGCGACTGGCCGCTCGCCGAGGACGCGATCGCCGACCTCGACGGTGGCCAGGCCCGGGACCGCGAGGAGGCGCTCGCCGACCTCGGCTTCTCCGCCGAGGCCGAGCCCGAGGACGTCGAGCGCGAGGAACGCGAGGGCGTGTTCGTCGTCCGCGACGGGTTCGCGAAGTTCGTGCCCGTCGAGCTGGGCATCGCCGGCGAGGAGCACTTCGAGGTCGTCTCCGGCCTGGAGGACGGCATGTCGGTGGTCAGCGGCCCGTTCCGCGTGCTGCGCGAGCTGAAGGACGGCGAGCCGGTGCGCGAACGCGCCCCCGATCGAGACGACGACTGATCATGCCGGGACTGAGCGTCACCGGCGTGCGCATCGCGCTGGAGAACCTGCGCAGCCACAAGCTGCGCACGTTCCTGACCCTGCTCGGGAACATCGTCGGGACCATGAGCGTGATCGCGGTCGTCAGCCTGATCTACGGCGCCGACCAGTACGCGCGGCAGAAGGTCCTCGACGAGGGCACCGACGTCTTCACCATCATGCGGGTCAACCCCTGGGAGATCATCACCGACTTCGACCTCTTCCTCGAGTCGCTCAACAACCCCGACCTGACCCTCGCCGACCGCGACTGGCTCGCGCCGCGCCTGGAGCTCGCGCGCGCGGTCGGCGCCCACGTCGAGTCCACCGCCGACCTGCGGGCCGGCAGTGCGAGCTACCGCGGCTGCGAGGTGCGGGGCAAGACCGCCGAGTACGCGGTCATCGAGGACCTGCCCCTGGCGCTCGGCCGTCACCTGACGCCGGCCGACGTCTCGGCCAGCCGCGAGGTGGCGGTCCTGGGCTGGGACATCGCGCGCGAGCTGTTCCCGCGCTCGCTCGATCCCATCGGCAAGGAGTTCCGGCTGAGGGGGCGTCACTTCACCGTGGTCGGGGTCGTCGAGGACCTGGGCACCGTCCTGGGGGGCAACCGCAACCTGTTCGTGATCGTGCCCATCACCGCCTGGCAGAAGGTCTTCGGCTCGCGCCAGTCCATCGACATCAAGGTGGCCGTGCGCGACCTCGAGCGGTTCGAGGAGGCCATGGACGAGGCGACCTTCCACATGCGCATCCGTCATCGCCTGCGCCCGCTCGAGGACAACGACTTCGGCCTGGCCACCAGCGAGCAGCTGTTGCAGATCTGGAAGGGCGTCGCCGGCGCCATCTACGCCGCCATGGTGCCCCTGGTGGCGATCAGCCTGGTGATCGGCGGCATCGTGCTGATGAACGTGATGCTGGTCTCGGTCACCGAGCGCACGCGCGAGGTGGGTGTCCGCAAGGCGGTGGGCGCCTCGCGCTGGAACATCGCCTGGCAATTCCTGGTCGAGGCGATCACCCTGTCGCTGACCGGCGGCGTGATCGGCGTGCTGGCCGGCGCGGGGATCACCTGGGTGATCTGCGCGGTCAGCGACCTGAACTTCGCCGTCCCGCTGTGGAGCGTGGCCCTCGGTCTGGGCACGACGTTCCTCATCGGGGCGTTCTTCGGCGCCTGGCCGGCCTGGAAGGCGGCTGGACTCGATCCCGTGGAGGCCCTGCGTCATGAGTGAAGGCGGGCACGTCTCCCCGCGCGAGGCCCTGCGACAGGCGATGCACACCGTCCGTGGCCACCGTCTGCGCAGCTGGCTGCTGATCCTGGGCGTGGCGATCGGCGTGGCGACGCTGCTGGCGATCGTGACCATCGTCAGCGGCCTCAGCGACCGGATCCGGCAGGACATCGTCTCGGCGAGCCGACCGTACCTGTACGTCGCGCGCTACACCGGCCTCGGCGGCGAGGACGTCGACGCCAAGCTGCGCCGCCGCCAGCTCGACCCGGAGCTGCTGCCGCTCGTGGCCGACGTCGAGGGCGTCGAGCGCGTCGACTACATGGTCCAGAACCACACCGCGACGGTGCTCAAGTACGACAAGGAGCGCACCGGCGCGGTCCAGGTCTTCGGTGCGAGCGAGAACTTCCCCTACATGTACAGCTACGACGTGGGTGAGGGGCGGTTCTTCAACCGTCAGGAGCTGCAGGCACGCGAACGTGTCTGCGTGCTCGGCTACGGCCCCGCCAGCGACCTGTTCCCCATCCTCGATCCCATCGGTCGCACGCTGAACATCCGCGGCCGGCCGTACCGGATCATCGGCACCATGGCCGAGCGCAAGAGCATCATGGGCTCGCTCGGCGAGAACTACGTGGTGGTCCCGTGGACCACCTACGAGAAGGACTTCCTGGACCGTGGCATGGAGGACCGCTCCATCGCCGCCACGGTCGCGCCGGGCTACTCGCTCGAGGAGGTGCGCTCGGACCTGACCGGGGCCCTGCGCGCCGGCCGACGGCTGCGTCCGAGCGAACCGGACGACTTCGACATCAACACCAGCGAGACCTACGGCGAGATGGTCGACGGCATCACCGGCGCCATCGCGATCGTCCTGACGGTGCTCGCGTCGATCGGGCTCCTGGTCGGCGGCATCGGCGTGATGAACATCATGCTGATCTCGGTGACCGAGCGCACCAAGGAGATCGGCGTGCGCATGGCGCTCGGGGCGCGACGCCGGGACGTGCTCCTGCAGGTGCTGCTCGAGGCGGGGTCGTTGACGCTCGTGGGCGGGGTCGTGGGCATCGTGCTGGGGTACGTGCTCTCCTACGCCATGACGCAGGTGCTCGCCTTCCCGTTCCGCGTCGACCCGCTGACGACGCTCGTCGCCGTGGTGGTCTCGGCGGGCATCGGCGTGGTCTGCGGCGTCTACCCGGCCAACCGGGCGGCGGGGCTCGATCCCGTCGAGGCGCTGCGTTCGGAGTGATCCCGGTCGCGCTTGCCGCCGTCGGCCTCCCGCAGTAGCGTGTCCCGCCATGGAAACGCGACACTTTTCGGCGAGGTTGCTCGCCTCCCTGGTCCTCGCGCTCGGCCTCGTGCTGGTCGCCGCCTGCAGCGGCGGCGAGTCCGAGGCGGCCGGATCCGGGGAGGCCGCAGCTGACGCCAGCGACGACCAGAACGGGCAGACCGGCTCGCCGACGACCGCGACCGCCGACGAGATGACCATCGCCGGCGTCACCTTCGCTCCCCCGGCGTCCTGGGAGGACCTCGGGCCGGAGGGCATGCGCCAGGCGCAGTTCCGGCTCGCGCCGGTCGCGGGCGACGAGGAGGCGGCCGAGGTCAACGTGTTCTACTTCGGGCCCGCCTCGGGCGGGGGTGTCGAGGCCAACCTCCAGCGCTGGATCGGTCAGATCGAGGACGGCACCGAGCCGGTCCGCGACCGGTTCGACGTCGGCGGCATGACCGGCCACTCCGTCGCGCTCGACGGCTCGTACAAGGCCGGCGGGATGCGTCCGATGGGCGGTGACGGCGGCGAGGCGAAGCCGGGATACCGGCTCGTCGGCGTCGTGCTCGAGGGGCCGCGGGGCAGCGTGTTCTTCAAGCTGACCGGCCCGGAGGCCACCGCAAGCGCGATGGAGGAGGGCCTCATGGCGATGGTCCGGGACGCGCGCTCGGGCGGGTAGAGGGCGTGACCGCCCGATCCGGTTGAGAGTCGGATCGGGTGCGCCTACCCTGTCGGATGTCGCCGGGAGGTGACGGATCGGGGTCCGGGGACCCCGGGTGGAGGAAGCGGCGGGCGCCCGGCGCCCGCGCGGTGGCCGCCGCCGGCCACCGGGAAAGGCGTGAGGATGGAATACCCTCCCTGCTTGAAATGCAACCAGGGGCTCATGCTGCCCCTCAGCGACTACGGGCGCGACGGCGCCGCGATCCGCTACAAGGCCTGGGTCTGCCACAACCCCGGATGCGGGCACACGATTCGCATCGACAACGGGGACATCAGCCTCGGACGGGTCGGCGACTAGCCTGGAGCGTTCGCCGGGCGGCACGGCGTCAGCGTGCGCGAGGGCGCCGCAGCAGCCAGACGAGCGCCGCCGTGCAGGCTGCGGACACGAGCCACGCGGTCGGACCGGCCGCGTCGCCCGCGCCCAGCTCGTCGCGCCACTTCAGCATCAGCGCCAGCGAGATCACGTTGTGGACGGCATGGGCCAGCATCGGGGCCACGAGCGACCCCGTCCGCTCGTAGAGCGCGCACATCACCAGCCCGACCGCGATCAACCCGAACAGGCTCCACGGCTCCCAGTGGACGATGCCGAAGAAGAGCGACGTCAGGAAGGCCGCGCCGACCGGACCCCAGCGCGTGCGCGCGGTGCGGTAGAGCAGACCGCGGAACAGCAGCTCCTCGGCGAAGGGCGCGACCACGCCCGCCGCGCCGAAGGCGACCAGCGTCCCGGGCAGGTCGGTGGGCAGGTGTTCGCGCAGGAACTCGAAGTACGAATCGTCCGGTGGCCGCAGCTCGGACGACAGGCCGGCCAGCGTGCTCGCCGGCAGCCAGGCGAGCAGGCCGGCGCCGATCCCGATGATGACCACGCCGGCGTCGAGCCGCAGGTCGAACGCCGCGCCGAGGGACTGGCCGTGCCACCAGGCCGCCCCGGTCAATGGCAGCACGATGGCCAGCAGACCCGCCACGGCCACGGGCAGGAACACCGTGCCGGTCAGCTGGAAGACGACCGCCTGCCAGAACACGTTGGCGCCGAGCAGGAGCAGGGCGTAGACCATCAGCTGCCAGGCAGACCAGGCCTCCCAGAGCGTGGGGCGCTGCGGCGTTTCCGGTGGCGGGGGCACGGCTTCCTCCTGTACGCCGGGGGCGGTCGTCCATTAGTATGCGAGGTCGACCGTGCCGGCAAGCAAGGAGACCGCATGGGCCAACGCACCATCAAGGCCGTCATCTTCGATCTCGACAACACGCTGACCGACTTCATGAGGGCCAAGGACGAGGCGATCCTCGCGGCGATCGACGCGATGATCGACTGCGGCCTGCCGCTGAGCGCCCGCGAGGCCCACCGGCGCATCTACGGCATCTATCAGGACGAGGGCATCGAGTACCAGCGGGTCTTCGACAGGTTCCTGAAGCAGGAGCTCGGCGGCGTCGACTTCCGCATGCTCGCCGCCGCGGTGGTCGCCTATCGACGCGCGCGCGACGGCAGCCTGGTGCTCTACCCGCACGCGACCATGGTGCTGAACCGGCTGCTGCGCGACGGCTACGGCATGGCCGTGGTCAGCGACGCGCCGCGGTTCGAGGTCTGGCTGCGCATCTGCCGGCTCGGCCTGCATCATCACTTCGACCACGTCTTCACCCACGACGACACCGGCGCGCGCAAGCCCGACCCGGCGCCGTTCCGCATGGCGCTCGAGCAGCTCGCGGTCTCCCCGGACGAGGCGGTGATGATCGGCGACTGGCCGTCGCGCGACATCACCGGCGCGCGCGATCTGGGCATCCACACGGTCTGGGCCCGGTACGGGGACGCGTCGCCGCCCTACAAGGACCCGGCGGCCATCGCGGCCGAGGTGCCGCACGCCGAGACCGCCGAGTTCATCGTCGACGATCTCTCGCAACTGCTCGACGTGCTCGACGAGCTGAATGGAGGTGCGCGGTGAGCCTGCGCCTGGTCACGTCCCGCCAGATGGGGGCGATCGACCGCGACACGATCGCGGCCGGCACGCCCGGACTCGAACTCATGGAACGCGCCGGACGCGCCGCGTGCGATGCGCTGGATGCCGGCGGCTGGCTCGACGACCGCGCGCCGGTGCTGATCGTCTGTGGCAAGGGCAACAACGGGGGCGACGGGCTGGTGATGGCGCGCGTCCTGGCCGAGGCGGGCTGGCCGGTGCGCGTGCTCCGCCTGGCCGGGCCGGAGGATCTCTCGGACGACGCCCGGGCCAATCACGATCGGCTGCCCGACGAGGTGCACCTGGTCGCCGGCGATCGCGACCGGTGGGCCGCGCAGGTGGCCGAGCTGGGCGCCGGCTGCGGCCTGGCGATCGACGCGGTCCTCGGCACCGGCATCGCTCCTCCCTTGCGGGATCCTTACCCGGCGCTGCTCGAGGCGATGAATGCGCTCGACGCGCCGTTGATCGCCGTCGACATGCCGTCCGGCGTCTCGGGCGACGACGGATCGGCCGACCCGGCCGCCATCGTCGCCGACGCGACCATCACCATGGGGCTGCCCAAGGTCGGCCTCATGCTGCCGCCCGGCCGCGACCATGCCGGCCGGATCGAGGTGGTCGACATCGGCTTCCCGCGCGAGGTGATCGATCGGCATGCCCCGCCGTGGATCGTGCCGACGGTGGCCGACTACCGCGACCTGCTGCCGGCGCGGCCCAGCGACATGCACAAGTACCAGGCCGGCTGCCTGCTGCTGATCGCCGGCTCGCGGGCCTATGCGGGCGCGGCGCAGCTCGGCGGCCTCGGCGCCCTGCGCACCGGTCTCGGCCTGTTGACCATGCTGGTGCCGGAGGGTCTGGAGACGCCCCTGCGGGTGGCGCTGCCGGAGGCGATCGTGCGCACGTCGCCGACCACCGCGTCGGGCACCCTGGCCGGGATCATGGTCCAGGACATGGACGACCTGCTCTGGAAGAAGGATGCCGTGGCCATCGGGCCGGGCCTGGGCAACGACCGCGAGACCGACGGCTGGGTCTGCCGGTTCTGCGAGCGGTGCGAGCTGCCGCTGGTGATCGACGCCGACGGGCTCGGGGCCTTCGCCAGGCTCGGGCAGACCCCGCGCTTCGCCACCGGCGAGGTCGTGCTCACGCCCCATGCCGGCGAGCTGGCGCGCCTGCTCGGATCCACGGCCGACGAGGTGCTCCAGCGGCGCTTCGAGCTGACGGCCGAGCTGGCCGCGCGCTGGCAGGCCGTCCTGGTGCTCAAGGGGTCGCCGACCCTGGTCGCCGCACCCGACGGCACGGTCGTGGTCAACCCCAGCGGCGACGACACGCTCGCGCGCGGGGGGACCGGCGACGTCCTGACCGGCATGATCGGTAGCTTCCTGGCCCAGGGGGCGTCGGCGCTGGACGCGGCGACGCTGGCCTGCTGGGTGCACGGACTGGCGGGCGAGGCGGCGGCGGAGTCCCTGGGGCGCCGGGGCGCCCTGGTGCGCGAGATCGCCGACGGGGCGGCGCTGGTGCTGGCCGAGCTGGACGCGTGACGAGCCTGGTGACGCGCCGCGCGGAGGCGAGGCGCGCCACCGGGTCGCCGATGGGCCTCGCTCAGCGCTGGCGCCGGTCCTCGCGGGTCTCCCGCCGGTCTTCGCGCAGCTCGCGGCGATCCTCCCGCAGCTCGACGCGGTCGCCGCGCAGCTCCGCGCGGGCGATCTCCAGCAGATCACGCAGCAGGTCGGTCTTGCGCGCCGCGTCACCGGTCCGGTCCAGGGCGGCCCAGTCGTCGCGGATCGCGAGGTAGTTCTCGAGATGATCCTGCTCGCGCGCCCGGTCGCGCCGGTCATCGCGCCGGTCGCGCCGGTCGTCGCGCAGATCGTGCCGGTCGTCACGGCGCTCGCGCGCGGACGCGCCGGTGTGGGCATTGTCACGGATCTCCCGCCGGTCCGAACGGACCTCGCGGCGTCCCTGCCGCAGCTCCCGCCCGGCGTCGCGGGTCTCGCGCCTGGCCTCGCCGATCTCGGCATTCAGCATCGCGGCGACCTCACGATCGATGGCCGCGAGCGCCAGCTGGTCGCCGGTGGCGACGGCTCGGGCGTGGCGATCGATGAGACGCTCGAGATGCGCCACGTCGCGCAGGTCGTCGCGCAGCTGGTGTCGGTCCTGGCGCAGGTCCTGGCGATCGTCGCGGCGCTCGGCGGCGTTGCGCAGGCCGTCGCCGGCACCGGTGGCGGTCGTGGCCACGGCCACGAGCAGCAGGGTCGTCCACAGGGCGGTCAAGGTCTTCATGGTCGTCGTCCTCGCGTTGTCCGTGCCTGGAACCGGCGGCTCCGGCGAGCCGCGTCGCCTCGTCGGTGGAGGCCGATGCAGGAACCGGGCCGGTCCTCGCTCGCTGATGCAACCGACCGTGGGGCTTTGGGTTGCGGTGGTCGCGGAGCTGCCGGCGTTCGGTCGCGAGTGTCCCTGAGCGTCCATCACGACGCAACCGGAGGACAGGCGACGCCGCGGCGGTCGGCCATTGCCGCGGGCGCGACCACGACGTACCTTGGCCGCCATGAAGATCCTCGGCATCGAGACCAGCTGCGACGACACGTCGGTGGCCCTGTACGACAGCGAGATCGGCGTCGCCGAGAACCTGCTGTCCAGCCAGGTCGACCTGCACGACCAGTTCGGCGGGGTCGTTCCCGAGCTCGCCAGCCGGGCCCACACGGTCAACCTGCTACCCCTGGTCGAGCACCTCATGGATCGCCAGGGGCTGCGGCCGCGCGATCTCGATGGCGTCGCGGTGACCGCCGGTCCGGGTCTGATCGGTGCCCTGCTGGTCGGCCTGAGCACGGCCAAGGCGATCGCGCGGGCGGCCGACCGTCCGCTGGCCGGCGTGCATCACCTCGAGGGGCACATCCTGGCCAACGCGCTGTCCGAGCCGCTGGTGCTGCCGGCGGTGTGCCTGGTGGTCTCCGGTGGGCACACCGAGCTGGTGCTGGTGTGCGAGGTCGGCCGCTACGAGCGCCTGGGTGCCACGCTCGACGACGCCGCCGGCGAGGCGTTCGACAAGGCGGCCAAGCTGCTCGGGCTGCCGTACCCGGGCGGCCCGCACATCGATCGGCTCGCGCGCGAGGGACGCCCCGACCGCTTCGACCTGCCCCGGCCGCTGGCCCGCGATCCGCGGCTGGTGTTCAGCTTCAGCGGCCTGAAGACGGCGGTGCGTCTGGCCGTCGAGGCCTTGCCGCGACCCCTGGCCGACCAGGACGTCGCCGACATCGCGCGTGGGGTCCAGGACGCGATCATCGACGTGCTCTGCCAGCGCCTGTTCCAGGCCGCCGAGCAGCACGGGGTCCCGGCGGTGTACCTCGCGGGCGGGGTCGCGGCCAATCGCGGCCTGCGCGGTGCGGTCGAGCACGAGAGTCGTCGGCGTGGTCTGCATTTCGTGCCTCCGCAGCCCGTCTACTGCACCGACAACGCGGCGATGATCGCCTACACCGGCCACTGCCACATCGCCGCCGGCCGCCACGACGGCCTCGATCTGGACAGCTTCGCGCGCGCGCCGCTCGCTTCCTGGCGCTGATCTCCCGGGATTCCCGGACGTTGATCGCGGTCCCGCGGACGGCTTCGTGGTCGCCCGCGACCACCCGCCGTGGCACGGAAGGTGCTGGAGCGACCGCCCGTACCCGGTGATGGCACGCCACTTGCGTGGCTCCGCCTCAGGCCGCCGAGAGCGGTCGATGCATGCCATTATGCACTCCGGGACGGGGCGGTGACGATGCACGAACCCGCAAAAATCCTGATCGCAGATGATGATCAGCATATCCGGCGGATCCTGGAGTTCCTGCTCGACGAGGCCGGATATCGGGTGGTCACGGCCAGCAACGGCCAGGAAGCGATCAGTCAGGTCGTGGCCGAGCGCCCCGACCTGGTCCTGCTGGACGTCATGATGCCGCACCTGGACGGGTTCGCCGTCCTCGAGCACATCCGCCAGCTCCGGGGCCTGCAGCGGCTACCCGTGATCATGCTGACCGCCCGCGGCGAGAGCGTGGCGCGCGTGCGCGGCTTCCGTGGCGGCGCGAACGACTACGTCAGCAAGCCCTTCGATCAGGAGGAACTGCTCGCTCGCGTGGCGAACATGCTCGAGACCGTCCAGGCCCAGCGCGAGGCCAACCCGCTGACCGGCTTGCCGGGCAACCACGCCATCGAGCGCGAGATGGCGCGCCGGCTGCGCGAGGGCGGGCCGTTCGCCGCCATGTACCTGGACATCGATCGCTTCAAGCGCTTCAACGACCACTACGGCTACGCCCGCGGCGACCTCGCCATCGAGCTGGTCGCCGACACCATCGGCAACGTGGTCGACGGCATCGGCAGCCCCGACGACTTCATCGGCCACGTCGGTGGCGACGACTTCCTGGTGCTCTGCGACTCGGGGCAGGCGGACGCCATCGCCGGGGCGATCGTCGAGGCCTTCGAGCGCGACAGCGAGGGTCTGCACGACCCCGAGGACCTCGCCCGCGGCTACCTCGAGATCTCGACCCGCACGGGCGAGCGCGTCCACGCGCCGCTGATCACGCTGACCGTCGCGCTGATCACCGACGTTCCCCGCCGCTACAACCACCCCGTGGCGGTCAGCGACGCACTGGCCGAGCTCAAGCGCCACGGCAAGCAGCAACCCGGCTCCGTCGTGGTCAAGGAGCGTCGGGCTCCGGACGCGAGCACGGAGATGATCTCCCTGGACGATCCGGGGCAGAGCCAGGACACCTGAGGGACGCGACACCATGCGAGACGGCCCGGACAGCCCACCTTCGACGACGCGGACGCACGGGGTGCTGGCCACGGCCGGCCGCCGTCTCGAGGGACGCTGGCAGGATGGCGCGGCCTGGCGCGTGCTCTGCGAGGAGGTCGTACGGTGCTGGCGTGACGTCGACGACGTCGCCTGGGTCCTCCTGAGCCCGCGCGGGGCGATCGGCAGCGTCCCGCCCGATCCCGGCACGGCCGATCGCGGGGTCGTCTGGGGCGCCTCGACCGACGAGTTCACCTGGTCCGATTCCCCGGTCGACGAGGAGCTTTGGCAGCGATGCGACGCCGCCGCGGGCGCGTTGCTCGGCGACGCCGGCGTGGCGCCCGTCGATCCGGCCGCCGTCCCGCCCGGCGACGCCGACCGCACCGCCGGCTGGCTGGCGGTCTCGGTCGACTGCGCCGGCCAGGCTGGACTCGTGCTGCTGCTCGGCCTGAGCCGTCCACCGGCCGAGCCGTCCGCGATCGATGCCCTCGGCGCCGAGCTCGAGCAGCTGGCGGCCCTGCTGGCGCCCCTGCTGGGCCAGCGTCGCCGGCTCGTCGACGTCGCGACCGAGAACGGCGCCCTGCGCTCGGAATGCGAGACGCTCTCGCGCCTCGGCGAGCTGCGGACCCGCCTGGCAGCCGTGACGGCCCATGAGCTCAAGACCCCGCTGACCTCGATCACCGCCTATGCCGAGGTCCTCGAGCAGCGGGCCGACGACCCGACCTTCACGTACGGCAGCGAGTTCCTCGCGGTGATCCGCGGCGAGGCCGACCGCCTCCTGCGCCTGGTCGACCGCCTGCTCGACTCGACGCGTCGCGGTCGAGGACAGGCGCTGGCGGAGTCGGCGGCCGTGGCCGTCGGGCCGCTGGTCGACGAGATCGTGCGGACCATGGCCCCGCAGGCGAGCGCCCGCAACCTGCACCTGGTGGCGCGGATCCCGACCGACCTGCCGGCCATCGAGGGCGACGACGACCTCGTGCGCCAGGTCCTGGTCAACCTGGTCGGCAATGCGATCAAGTTCACGCCCGCCGGCGGCCGCGTGGTCGTCGCCGCGCGCGAGGACACGGCCATGGTGCGCCTGGCGGTGACCGACAATGGCGAGGGGATCCCGCCGCGCGAGATGCGGGCCATCTTCCAGAGCTTCTACCGCACGCGCTCGGCGCGCGAGATCGAGGGCGTGGGGCTCGGCCTGAGCATCGTCAAGGAGATCACCAACCTGCACGGCGGCCACCTGGACGTTTCCAGCCGCGTCGGCCGGGGCACCACCTTCACCGTGCTCCTGCCCAAGGAGCAGCATCACCGCGAGCTCGTCCCGGGCGAGGCCCTCGGCGACATCGACCCGGGCCGTCGCCAGCGGATGGCGTCGCTGAGCCTGCGCCTGATCGCCGAGCTGGCGGCCGCGCGCGGCGTGGCCCTGCTGCTGCCCGACGGTCATGGCGACCGCCGGCGCGGCGTGGCGTCCATGGGGCTGGGACGGGAGGCGCTCGATCTGATCGCCAACGGCGGCGACGGCATCCACCGGACCCTGGTCGACGGGCCCCGCCTGGCCCGCATGCCGGCTTCCCTGCGCGAGATGGCCAGCGGCGGCGTCGAGGGGCCCGGTTCGGCGATGCTCGCACCGCTGAAGCTGGGCGAGACGAGCGGCGACGGCATCGTGCTCGTCGCTCGCCGGCATGGCGGCGGCGTGTTCGGCGACGACGATCTGGCCCTGCTGGTGGTGCTGACCGACGTGCTGGGCAACGCCTGGACCGCCCTGCGCGACGCAGGCGGCGACCGTGAGCGCCAGGATCGCGTGATCGAGGCCGTGTCGGCGCTGAGCGGATTGCGGCGCGTCGGCGTGCCGACCACCGATCCGCTGGCCATGCGCCTGCTGGCGCGCACCGGCCGGCGCCTGGGTCTGTCGTCCTACGAGATCCGCCTGCTGCAGTACGCCGGCGCCCTGCACGACGCCGGCATGCTGATCCTCGACCCCGAGGTCCTGCACAAGCCCGACGAGCTGGACACCGACGAGCGCGACCACGTCGGCGGACACCCCGAGCGCGGCCTCGAGATGCTCGGCCCGCTCGTCGACGTGCCGGAGCTGCAGATGATCATCCGCCACCACCACGAGCGCGTCGACGGGCTCGGCTACCCCGATGGTCGTCGCGGCGCCGCCATCCCCATCGGATCGCGCATCATCGCGGTGGTCGACGCCTTCTTCGCCATGATCCACTCGCGGCCGTGGCGCGACGGCGTGCCGGTGGCCACGGCGGTCGACGAGCTGCGCCGCAACGTCGGTACCCAGTTCGACGGCGACGTCGTCGCGGCGTTCGTCGCCGTCCTGCGGGACGAGGGCCTGGTGCCCATCGAGAACGAATCTCGCCCCATCGAGAGCCCGAGCGGGAGGTAACGGGACGTGAACCAGCGCATCCTGATCGTCGACGACGAGGCGCCCGTGGCGACGCTCCTGGAGCACACGCTGCGCGACGAGGGCTACGAGGTCGCCGTGGCGACCGACGGCATGGACGCCATGAACCGCGTGCACGCCTTCCGCCCCGACGTCGTGATCATGGACATCATGATGCCCCGGCTCGACGGGGTGCAGACCACGCGCCTGCTGCGCCGCAACCGCAGCTTCGCCGACACCGTGATCATCGCGCTGTCCGCGCGCACCGATCAGGCCGTGCGCGAGGCCATGAACGAGGCCGGTGCCGATCTCTACATGAGGAAGCCCTTCACCATCGCGCGGCTGGTCGAGCACCTCCGCAACCTGCTGGACGAACGCACCCGAACCGGATAGGACCGATGGACCTGATCGCCAGCATGCCGGTCTTCACCTTCGCCGAGTTGCCGCTCCTGGACTGGCGGCTGGCGACGGTCTACCTGGCGGCGATCGGGGTCTGCGGGGCGTTGATGGCCGTGCTCGGGCACGTCGCCCGCCGCGAGGACCGCGGCGAGGCCTGGCGGCAGATCCGCTTCGCCGGCCTGGTGCTGGCGCCGACGGCCCTGCTGCGGGTGTTCGTCGAGGGCTGGCAGGTCGAGCCGCGGCCGCTCCTGTCGGCGGCCTTCTCCCTGCTCGACCTGACGCTTCTCGCGCAGCTGCTCGTGGCGGCCGCGGGCATCCTCGCCGCCAACACGCGGCGGCGCACCGCGCTCGTGCTGCTGGCCGCGCCCGCGGCGGCGGCGGTGTTCCTCGGCTTGATCGGCGGCGAGTTCACGCGGCCCCTGCTCGCACGGAACCTGCCGGCGGCGGCGTGCCACCTGCTCCTGCACGTGCTGCTGGTGGTCTTGCTCGTCCACGAACTCATGCGCGGACTGATCGGCGAGCGCGACCAGGCCGCCGAGCGCACGGCCACGCTCACGGCCGAGCGGGACGTCCTGCGCGCCGATCTCGGCGTCGCCCAGGAAGACCTGGCCCAGGCGCGCCTGCGGGGCGAGCAGGCCCTCGAGATCACGCAGGGCGCGAGCCGGCGCGCGCGCCTGCTCGAGCACCTGGTGGCCAGCGCGGTCGAGCTGCAGAGCCTGCGGGGACGTCAGGACCTGATGCGCGGCGCGGTCGAGCTCGTCGGGACCCTCTTCTCGTTCCGCCGCGCCGACCTCTATCACTGGACCGACACGCGTGACGCCTTCGTCGCCCGTGCGACCGCCATCGACGGCGAGTTCGAGGTCCCGGGAACCGGCGCGCAGGCGACGCTCGATCGCGCGACCTACGAGCAGATGGTCCATCCGCGGTTCCGGGTCTCCAACAGCTACCTGGTGCCGCCGGTGTCCGCGCAACCGGCCGGCGCGGCGGCGGACGACGGGCAGTGGCCGCCCGGCCAGCACCTGATCGTGCCGATCACCGATCCCGCCGGAGCGCTGCACGGGTTCTTCAAGCTGAGCGAGCCGGGCGAGGACAGCGGCCCCGACCTGCTGCACATCCGCTACGTCGAGCTGCTGGCCCGCCAGCTCGCCGCCGTGCTCGAGGGCAACGAGGTCCGCGAGCGGCTCGCCGCCTGCCGCGACGAGCTGGCCGTGGCCAACGACCGGCTGCAATCGCTGGGCGACCTGCGCAGCAACTTCATCGCCAACGTGAGCCACGAGCTGCGCACCCCGCTGACCTCGATCATCGGCTACAGCGAGATGCTGCGCGACCGGGGCGAGAGCATGTCGCCCGACGTCCGTGGCGAGTTCCTCGCGGTGATCCACGAACAGGGCCAGCAGTTCCGCGAGATCATCGAGAACCTGCTCGATCTCGAGCGCATGGAGGATCAGTCGGCGCGGGTCGACCGGGCCGAGTGCGACCTCGCCGCGCTCACGCGCCGGCTGGCCGAGGATTGGCGCCAGAAGGCCGAGCAGCGCGATCTCGACTTCCAGCTCGATTGCCCGGCGTCCCGGATGTCGCTGGAGGCCGATCCGGTGCTCTGCCAGCAGCTCCTCGAGCACCTCCTGGACAACGCGTTCAAGTTCACGCCCCCCGGCGGCGCGGTGTCGGCACGCATCTTCGAGCAGGGCACCGCCGTCCGCATCGAGGTGCAGGACACCGGCATCGGCATCCCCGAGGACAAGCTCCACACCATCTTCGAGCAGTTCTACCAGGTCGACGGGTCGAGCACCCGGGAGGTCGGCGGCCAGGGGGTCGGCCTGAGCATCTGCCGCGACATCACCAGCTGGCACGACGGCCGCATCTGGGCCGAGAACATGCCCGGCGGCGGGGCGAGGCTGACGGTAATCCTGCCGCGGCGCCCGCACGTGGTGCTGCCATCGGCGCCGGCGTCCATCAGCCCCGTGTTCCACGATCCCCGACTGTCGCTGCAGCGCCTGCTGCACTGGGTGAGCGAGAACCTGGGCGTGCACGCGGCGGTGCTCATGCGCGTCGACCAGCCGCGGGAGCATCTCGAGGTGGTCGCCGCCGCCGGGCTGCCGGCCGGGCAGCTGCAGGACCTGCGGCTCGGTCGCGGGGTCGGCCTCGCCGGCCGGACCTGGGCCGACGGTGAGACCCGCCTCGAGACGCCCGAGAGCGGCGATGTGCTGCTCTCCGGGGGTGGGCCGGTGCTCTGCGTGCCGCTGCCGTTCGAGGGCGAGGTGGTCGGCGTGGTGGCGGTCCGCGACCGGCACGACGGGCAGTCGTTCGGGCCGGACGACCGCCTGCTGCTCGAGTCGATGGCGCCCCGCCTGGTGCACCTGCTGCAGCGCTACGAGAGCCAGGAGAGCTCCCTGCGCGACTTCGCGGCCATCCAGTCGTCGCTGCGGGCGACCACGCGCGTCGGTATCCTGCCGCGCACCGACGTGGCCAGCGTCTGCCACGAGATCTGCCTGGCGAGCGCCCGCCGGCTGGGCCTGCCCGGGGCCGACCTGCGGCATCTCGCGTTCGCGCTGCGCTACTACGACGTCGGGCTCTCCACGGTCCCGCCGCATCTCCTGAACAAGCCCGACGCCCTGACCGACGCCGAGCGCATCCAGCTCGAGCGCCACGTCCAGGCGAGCCTGGTGACGCTGGCGCCCATCAAGCCGCCGCCGAAGGTGCGCGAGATCATCCTGCACCATCACGAGAACTACGACGGCAGCGGCTACCCGGAGGGCCTGGCGGGCGAGGCGATCCCCCTCGGCTCGCGCCTGATCGCCCTGACGGACAGCCTGCGGGCGCTGCTGCAGCGGCGGCCCTGGCGCCCGGCCGTGCCGCTCAACGACGCGCTGGCCGAGATCCAGGCCTTCGCCGGCACCCGGTACTGCCCCCGCCTGACGGGCATCTTCCTCGAGGAGGCCGAGAAGCGCCGGCGGCACATCGAGGACCTCCGCCAGCACGCCGACGACGGCGAGGACCTGCGGCAGCCGGCGGCCACCCACCCGGTCCAGCAGTCGCCCCGGGCCTGATCGCCGTGCCTCATCGTCGCACGTCGTTGCCGATTCCGTCGCTCGATGCGATCCTTTTCCCGTGAAACAGGATGAAAATAATCCACTGGCAGGACGGGACGACCTCGCATGACCGACCCCAAGCAGGCCACCCGCGACCTCGCCGCCCGCTATGCCGCCGCGGGCGATCCGAACGGCTGGTTCGACGAGTTCTACGCCCGGGCCGACGGCGACATCCACCGCGTCTACTGGGCCGACCTCGCGCCCAACCCGCACCTGGTCGCCTGGCTCGAATCCCATGCGCCGGTGGGCGGGCGGCGCGCCGCGGTCGTCGGCTGCGGCCTCGGTGACGATGCCGAGGTGCTCGCGCGCCACGGGTACCACGTGACCGCCTTCGACATCTCGGCCGCCGCGGTCGGGATGTGCCGCGAGCGCTACCCCGACAGCTCGGTCCGTTACGTGGAGGGCGACCTCTTCGACCCGCCGGCGGACTGGCGGCAGGGGTTCGACCTGGTCTTCGAGTGCAACACGATCCAGATCCTGGTGGACGAGGCACGTGAGCGGTCGCTGCCCGCGATCGCGGACCTCGTCGCGCCCGGCGGCGTGGTGCTCGTCTCGTGCCGTGGCCGCGAGGCCGGCGAGAAGGAGGACGCGTTCCCCGTGCCGCTCGATCGCCGCGAGATCGGTCGGTTCGTGACCGAGGCCGGGCTCGTCGAGCGGTCGTTCCTGGCCCACGACGACACGCAGGATCCGCCGGTCCCGCACTTCTTCGCGGTCTACCGGCGCGAGCCGGTGACGACGACGGGCGCGGCGCCCGCGCGGCGTCGGATCGCTTGACGCTCCGCAGCGGCGGCCGTAGCATCGCCTCCTCCAGCAAGGAGGCTCGCGCTTGGACGCGTCACTGATCCTCGGCAGTCTGCTCACGCCCCCGATCCTGCTGTTCCTGCTCGGCATGGTGGCCGCGCTCGTGCGGTCGGACCTCGACATCCCGCAGCCGATCACCCGCGGCATGTCGCTGTACCTGCTGTTCGCCATCGGCATGCACGGCGGAGTGGAGCTGTCGCGCAGCGGGTTCACGGTCGCCACGCTCCTGCCGCTGGCCGCCGGCGTGGTCGCGAGCGCGCTCGTGCCCATCGCGGCGTTCGCGATCCTGCGCGCGCGGCTCGGCACCGAGGACGCGGCGGCCATCGCCGCCACCTACGGCTCCATCAGCGCGGTGACGTTCATCACCGCCTCGGCCTTCCTCGACGACCAGGGTGTGAGCTACGGCGGCCACATGGTGGCCGCCATGGCGCTGATGGAGTCGCCGGCCATCCTGGTGGGCGTGCTGCTGGCGCGCCGCTTCCAGGACACGGCCGACGGCGAGGCGGCCACGAACCGGGCGCTCGGTCCCCTGCTGCGCGAGGCGTTCCTCAACGGGCCGGTCTTCCTGTTGATCGGCAGCCTGCTCGTGGGCGTGGTGACCGGCGACGAAGGCTGGGCGATGGTCAAGCCGTTCGCCTACGAGCCGTTCCGCGGCGTGCTCTGCCTGTTCCTGCTGGACATGGGCATCATCGCGGCCAGGCGGCTCGACGCGCTCAAGGCCTCGGGGGTGTTCCTCGGCTCGTTCGCGCTGCTCGCCCCCCTGGTCAACGCGGCGCTGGCCATCGGCGTCTCGTCGCTGCTGGGCCTGTCCGTCGGGGATGCCCTGCTGCTGACCGTGCTCTGTGCGAGCGCGAGCTACATCGCCGTGCCGGCGGCGGTGCGCGTGGCCCTGCCGCGGGCCAATCCGAGCCTCTACCTGCCCATGGCCCTGACGCTCACCTTCCCGTTCAACATCGCCCTGGGGATCCCGCTCTACTACGCGGTGATCCTCGCGCTCTGGAGGTGACCATGAAGCCGGTCTGCCGCATCGAGATCGTCATCGACGCCCTGCACTCCGAGAAGGTGGTCGAGCTGCTGGCCGATCTGGGCATCCTGGGCTACACGCTGATCCGCAGCGTGTCCGGCTCGGGCGAGCGCGGCGACCGGCGGGGAGACGACATCACCGGCGTCTCCAACAACCACTACATCCTGACGACCTGCCCTCCCGAGCAGCTGGAGGCCGTCACGGATGCATTGCGCCCCCTGCTCGAGCGCGTCGGCGGGGTCTGCTTGACCTCGGACGCGCGCTGGCTCCAGCATTGACGGTCCCGGCGCCGGCGACGCATCCGAGGTCCGTGACGGAGTCTACTCGCCCTGGCCGAGCGAGTACCCCGCCTCCCCGTCGAAGAGGTACAGGTTCTCGGTCTTGATCACCTCGAACCCGGCGCGGTCGACGTCGCGTTGCAGGTCGAGCACGGCGCCGAAGGGGACGGTGTCGCCCTCGGCGGGCACGAACCGGCAGCGCCAGTGGTCGGTGCGGAAGGTCTCGGGCAGGCCCTCTGGGTACACCTTCACGCCCCGGTTGGTGATCATCTTCAGACGCCACGCGGCGCCGATGGCGGCCTCGAGGCCGCGTCCGAGCTCGTCGGGGTCGCGACCGTCGGCATCCCAGTCCAGGAACACGTCGACCCCACGCAGCTGCTTCGCGCGCCGTGGCGCCTCGGCCACCTGCACCGAGATCCCGCCCTCGCGGTAGTGCACCGGTGTCAGCTGACGCGGCTCCCGGCCGAGGTGCTCGATCACCGCGTCGGTGAACGCGCGGGTGCCGACCTCGCGCTCGCTGAGCTGCGGTCGGTAGATGTCCGGCGTGTGCAGGCCGCTCTCCAGGGTGCAGAGCCAGGCGTTCTTGATCGACTCGGCGATCTCGGCCTGGCCGATGTGCACCAGCAGCTGCGTGGCCGCGAGCAGCAGCCCGGACGGGTTGGCGACGTCCTTGCCGGCGATGTCGGGCGCCGAGCCGTGCACCGCCTCGAACATGGCCATCGTCTCGCCGATGTTCGCCGAGCCGGCCAGGCCCACCGAACCGGCGATCTGCGCGGCGATGTCCGAGAGGATGTCCCCGTAGAGGTTGGTCGTGACGATGACGTCGAACTGCTCGGGCTGGGCGGCCAGGCGCGCCGCGCCGATGTCGATGATCTGATGGTCGCTCTCGAGGTCCGGATAGTCGGCGGCCACCTCCTCGAAGACCCGGTGGAAGAGCCCGTCGGTGATCTTCATGATGTTGTCCTTGGTCATGCAGGTCACCCGGCGGCGGCCGTACGCCCGCGCGTACTCGAAGGCGTAGCGGACGATGCGCTCGCAGCCCGGCCGGGTGATGAGCTTCAGGACCTGCGTGACCTCCTGGGTCTGCTGGTGCTCGATGCCGGCGTAGAGGTCCTCCTCGTTCTCGCGCACGACGACGAGATTCATGCCCGGGTGCGGCGAGGAGACGTACGGCGCGTACGACTTGGTCGGCCGCACGTTGGCGAAGAGGTTGAGCGACTTGCGCAGCGTGACGTTCAGGCTCTTGTAGCCGCCGCCGAGCGGCGTGGTGATCGGCGCCTTCAGCAGCACGCGGTTGCGCCGGATGGTGTCCCAGGATTCGGGGGCGATGCCCGAGGTGTGCCCCTGCTCGTAGACCTTCTCGCCGACCTCGACGTGGTCGTAGGCGAGGTCGGCACCGGCGGCGTCGAGGATGCGCAGGGTCGATTCCATGATCTCCGGGCCGATGCCGTCGCCGGCGGCGACGGTGATGCGGGTCGTGGGCATGAGCGGGGCTCCTTTCGGGCGTCGCGAGGTGGTCGGGCGCGGCTGGACGGCGTCAATATCGCGCCGTTCTCGAATACAGATAATTCAATGATTGAAACAAATTGTTTCATGAAACAGAATGAAGTCATGGCGCATCTCAACTATCACCACCTGCGCTACTTCTGGGCGGTCGCGCATGCCGGCAATCTCACGCGTGCGGCGGCCGAGCTGCACGTCTCGGCCTCGGCCGTCTCGGTCCAGATCCGCCGGCTCGAGGAGTCCCTCGGCCATGCGCTGTTCGAGCGTCGCGGCAAGCAGCTCCTGCTGACCGAGGCCGGGCGCCTGACCCTCGATCACGCGGACGCGATCTTCGCCCTCGGCGACGAGCTGCTCGGCACGCTCGGTGCGCGGGGCGAGCGCGCGCGTCAGATCCTGCGCGTCGGATCCCTGGCGACCCTGTCCCGCAACTTCCAGCGCCAGTTCCTCGCGCCGCTGCTCGGGCGCGACGACGTCGAGCTGGTAATGCGCTCGGGCTCGCTGACCGACCTGCTGCGCCAGCTCGAGTCGCACCGCATCGACGTGCTGCTGGCCAACGCGGCGCCCGCGCGGGACGGCGCCACGCCCTGGGTCGTGCACACCATCGCCGACCAGCCGGTCAGCCTGGTCGGCCATCCGCGGCGGGCGCGCCGCGGGGACGACCTGCGCACGATCCTCGGCCGGGAGCCGCTGGTCGTCCCGGCGCTGGAGAGCAGCATCCGCCTCGGCTTCGATGCGCTGGCCGACCGGCTCGGCGTCACGCCGCACATCGCGGCCGAGGTCGACGACATGGCGATGCTGCGCGTGCTCGCGCTGGAGGACGTCGGACTCGCGGTGGTCCCGTCGATCGTGGTCGGCGACGAGCTCGAGGCCGGTCGGCTCGTGGAGATCGACCGGTTGCCGGGTCTGCACGAGACCTTCGTCGCGATCACCATGACCCGCCAGTTCCCCAACCCGTTGCTGCGTGGGCTGATGTCGGGGTGAATCCGAATTCGCTTGGATCTTTTGACGGATGGGTACGTATGTTCAGGGACGAAGCGCTCGTCCCGCCACCCTGCCTCGCGATCCGGGAGTCCACGCCCATGCGCTCGTTCCTCGGCCTCGTGCTGCTGACCATGGCCGCGACCACCCTCGCCGGCCCGCCGCTCCAGCCCCGGCCGGGGGAGGTGCCCGAGGGACCGCACCCGTGGCGCCAGTGGGAGGCCGAGCGTCGCATCGCCGCGCTCGAGCGGCAGGCCGCGGACAGGGCGGTCGGCGATCCCGACCCGGTGCAGCTGCTCTTCGACGTGACGCACTACGACCTGGACCTCGACGTCGACGTCGCCGGCGAGACGCTCGACGGGACGGTCGAGACCACGGCGATCGTCGTGGACGAGGCGACCGATACCCTGGTGCTCGACCTGACCTCGCTGCTGACCACCGACGCGGTCCGCGTCGACGCCGCTCCCGTGACCTTCACTCACGCGGACGATCGCCTGACCATCGACCTCGACCGCCTCTACGAGCCCGGCGAGACGGTCACCGTGGCCGTCGATTACCACGGCGATCCGTCCGGGGCCGGCAACGCGTTCGGCTGGTCGTGGGCCGACGGCCGGAAGCTCGTCTGGTCGCTGAGCGAACCCTACGGCGCGCGCACGTGGTGGCCGTGCAAGGACCTCAACGTCGACAAGGCCGACTCGGTGGACGTGCGCGTGACCATCGACGAGCCGTACGTGGTCGCCAGCAACGGCGTGCTCGCCGCCGAGAACCGCGACGGCGGCCGCGCCACCTACCACTGGCGCTCGCGTTATCCCATCGCCACGTACCTCGTCTCGATCACCGCCTACCCCTACAGCGTGTTCACCGACACCTACACCGCGCTCGACGGCACCACGATGCCGGTCGAGAACCACGTCGTCCCGGACTACGAGGAGGAGGCGCGCGAGGGCTACGGCCGCGTGCCCGAGATGATCACCGTCTTCCGCGGGGCGTTCGGCGAGTATCCGTTCCTGGCGGAGAAGTACGGCCACGCGCACTTCACCTGGGGCGGGGGCATGGAGCACCAGACCTGCTCGAGCATGATCTACTACTTCCACGGCGAGGGGCTGATCGCCCACGAGCTCGCCCACCAGTGGTGGGGCGACCTGGTGACCTGCGCCGATTTCCATCACATCTGGCTGAACGAGGGGTTCGCGACCTGGTCGGAGGCCTACTGGCGCGAGCAGACCGAGGGGTTCGCGGCCTACCGCGAGGAGATGCTCGAAAACGAGTACCTCGGCGGCGGCACGATCTACGTCGAGGACCCCGACGATTTCGGCTCGATCTTCGATCTGGACCTGAGCTACGACAAGGCGAGCTGGGTCGTGCACATGCTGCGCGGGGTGCTGGGCGACGAGGACTTCTTCGCCGGACTGGCGCTCTACCGCGAGCGGTTCGCCTACGGGACGGCCACGACCGAGGACCTGCAGGCGGCCATGGAGGACGTCTCCGGACGCGACCTGGCGACCTTCTTCCAGCAGTGGATCTACGGGTCGGGGCATCCGGAGTACCTGTTCGGCTACGAGGTCGCCAGCGGTCCGGAGCGGTCCACCATCCACGTCCGCATCGAGCAGACCCAGGACGAGCCCGTCTTCGAGATGCCGATCCGGCTGCGCCTGCACCACGCCCTCGGTTTCGAGGAGGTCGTCGTCGAGAACGACCGGCGCGTGCAGCACTACGTCCTGACCGGTCCGCCCGGGGTGGGCATCTGCCAGTTCGATCCGCAGGACTGGATCCTGTGCAACGCCTACCTCGACCAGCTGACCGCCACGCCGCCGGCCAGCCCCGCGCTCACGCTCGCGGCCCGGCCCAACCCCTTCAATCCGCGCACCACGCTGCACCTGAGCAGCCCGACCGCCGGGCATGCCCGCCTCGTGCTCTACGACGCGCGTGGGCGGCTGGTGCGGTCGCTGCTGGACCGGGAGATCCCGGCGGGCGAGCGGACGGTCGGCTGGGACGGCCGGAACCGCGCGGGGCGCGAGGCCGCGGCCGGCGTCTACCTCGCGGTGCTCGAGATCGCCGGCGAGCGGCGGACGGCGCGCCTGGCGCTCGTGCGTTGATAATGGCTCCTGTTCCTGATTGTTCGACAGAATCGCTGGGCGGATACGTTCATCTGTGATAAAATGAGACTCGATGCGAAAACATTGCCGGCGGCGGCCCGGGGGTCCCGCCGGCTCGGCCGTCCTGCCGCCAACCACACTGCAGAAGGGAATTCGATCATGTCGTTGCGCAAGTTCCTCTTGCCGGTCCTCGCCCTGCTCTGCCTCTCCGGCCTCGCGACCGCCGGGGAGATCGCGCCCGGTCTGGCCGATCAGCTCGATCGCGCCGACGGCGACGATCCGATCCGCGCGATGGTCTTCATGCGCGATCGCGTGGACGTCGAGGCACTCGATCTGTCGCTGCACACCCAGAAGGCCACGCTCCCGGTCCGCCACGCGCGCGTGATCAACGAGCTGCAGGACCGCGCCCGCATGACGCAGGCCGACCTGCTGGCCGACCTCGAATCGCCGCGGGCGAGCGGCCAGGTGCTCGGGTACACGTCCTACTGGCTGGTCAACGGCGTGTTCGTCGTCGCCACCAAGGACGTGATCTACGAGCTGGCGCAGCGTGACGACGTCGAGGCCATCGAGCCCGAGATGGTGCCCGAGCTGATCAAGCCGGTCGAGGAGTACGCATCGACGACCACCGGCATCGGCATCACGCCCGGCGTGGTGAACATCAACGCTCGCCGCGTCTGGGACGAGCTCGGCATCCGCGGCGACGGCGCCCTGATCGGCTCGCTCGACACCGGCGTCGACGGTAACCACCCGGCTCTGGCCGGCCGCTGGCGCGGGCTGTTCGCCCCGGCCAGCGAGGCCTGGCTGGACGTGGTCTACGGCGGCAGCACCTTCCCCGACGACTTCAACAGCCACGGCACCCACACCGTGGGCACCATGTGCGGCATCGCCGCCGACGACACCATCGGCGTGGCGCCCGGTGCGCAGTGGATCGCCTCGAATGCCATCGACCAGGGGGCGAACCCCGGCTTCGACAGCGACATCCTGAACTCCCTGCAGTGGTTCGCCGATCCCGACGGCAACCCCCTGACCACCGACGACGTGCCCGACGTCGTGCAGAACTCCTGGGGCGTGAACGAGAACTTCTCCGGCTACGTCGACTGCGACAGCCGCTGGTGGGACGCCATCGACGCCTGCGAGGCGGCCGGCGTGGTCCTCACCTGGTCGGCCGGCAACGAGGGCCCCGGCTCGACGAGCCTGCGCTCGCCCGCCGATCGCGCGACCACCCTGTACAACTGCTTCTCGGTGGGCTCGACCATCACGACCCCGCCGTTCACCATCAGCGGATTCTCCAGCCGCGGCCCGGCCGGCCCGAACTGCGGCCCGGAGGAGAACCGCGTCAAGCCCGAGATCTCCGCTCCGGGCAGCGACGTCTACAGCGCGGTGCCGGGCAGCGGCTACGGCTACAAGAGCGGCACCTCCATGGCCGGCCCGCACGTGGCCGGCGTGGTCGCGCTCATGCGCTCGGCCAACCCCAACCTCGACGTGATCACCATCAAGCAGGTGCTCATGGAGACCGCCCAGGACCTGGGCACCGTGGGCGAGGACAACACCTACGGCCACGGCTTCCTCGACGCCTATGACGCCGTGCTCGCGGTGATGAGCGGCATCGGCTACCTCGAGGGCACCATCGTCGACAGCGATACCGGCCAGCCGGTCGAGGGCGCGCAGGTCAGCGTGGTCGACGGCTACCAGTCCGACGTGACCGACGCCGACGGGCGCTTCGACCTGACCCTGCCGCAGGGCGCGGTCGAGCTCGTGGTGACGCGCTTCGGCTATCTCGAGGGCAGCTATACCGTCCAGATCGTCGAGGACGAGACCGCGGTCGAGACCTTCCAGTTCGACCCGGCGCCGGTGGTCGCGCTCTCGGGCCGCGTGTACCGCCCGGACGGCTCGCTGGCCGCCGGCGCGGTCGTCGAGGCCCTGGACGTGCCGGTCGATCCGGTGACCAGCGGTGCCGACGGCGCCTACTCGATCGACCTGCCGGTGGGCCTGACCTACGACGTGCAGGCCGAGCTCGAGCTGGTGGGCCGCGTGATCGAGCCGGTCGACCTGCAGGGGCCGACGACGCTCGACCTCTACCTGCTGCCGCTCGGGGCGCACGCCGAGGTCAGCCCCATGGCCTTCGACGAGACCCTGCTCGCCGGCGAGCAGTCCTCCCGGATCCTGACCGTCGCCAACCTCGGTGCCGATCCGCTGTCCTGGCGCCTGGCCGCCGAGGAGCTGGGCGGCGTGCCGCGCCAGGCGGTCACCCCGCACGATCCCATCGACCTGCGCAAGGGCGAGGACGACCCGCGTCCGGGCCAGTCGCCGGTGACCGGCGCGGGCGGTCCGGATCAGTTCGGCTACGTCTGGGTCGACAGCAACGAGCCCGGCGGCCCGGAGTACGACTGGTTCGACATCAGCGGCCTCGGCCAGACCGTCGGCAACAACGACGACGCGACCTACGGCCCGTTCGACCTGGGCTTCAGCTTTCCCTACTACGGCGACATGTACTCGCAGGTGAGCATCTGCACCAACGGCTTCATCACCTTCGAGAGCACGTCGGCCGATCCGTACACCAACGACCCCATGCCGAGCACCGGCTCGCCGGATCTGATGGTCGCACCCTTCTGGGACGACCTGAACCCGAGCCAGGGCGGCGACATCTATCGCTATCACGACGAGGCGAACGCGCGCTACATCGTGCAGTGGGACGGCGTGCCGCACTACTTTTCGGACGGTTCGTTCACCTTCCAGGTGATGCTGTACGAGAGCGGCGTGATCGTCTTCCAGTACAACTCGCTCTCCTACGGCAACGAGTGCACGATCGGCATCGAGAACGCCGACGCCAGCGACGGCCTGCAGATCGTCTACAACAGCGACTACGTCGAGGACGGCATGGCGATCCTGGTCAGCGCCGGCTCGCTGGTGCCGTGGCTGGACTATTCGCCGCTCGCCGGCACGGTCGGCCCGGACGAGATGGCCGAGGTGTCGGTCATGTTCGACGCGACCGAGCTGTCGTTCCAGGAGTACCTGGCCGAGCTGACGCTCAGCAGCAACGACGCCGAGCAGTCGACCATGGTGCTGCCGGTGGTGCTGAACGTGGTGCAGGACGTGACCGCGGCGGAGGATCTGCCGCTCGCGTTCGGCCTGGACCATGCCGCGCCGAACCCGTTCAACCCGGCGACCACGCTGAAGTTCAGCCTGCCGGCGGCCGGGCACGCGCAGCTCAAGCTGTACGACGTGCAGGGCCGGCTGGTGCGCACGCTGGTCGACGATCACCGTGCAGCCGGCGCGCACGAGGTGCGCTGGCAGGGACGGGACGATGCGGGCCGTCAGGTGGCCTCGGGCACGTACTACGCGCGCCTGATCGCCGACGGCCGGGCCTCGGTCCGGACGCTCGTCCTGGTGAAGTAGCGCCGGGGCTGGATCGGCGGGCGCTGCCGGTGCCCGCCGCCCGGATCGCCGGAACGATGGAGGGCCGCCTGCGGGCGGCCCTCCTCGTGTCGGGGGATCATCGGCGGAGGGCGTCCAGCTCCAGCGCATTCAGATACGGCGACCAGGTGGCCTCCAGGCGCGAGCGGTAGGGCGCCAGGGAGGTGGCGAGCCGGTCGGGCAGGCCGTCCTGCCAGGGCAGGCGCTCCGGGTCGATCTCGAGGCTCGTGATCTCCCGGTCCAGGGCGGCGATCCAGTCGGGATCCTCGCCGGCCAGCTCGGCGGCGTCGCGCTGGTTGGTCAGGATCCGGCGCATGAGCCGGTTGACGGCCTCGCGGTTGGTGCGGGCACGGTCCTGCTGCGGGGTGCCGCCCTCGGTGTCGAATTCCCAGCGGACCTGGCCCTCGGCCTCGCCCGGGTCGCCCTCGAGCTCGAAGTCGGGACCGGCTCCCGGATCGCGGTCGAGCAGCACGTAGTAGCTCAGCGTGTACAGGTAGGCGTACTCGCCCAGGCCCATGCCCTGGTCCATGAGGGTCCCGCTGTGGGCGGCGACGAAGCGGATCATCGCGGGGATGAAGTCCATGCCGGCGCGGATCTTCGCGATCGGTCCGGTGGGCCGGCCCTCGGCCCCGTCGAGGGTGGCGAGGATGCGTTCGGCCTCGGCGCCGCGCGCGAGCAGCGTGTCGCGCACGGAGAGGAACAGCTCCATCTGCACCGTACCGATCCGCCCGTCGGCCGCGGGCGTGTACTCCCCGGGCGGGCCGAAGCGCGTCGTCAGGTCGTCGTAGACCACGTCGATGGACTCGGCCTCGTCGACCACCTTCTTGATGCCGAGGTAGCTGCAGGTGCCGACCCCGCCGACGACGAGCACCAGCAGCAGGCAACCGATGCCGCAGCCGGTGGCGATCTTCTGTCCCGTGGAAGCCATGACCGTCCCTCGCAGCTCGGGGTGACGCGACGGTACCCCGCCCACGCCGTCCTTGTTCACCGACCATGACCCGCCGATATTGGCGTCCATGTTCTGGCTCGTGCTCGCCTCTCTACTCTGGGCCTTCTCCTTCGGCCTGATCAAGCGTTTCCTGCCCGGCCTGGATCCGTGGTGGGTGGCGACGGTGCGCCTGCTGCTGGCCACGCTCGCGTTCGCGCCCTGGCTGGTGCGGCTGCGGCTCGCGGCGACCGACCGC
>WJIQ01000135.1 GCA_014730255.1 bacterium | reverse complement strand
GCCGCGACGTCGGGCATCCGCTCGGCCGTCGCGTGGTCGTGTCGCAGGGTGTCGACGCCCACGAGGACCAGGTTGGGCGGTCCCTGGGTCCGCCGCGGGGGCGTCCGGCGCACCGGTCGGAGCAGCGCCCGCTCGAGTCCGAGCAGGCGCCCGCGGAGGCGCTGCTTGCGCACGATCGGTCCGAAGGGGTCGCGCATCGGCCGCCAGAACCTTTCGCCGGGGGTCGGTGGACACGGGCCCGCGTTGCCTCTAACGTACGCGCCCATGAGGCTGTCTGCCTACACGAAAGAGGCCGCGCTCCGGCCCGCCATGGTCGAGCGGGATCTCGGGACGGTGGTCAAGCGCCTGGCCGGGGTCATGACCGCGGCCGGCTACGCACGCGATCCGATGGTGCTCGCCCGCGACGTGATGCGACGCGAGGCCGAGGGTGGCACCGCGGTCGAGGGCGGCCTCGTGATCCCGCACGCGACCAGCGAGGCGGCCGTCGGCGTGCACCTCGCCGTGGCCACGCTGGTCCATCCGATCACCGCGCGCGACGCCGATGGCGCCGAGCTCCCGGTCGACGTGGTCGTCATGCTCACCGCCTCGCCACAGGAGGCGCGGGCGATGCTGCGCGTGCTCGCGCGCCTGGCGCGTCAGATCCGCGGCGGGCTGCTCGCACGGCTGCGCGAGGCCGATTCGCCGGCGGCGATGCTGGCCCTGCTGCGCGGAGACGAACCCTCGTCGACTTGACCGCTCGTGCGATGGATGTTTCCTTCCGTCCGGTTTCCCGCCGTGCGGAGGGCTTGCCTCCGGCGGCCGGATTGCCGTACGCTGTCGCCCCTCGCCTTGGTCGGCGCGAGACCGGGCGGTGTCGGTCGGTTCGGCCCCGACCCCGACGTCGACGCCCGGTCGCCCGCCCGCGATCGCCAGCTTCCGATGGGAGATCCGTCATGACCCGAGACCGGAGCCCAGGCCACCGGCTGATCCTCGCGCTCCTGCTGCTTCCGGTGGCCGCCCTGGCCCAGGACGCCGACCACCTCCTGCTGAGCGAGGTCACGGTCGTCACCCGCAGCCCGGTGGACCTGTTCGGCAGCCCGTTCATCGAGATCGTCAACCCGACCGACGCGACCATCGCGCTCGACCAGGTCTACCTCTCGACCGCGCAGGACGCCTCGTTCGACCGTTTCTACTGGAACGTCGTCACGGGCGAGGGCGCCGGGGGCGGCACCTCGGGCAACGTCCACGCGCGCTTCCCGGTCGGCCTGGAGATCGCGGCCGGCGACACCATGGTGATCGCGATCAACGGCAGCGCCGAGTTCGCCGAGGCCTACGGCCACGATCCCGATCTCGAGCTCTACGAGGACGGCGTGGCGCCCGACGCGGTGCCCGAGATGCGCGAGGCGCTGCCGGGCAGCATCGGCGCCGGGCTGGGATCGAGCGGCGCGAACGCGCCTGCCCTGGCCAGCGGCAGCGGCGCCTCGGACAGCATCGTGCTCTACCGCTGGGACGGCGTGAGCGACCTGGTCGCCGACCTCGACTACCTGGTCTACGGCAACGCCACCAGCGTCCGCGTGGACAAGACCGGCGTGAGCATCGACGGCCCCGACGCGGGCGAGGAGGCCTCGACCTACCTCGACGACACCGCCGCGGCCGAGCAGACCTCGGCCGGCGCCGTGCCCACCTTCGGCCAGTCGCTGGTGCGCACCGGCGCCGTCGAGTCCGGCGAGCCGCAGAGCGGTGGCAATGGCGAGACCGGCCACGACGAGACGGGCGAGGACCTGGCCACCAGCTGGCAGATCGGCGCCGAGCAGGGACCGGCCGGCGCGCCCGCCGATCCGGCGCCACCGGTGCCCATCGTCACCAGCGGGTCGGTCGGGGCGGCCTACGCCGACCTGCCCACGTCGATCACCGTGACCGCCCTGACGTTCGACGACATCGAGGCCCTGACGGCGACGTACCGGGTCGACGGCGGCGACTGGCAGGACGCCGGCGGCGCGCTTGTCTCGGGCGACACCTGGCGCGTGGAGATCCCCGGCCAGGCCGAGGGTACGGTCGTCGACTGGTACGCGACGGTCACCGGCACCGATGGCGGTGCGGCCATCTGGCCCGTCGACGGCGACGTGCGGCCCCGGTCGTTCACGGTCGAGGAGGCCCCGGACGTCTCGGTCGCGGCCAAGCTGCTGATCACCGAGGTCAACACCGGCGAGAACGTCTTCCCGTTCACCGACATGACGCAGATCGCGCGCGAGTACGTCGAGGTCCACAACCCCAACGGCTTCGCGGTCGACCTGAGCGACTTCTACCTCACCGACGCCATCAACTACGTGGGCTCGACGCAGGTCTACTGGAACATCACCGACGGCGACCCCTCGCAGGAGACGGTCGGTGGCGGCCATTACAACGACTTCACCGCCCGCTTCCCCGACGGCTACACGCTCGAGCCCGGCCAGACCATCGTCGTCTCCGTGGCCAGCAGCGGCTGGTTCGAGCGCATCTACGGCCGCTTGCCGGACATCGAGATGTACGAGGACGAGCTGTCGGTCGACGGCGTCCCGGAGATGCGGCCGGTGTTCGAGAACCCGCCCGGCGAACCCGAGGGCGACAGCATCTACACGCCCGGCCGCGACGACGGCGGCAGCAGCGACGAGCTTCCCAAGGGCATCCCCGAGCTCGAGGAGTTCTTCGGCGAGCCGCTGATCCTCTACCACTGGGACGGCGAGTCGGCGACCGTCACCGACATCGACGTCTTCATGTGGGGCGACGCGAAGACCGGCGACTTCCGCGTGGGCTTCGACAAGACCGACGTCGCCGGCTACCAGCCGGACACGCCCGTGGCGGAGCAGGACTGGTTCGAGGACGTCGACACCTCGGGCAACGTCTCCTACACGCGCACCGACGAGACCGAGGGCACCCAGGTCGCCGCCGGCGGCAACGGCGTCGACGGGCGCGACGAGACCAGCGAGAACTGGACCGAGACCTTCGAGCTGGCCACACCGACGCCGGGCGTCTTCCTGGCCGGCCAGCCGCCGGCGCCGGACATCTCGCTCTCGGTGCCGGCGCGCACCTTCATCCCGGCCATGGGCGAGGCCTTCCCCATCTCCATGGTCTCGACCGAGAACAGCGAGACCCGGCTGCGCATCCTCGACATGGAGGGGCGCGTGATCCTCACGCTCTGGGACAGCCGCTTCGACGGGGCCGTGTCCACCATCGAGGGCTACCCCACGGTGGTGCGCTGGGACGGCCGCGACGAGACCTTCGACCGCGTGCGGGCCGGCATGTACGTCGTGCACCTGCAGGCGGTCGACCCGATCACCGGCGAGCGAAGCGAAGAGACCGCCCCCGTGGTGGTGGCCACGAGGCTCGAGTAGCGAGGGAGTGAAGAGACGATGATGCGTCGATACGCAGCGATCCTGATCCCGGTGCTGGGCGTGCTCGTGGCTTCCCCGGCCGAGGCGGCGTTCGAGAACTTCACGGTCGACCCCCGGGCGCGCGCCATGGGGGAGACGGGTGTCTCGCTGGACGAGGCGGGGTACGCGGCCACGGTCAACCCGGCCGGCCTCGGGCGCCTCGCCGGCCGCGGGGCCGTCGCCGCGAGCTACGTCCAGCCGTTCGGCCTGGACTTCCACGGTCTCTACTACCTGGGGGCGGCCCTGCCGGTGCCCGGGCGGTCGGGCGGCGTGGGCGTGGCCCTGCGCCAGTACGGCGTCGAGTTCGAGGGCGTCGACCTGCAGACCGAGACCACGCTGAGCCTGTCCTATGGCGTGCCGCTGTACGAGGACATCCACTCGCGCATCGCCGTCGGCGTGGGCCTGAACGTCATGCGCCTGGAGTTCGGCGAGACCGTCTCCGGCCTCGACCCCGGCACCGACACCAGCCTCGGCGTCGACGCCGGCCTGATGGCGACCCTGCACGACCACATCCACATGGGCGTGCTCGTGCACAACGTGAACGCGCCCAAGATCGGCATCGACGAGGAGGAGCTGCCGCGGCGGATCCAGGCCGGCCTCGCCTACGAGCCGTACACCGGCGTGGTGACGGTCATGGAGATGGAAAGCCTGCACGGCGGCGAGGTCCAGTGGCACGGCGGCATCGAGGTCGAGGTGGTCGAGCGGTTCGTGCTGCGCACCGGCCTGTTGACGCGCCCGAACAAGCTCACGGCGGGCTTCGGCTACACGTTCGCCGGCGCGTCGCTGAACTACGGCTTCTCCACCGGTGGAGGCGTCCTCGACAGCAGCCACCAGTTCGGCCTGGGCTGGGCGTGGGGCGGTGAGTGATCGTGCGTGAGCTGCGACATCGCCGTCAGGGCGCGGCGGCACTCGCCGCGGTCGCGATCCTCGGCCTCGCCGCGCTGGCCGCGCCCACCACCGCGCCCGCCGACGAGACCGGGCGCCCGGCGCTGGCCCAGGGCAAGCTCGACCTCAACGTGGCGAGCCTCGAGCAGATCATGACCCTACCCATCGCGCCGGACGTGGCGCGGGCGATCCACGACCACCGCACCTACGTGCGTCACTTCGACGACGTCTTCGACCTGCTGGACGTCGACCTGGTCACGCCCGAGATCCTCAACCGCCTGAAGCCCCTGGTCGCCACGCTGCCGCCACCGGCGACCGACCAGGCCATCGAGCGCATGGCCGCCAGCTACCGGCAGGTGCGCAACTATCTCGGCCAGGAGGGCAGCAACGAGGGGCTGGTCGACGAGTACCTCGATCTGCTCGCCGACCCGGCCAACGTCAACGAGCTCGACCTCTTCGACCTCATGAGCTTCCAGAACGTCTCGCCGGTCGACGCTGCGGCCATCATCCAGGCGCGCGAGCGCATGGGCGGCATCGCGACCTCGCGGCAGCTGCGGCGCGCGGACGGCCTGCGCTACTTCGCCTACCGCAACCTGCGCGACTTCGTGGTCTACGACGACTCGGAGCTCGGCCCGCGCGACGACGTGCGCGCCGACTACCAGCTGCGCTATTACGACACGCCCATCTACGACGGCGACGACGAGAACAGCGGCTTCGTGCGCTACCGTGACGTGCAGCTGCTGAATCCGGCCATGTCGCACAAGCTGCGCCTCGACCTGCCCGGTGACTGGAAGGCGGGCGTGCGCACCTACCGCGGCCTGGGCGAGACGAGCTGGGACGAGACGGCCAAGGGCTACATCGAGGTCAAGGACCAGCAGCTCGGACCCTTCCACCTCAAGCGCGCCGTCGCCGGCTCGTACCGGGTGGCCTTCGGGTCGGGCCTGGTCATGGACAACACCGACTTCATCCACTTCCGCAAGACCGGCTACGGCTGGAACAAGCGACCGCTCGGCATCCGCGGCGACCTCAGCCGCTCGCACGAGTACAAGCTGACCGGCGGCGCGGTCGAGGGCCGGGTCGGGCGCACGCACCTGACCCTGTTCGCCTCGCGCGACTGGCGCGACGGCATCCTCAACGAGGACGGCACGGTCAACCGGTACGTGACCATGCGGCCGCGTTTCCGGAACTCGCTGCTGCTCTCGCCGGAGTGGTTCGAGCGGCAGGGCCCGCAGGATCCGCCGGACACGACCGGCCTGAGGCGCAACGCCTTCCGTGAGGACGTCGTCGGCGCCAACGTGAAGCAGATGCTCGGGGGGGGCGCATACGTCGGCGCGACGGTCCTGCAGTCGAACTACGACCGCGCGTTCGACAGCAATCCGTACACCCTGATCTCCGACTACCAGGACGTCGTCGAGGGCAACACCTCCGAGATCGATTTCTGGCAGGCGCGCGACAGCGAGATCGCCGCCGGCTACACCAGCGTCTTCCCCGACGCCGGCGACTCGACGGTCACGGAGTACAAGTGGCGCCGCATCTATGGCCTCGAGGGCCAGGTCGTGGTCGGCAACGTGTCGCTGCAGGCGGAGTACGGCTGGCTGCAGGATCCGCGCGCGGGCTTCCTGGACGGCGACCATCACGACGCGCTGATCGCCAACGCCTTCGCCCAGTGGGACAACCTGCACGTCCTGGCGATCTACCGCGACTACGACATCGGCTACGACAACCCGTACATGCGCTCGTTCAGCAACGACAGCAAGTACGAGCAGACGATCCTCGACAACCCGTACCGCCTCCGCGACGAGTGGTATGGGCTGCTGTCGGCCGAGAACCCGCAGCCCAAGGGCGAGCGGGGCCTCTTCCTGGACATGCGCTACCGCATCAGCCGGCAGTTCATCATCAACGGCCTTTCGTTCGACCAGTGGACGCGCAAGGCCGACGGCGCCGATCAGTGGCGATGGACGGCCAAGCTCGAATACCAGCCGAAGTTCAACCTGCGCTTCCGGCTGCGGCAGCGCGTATCGGCGCGCACCGAGCAGAACGACCTCGACGTGCGCACCTTCCGCAGCTGGGAGAGCCG
>WJIQ01000134.1 GCA_014730255.1 bacterium | reverse complement strand
GGACCCCGCTGCTGGACGTCAAGCCGTTCGTCCCGGCGTTCGACGTGCCCGACGGCGCGTGCCGGACGGGGTGGCTGGAGGACGTGGGCGACGGGGCGCGGAAGCGGCGGTCGGATGGGAGGTTCGGGTAGGGGTGGAACCGTGAGGCTCGTAACGCGTTGTTTTAATGTTAGATAGGTGATTGTCTCCCCCCGGGGGAACATCTCCGACGAACCCGGGCCGTCGACCGTCGGGCGCCGTTTCCGGCGACCGGCCACCCACGGCAGTCGACCGTTGCATCGACGCGAGCGAGGTGCCACCCTCGTCGTCTGGACCCCACCGGCGGCCGCCAGGGCCGCCCCGCTCCGGAGAGTAGCCCGGTGACCGATCCGAGATCGACGCAGGCCCCGCTCACGCCCCGCGAACCCTCGCCGACCTGGCTGTTCACGCCGATGGGGCGGGGCGAGCTGAACATCGACCCGTTCGAGCGGGAGTTCTTCGCCACCGAGGTCCTCGACTCGGCCTGCGATGCGCTCGTGCGCGAGGTGATCCAGAACGCGCTCGACGCCGGCGTCGGGGACGATCCGGTCAAGGTCCGCTTCCGCCTCGGCGGCCGCGATGCGTCCACGATGCGGCGTTATCTCGAGGGCCTCTGGCCCCACGCCCGGGCCGCCCTCGACGACCATCCCCTGCCCGACCCGGCCGACCACGGGCGATACCTCGTCGTCGAGGACTTCGGCACCCGCGGCCTCGAGGGCGACCCGCGCCAGTACGAGGACGACGGAGGGCGTCCGGACGATGGCCGCAACGATTTCTATTACTTCTGGCGCAACGTCGGCCGGTCGCGCAAGGAGAGCCTCGATCGCGGCCGCTGGGGCCTGGGCAAGACCGTCCTGGCGGCGACCTCCGAGCTGCAGGCGTTCCTCGGCTGGACCCGTCGTCGCAGCGACGGGCGCGACCTGCTCATGGGCCAGGCGGTGCTGAAGATCCACCGCCACGGAGACGTCCGCTACCGGCCGTACGGCTACTTCGGGGTGCCCGAGGGCGAGCTCGCGCTGCCGGCGACCGACCCGCGCGCCATCGCTCGCTTCGCGCGCGACTTCGAGCTCGACCGCGACCACGAGCCGGGTCTTTCGCTCGTCATCCCGTACCCGGTGGCCGAGATCGACCGCGACCGTCTGATCGCCTCGGTGATCCGTCACTACTTCCACCCGCTGGTGACCGGCAAGCTCGCCGCGATCGTCGAGGAGGGGGCGCACAGGATCCAGCTCAACTGCGAGAGCCTCGAGGGCTTCCTGAGACGGTCCGACGACGACGCCCTGCGGGCGATCTGGCCGATGATCGAGCTGGCCCGCTGGCACGCCTCGGCCGGCCCGGAGGCGACGGCCGAGCTGAAGGCGCCGCCGGCCGACCAGGCGCCGCGGTTCGACGAGCGCCTGCTCAACCGCCGCGCGCTCGCCAAGCTCCGTCGCCGTTACGATGCCGGTCAGCGCATCGCCGTCCACGCCACGGTCGCCGTCCAGCCCGCCGCTGGCCAGGTGCGCGACGGCCGCCTGACGCTGCTGGCCGAACGCACCGACGGCAACCGCGCCGGCGAGGGCCACTTCGTCCGCCAGGGGATCACCGTCGCCAACGGCAACGCCCGGCGCCCGCGCAACGCGCGCTGGCTGATGATCATCGACGACGCCCACCTGTCCGCCTTCCTCGGCGACGCCGAGAATCCGGCCCACACCGAGTGGCAGCGCAGCTCGCCGAAGTTCAAGGAGAAGTATCGCCTCGGCCCGTCGACACTCGACTTCGTGCGGGCGCTGCCGCGCAACGTGATCGGCCTGCTGAGCCGACCATCGAGCAGCCGCGACCCCGACCTCCTGCGCAGCATCTTCTCCCTCGGCGACGACACCCCGATCACGGCCGCCACCGCCGATCGCCCGCAGACCGGCCCGGGCGCCGAGCTGACCACGCTCGAGTCCGAGCCGGGGACCCTCGGCGAGGGCGGGGTGCTCAAGCTCCTGCGTCAGATCGCCGGCTTCAAGCTCACCGGCACGCTCGGTCCCGAGGTGCCGCGCCGCCTCCGCGTGCGCGTGGCCTACGAGGTCCTGCGCGGCAACCCGTTCAAGCGTTACGACCCCCTCGATTTCCGGCTCGACCAGAAGCCCATCGCCCTGCATCACGCCGGCGTCACGCTCGCGCGGGTCGCGGCCAACGAGCTGGAACTCGCGGTCACCGACGAGACGTTCGAGCTGAAGGCCGTCGGGTTCGACGCCAACCGGGACCTGCGGATCAAGGTCGAGCCGCTGGAGGACCCGGCATGATCCGTCGCCTCAACTTCACCGGCCGCAAGAAGATCCCCCGCTCGCGCGTGCGCATCGTCGTCCACGGCGACGAGCTCCGCCGGACGTTCGATGCCGAGCTGAAGCTCGACGGCCTCGAGCTGCCGGCGGTCGCCGCGGTCTACGTCGAGGCCTACCACCGCTCGGCGTATCGGCGCTACGACTTCGGAACCGTCGGTCGCCTCGGCCCGCCGGCCGACCGCTCCCTCGATGGTCTGCCCGTCGCGAGCCCGCTGTTCCGGGTCAAGGTGGTTCGCCAGGGCCGCAGCATCGGGCGCATCCTGGCCGCGGCCGAGCGCGTGGTGCCCGAGCGGGCCGACCGGGAGGACGAGCAGCGCCAGTCGCTGCTGCCGGTGGAGTACCAGGACCTCGGCGAGCGCATCTGGACCCTGGATCTCGAGGCCGACTGGCCGCGGTTGATCCTCAACGAGCGCTTCGCCGGCATCCGCGACTTCGCGCGCAGCGGACCGGAGTTCCTGACGCTGGTCTATCCGGAGATCCTGCGGACGATCCTCACCCGGATCGTCCGCGATCCCGACCTCGACCCCGACAGCGACGAGGACGACTGGCCGACGCTGTGGATCCGCTTCGTCCGGCGCGAGCTGGGCCGCCCACGCCCGCCGCGCTCGTGGGAGGATGGCGACCCCGCCGCGTGGGTCGACGACGCGGTCACCGCATTCTGCGTCCGCAAGCACGTCGTCGCCGAGTTCGAGCGCTACCTCGCCGGTCGGGGGGCGTGACATGGTCGCGACGGCGCTCACACCGGTCCACCGCCTGAACGACGCCGGCCTGGACGCCCTGCGGCGCTACCTCGAGGACCTGCGCCAGGGCTCGCAGGCGCCACCGCCCCACGAGCTGCTCACCGATCGGCGCCACGCCGCCCCGCTGGTGTCCGAGTGCGCGGTCGAACGCCGCGATTTCACCAGCCGGCTCGACGCCGTGCGCTACCTCGATGGCGTCCTCGGCGGGATCGCGCCCGACGACGAGGACGTCGGCCTGTGGAGCTGGCTGTCGCTCCACTACTTCGACCAGGTCTGCCCCGTGCGGGACGACGGCCGCCGCCACCCCGGCCGCGACTACCGCCACATCCTCGAGCCCGGCTACCCTCACGGCCACCGCCACCTCGTCGCCGGCCCCTTCACGGTCCATCGCCTGCACGGCGACCACGCGCGCGCCCTGCTCTGCAGCCCGCTCGCGACGGAGAACATCGCTCACCACGAGATCGCCGCGCGCCAGTCGATCCTCACCAACCGCGCGCTCGTCGTCGCCGCCGATCGGCTCTATTTCGACGAGGCCCGCGGCCGACTCAAGCGAGGTGTCCAGGGCTCGGCCCGCGAACCGGGCACGCTGCGTCGCTTCATCGCCGTGGTCCAGCAGCTCGAGGTCAACTACGACCTCTACTCCATGACCCCCGAGGCGATCATCGGGCTCCTGCCGAGGGAATTCGACCGCTGGCGGCCCCGGCAGGGGACGGTGTCGGACTGAGGTCCGGCGCGAACGCGCGTATCCATGAGTCCGTGAACAGCCTGTTCGTGCACGCGACGCCTCGCGAGGATCGTGGCGTTCCGTCAGTGAGCGTCCTGGAAAACCGGCGCCGTGGTCTGACCAGGGATCTCGCCCGAGACCTCCTCTCCCAGCACGACCCTGGCGGCATTCGACACCACCCCCTCACCATCGATCACGTACAGCCACAGCTCGTCGTCATGCGCGAACGCCCCCGGACGGCCCGTGACCACGATCTCCCCGTCACGCCACACCGTCGGCACCTGGATCTCCCGCCGCGTGCACTCCCCGTACGTGCTCGCGTCGCCGACCTCGACCCGCGCCCGGGTGTCGTCGATGTACATCTCGCTCCAGAAGATCTCGAGCGACGCGTCGGGAGGGCTCGGCGAGGCGGCCGCGACCACGTCGACGACCCCGTCGGCGCAATCGATCCGGTCGGCGCCGTGGACCAGCGCGCCGTGCCCGTCGATCGCGACCCAGAGACCCTCGCGGCCCTCGTCCGGGTCGATCCCGCGCCAGACCTCGAGCCGGTGCCACGTCTCGCTGGCCGGCCAGTCGATGGACGGCCAGGCGCTGGCGGCCGTCTCGCCGTCGCAGGCCCACGACCGGAGCCGCAGGGACGCGGTCCCGTCGTCGCCAGCCAGCGCCAGCCCACCGACGCCGGCTCCGGTCACGCCCCCGGGGTCGCCGACCTGCACCAGGCCCGGGATGTCCGGCCCCCCGTGGTCGGCAGGCCGCCACAGGAACCAGCCGCTGAGGTAGAGCTCCGTCAGGGACGCGTCCCGGACCGCCATGCCGCACCGCGACTGGAACGAACCGTCGCCCAGGGCGCCGAGCGTCTGGGCGCAGGCGAGCGATCCGCCGGCGCGCACGTACCGCGTCGAGTAGTGCGGCGGCATGGCGACGGTGTCGTCCACGAGCCAGCGG
>WJIQ01000133.1 GCA_014730255.1 bacterium | reverse complement strand
CTGACCGACGGCAAGGGCCGGGTGGTCGACTTCCGCAACACCCTGGTGGTGATGACCAGCAACCTGGCGCAGGACGCCCGCTTCGAGCCCGAGACCGGGGCCGATCCCGAGGCGCGCGACCAGCGCCGCCGGGCGGTGCTCGAGGAGCTGGCGCAGTTCTTCCGGCCCGAGCTGCTCAACCGCCTCGACGCCGTGGTCCGCTTCGCCACCCTGACGCGCGAGCAGATCCACGCCATCGTCCGGCTCGAGCTGGCCAAGGTCGACCGCACGCTGCGCGAGCAGGAGCTGGCGCTCACGGCGACCGACGCGGCCGTCGCCCACATCGCCGAGCAGGGCTGGGATCCACGCTTCGGTGCGCGCCCGGTCAAGCGGGTGATCCAGCGCGAGGTCCAGGACCGCATCGCCGACGCGATCCTCGCCGGCGAGGTCCGGCCGGATCAGACCGTGGAGATCGACTGGCGAGATGGGGAGTTCGTGGTCTCGGGCGTGGTCGCGGTCGAGGCCGAGGACGCCGACGCGGCGGGGGCGTGAGCTGCTCCCGCCGCGTGCCCGTCAGCGATGATCGCGGCTAGTGCGAGTGGTCGTGATCATCTCCGTGCGAGTGGTCATGGCCCGCGCCGTCGAAATCGATCTCCGTGCCGCCCGGCAGCTCGGTGATCTCGACGATCTCGTAGTGGCCGCTGGGCTTCCAGCGCATGGTGAAGGTGAACTCCACCGGATCGCCCGGCTCCAGTTCCGCGATCGACACGCCCTCGGCGACGGGGAACGGCATGGTCATGGCGGCCATGCCGACCACCTCGCCGTCGGCGTTCTTGTAGTCGGGGATCGGGGCGTGGCGGATGTAGAGGTTCGTGTCGCCGGTCTCCTGCGGCAGCTTGGCCACCGTGCCGCGCACGGTGTAGCGGTCGGTGCCGGGTTCGCCCGTCGCGGCCTGGTCGCCGGTCGCGGCCTGGTCGGCCTCGCCCTCGCCTCCGCCCCCGCCGCAGCCGACGAGGATCAGGGCCATCGCCAGCATCGTCGTCATCAGCCATCGACTGCTCACCGTCCTACCTCCTGTTTTCGTGCACGTGGCACGTCGATCGGCGCGGGTCGTCCACCCGCGGTTCCCGGCATCCTCGCGGGGAATTCCGCGTCATTCTGGCGCCATTCGCGGGATCCCGCCACTGCCGATCGTGTCGACGATAGATTTTGTCTTGTTTATGACGGCGAGGACCGTCGGCGTCCGGCGATCTGGTCGGCGGCGACTGCTTCGCCGGATCGCGCACCTCCGGCGGCGTGCACCGGGGACGGATATTGCTGGTGCGGTGAGTGAGCGGTAGACTCGCGCCTGGCACGTTCTGGGCTATGATATGGCCCGTTCGCCCGGAGGTCCGCCGGTTCCGCGAGGAGGCCGCTCGCCCATGCCGTTCCGTCCAGTCGCCGGGATGCCACTCGTCCTGGCGTTCCTGATGGTCCTCGCCGCCCCGGCGCCGGGCCAGTCCGACGCCGTCGAGATCGCCCTCGTGGTCGACGGCACCGGCGTCGACAGCCGGATCCTGCCCGCGCTGCTCCGCGAGGAGATCACGCAGCTGCTGCGGTCCGATTTCGACGTCACCATCCACCCCGACGACCGGTTCCGTGGCGACGAGACCCTCGCCGGCGTGACCGCGGCGGTCGACCGCGCGCTCGCCGATCCGGACATCGACCTGGTGGTGACCGCCGGCGTGCTCGGCTCGCTGATCGCCGGCCAGCGCACCGATCTGCCGCGGCCGGTGATCGCCCCGGTGGCAATCAGTGCCGAGGTGCAGGGGCTGCCACTGACGCCACGCGGGACGTCGGGACGTCCGAACCTCACCTACATCCTCGATCAGGATCTCTTCGCCGACGATCTCGCGGTGCTCGAGGCCGTGGCGGGGGACCTGGACCACGTGGCCCTGCTGGGCAGCGAGGCGCTCTTCCTCGCCCTGCCCGGCATCGAGCCGGGCGCGCGGTTCCCGCTGCCGGGCGGCGTGCGCGGGACCGTCTGCTCGGCCGGCCGCGATGCCGCGACCGGGCTGGCCAGCCTGCCGGACGACGTCGACGGCGTCGCCGTGATCGGCCTGCCCGGCTTCGGCGCCGCGGCCATCGATTCGCTGTCCGAGGGACTGATCGCGCGCCGGCTGCCCTCGGTCTCGGTGGTCGGCGAGCTGGCCGTCGAGAGCGGCATCCTCTGCGGGACGATCAGCAAGTCGTGGCTGCAGCGGCTGGCCCGGCGCGTGGCGCTGCATGCGCGCAAGATCCTCACCGGCACCGAGGCCGGGGCCCTGCCCGTGCTCATGCCGCGCGAGCGGGCGGTCTTCATCAACGCCGAGACGGCTCGCCGTATCGGGGTCTACCCGCCGTTCGCGGTGACGGTCGACGCGGTGCTGATCGACTCCGAGCGCGCGACCGGCCGGCACCTCGATCTGTGGCAGGCCATGGACGAGGCGATGCTCGCCAACCGGGACCTCGCCGCCGCCGGCGCCCAGCTCGAGGCCGACCGCGCGTCCGTCGCCATCGCCCGCTCGACCCTGCTGCCGCAGATCGATCTGTCGGCCACGGGCACCATCCTCGACGAGGACCGGGCGCTGGCGTCCAGCCGCCCGGCCGAGCGGTCGCTCACCGCCGGCGCGACGCTCAGCCAGGTGATCGTCTCGGACGACGCGTGGTCGTCGTACACGGTGCAGAAGCGGCTGCTGGAGCAGCGGGAGGCCGAGTACGAGGAGGCGCGGCTCGACGTCGCGCTGCGCGCGGCCAGCGCCTACTTCGAGGTCCTGCGGGCGAAGACCTTCGAGCGCCTGCAGAAGGCCAACCTCGCGCTCAGCCGCGAGAACCTCGAGCGCGCCCTCGTGCGCGTGAAGCTCGGCGACGCCAGCCGGGCCGAGGAGTACCGCTGGCAGGCCAAGATCGCCGACGAGAAGGCCCAGCTCATCGCCGCCATCGCCGAGCGCAACGTCGCCGAGATGGAGCTCAACCGGGTCCTGAACCGCCCGCTCGAGGAGTCGATCCTCCTGAGCGAGCCCGACCTCGACGGCCAGCTCTCCCTGCTGCTCGACCCGCGCCTGGAGCGGTACCTGGGCGACGCCTGGCACCTGGAGATGCTGCGCGAGTACGGCACGGCGTACGCGCGCCGGGTCGCGCCCGAACTGCTGCAGCTGGAGGCGGGCATCCTGGCGCAGGAGCGGATCCTGGCCAATGCGAAGCGGTCGTTCCTGGTCCCGGACGTGCTGCTCAGCCTCGGCTGGCAGACCTACCTCGACGAGGGCGGTGCGGGCACGGAGATGCGCCCGGACGGCTTCCCCGACGACGACGACTGGAACGCCAGCCTGGTGGTGAGCCTGCCCCTGTTCGAGGGCGGCCGCCGCTTCGCCGAGACCCGGCAGGCGGGTCGCGACCTGCTCGCCCTGCGGACCGGGCTCGAGGCGACGAGCGAGCGCATCGAGCAGCGCGTGCGCACCGCGGTGCACCGCACGAGCGCCAGCCGGGCCGGCATCGGCCTGTCGCGGGAGGCCGCCGCGGCGGCCCGCCGCAACCTCGAGCTGGTCTCCGACGCGTACACCCGCGGCGCGGTCGATCTCATCACGCTGCTGGACGCGCAGACCTCGCAGCTGAACGCCGACCTCGCCGCCGCCGACGCGGCCTACCAGTTCCTGCTCGATCTCATGGAGCTCGAGCGGGCGATCGGACGCTTCACCTACTTCGCCACCGAGGACGAGCGCGACGCGTGGCTCACCGACCTCGAGGCCTGGTTCGCCGACCGGCAGCCGTCACGGGAGTGAGGATCATGACGAGGACCATCCCGACCATCCGCGTGGCCGTCGCCCTGGCGGCGCTGGCCGTGGTCGCACCGGTGATGACCGGATGCGGCGGCGGCGAGCCCGAGCCGACCGAGCATCTGCGACCGGTGCGCTGGCAGCGCATCACCGGGACCGACGGCGGACGCACGCGCGTCTTCGCCGGCGTGACCCGCGCCGGCCAGGAGATCGTGCTCAGCTTCAAGGTGGGCGGCACCATCGAACGACTGCCCGTGACCGTCGGCACGCGCGTGGCCGCCGGCGACCTGATCGCCACCCTCGACGACAGCGACTACCGGCTGCAGACCGACGAGGCCGAGGCGTCGCTGCGCCGGGCCGAGGCCGAGCTGCGCAACGCGCAGGCCACCTACGAGCGCGTCGAGGCCCTCTACGAGGCCGACAATGCGAGCCTCTCCGAGCTGGAGGCGTCGCGGGCCGGCTTCGAGACCGCCGAGGCCGGCGTCCGCGCGGCGCGCAACGGCCTGGAGCTGGCGCGCCGGCAGCTCGACTACACCAGCCTCGAGGCGCCCACCGACGGCGCCATCGCCGCCCGTCCGGTCGAGGTCGGCGAGAACGTGCAGGCCGGCCAGCAGGTCGCCCTGCTCACCGCCGGCGAGCGGGCCGAGGTCGAGGTCTCCCTGCCCGGCCAGCTGGTGACCGACCTCGAGGTCGGCGACCCGGCGACCGTCACCATCAACGCGCTCGAGGGCCGGACCTTCGCCGCGCGCGTGACCGAGATCGGCGTCGCCGCCACCGGCGGCGGCAGCACCTTCCCGGTGACCGTGCGCCTGGACGGGTCCGACCCCGCCGTGCTCTCGGGCATGTCGGCCGAGGTGGCGCTCACCTTCGGCACCGAGGACGGCCGCCGCGTCTATCTCGTGCCGGCCTCGGCCATCGGCGAGGACGACGACGGCCGGTACGCCTTCGTCGTGCGTTTCCTCGAGGACGGCAAGGGCACGGCCAGCCGCATCCCGGTGCGGACCGGCGACCTGACCAATCAGGGTCTGGAGGTGATCGACGGCCTGCAGGCCGGCGACATGCTCATCACCGCCGGCGTGCACCGGATCCGCGACGGCCAGACGGTCCTCGTGCCGCAGTCGTAGGGGGCGCTCATGACGATCACCGAGGCGGCGATCCGTTACAACCGCGTCACCATCATGGCGCTCGTCACCCTCGTCGCCGCGGGCATCGGCGCCTTCTACTCGTTGCCGCGCGCCGAGGACCCCGGCTTCATCATCAAGACCGCCCTGGTGACCACCTACCTGCCGGGCGCCAGCCCCGAGCGCATGGAGCTGCTGGTCTCGGACAAGATCGAGGAGGTGGTGCAGGAGATCCCCGAGCTCGACTTCGTGCGCAGCGACTCGCGGACGGGCGTCTCGCTGGTCTTCGTCAACATCCGGTCCGAGTACAAGGAGATGCGCCCGATCTGGGACGACCTGCGCCGCAAGGTCGAGCGCGTGGCCTCCGACCTCCCGAGCGGGGTGGTCGGGCCGTTCGTCAACGACGAGTTCGGCGACGTCTACCCGATCATGATCTCGCTGACGGGCGACGGCTACTCCTTCGCCGAGCTCAAGGACGTGGCCGACGAGGTGCGCGACGAGCTGCTGCGCATCGAGATGGTGGCCAAGGTCGACATCTACGGCGCCCAGGAGGAGCGCATCTTCGTCGAGTACGACAACGCGCGGCTGGCCGAGGTGGGCCTGTCGCCCTCGCAGCTGCAGCAGATCCTGGCCGGCCAGAACATCCTGCTCTCGGGCGGGACGGTGACCGTCGGCGGCGAGGACATCGCCATCGAGCCGTCGGGCTCGTTCGAGTCGGTGGAGGACCTGCGCCGCACGCTCATCGAGGTGCCGGGATCGGGCGCGGTGCTCTACCTCGGCGACCTCGCGCACGTCCACCGCGGCACGGTCGATCCGCCCAGCAGCATCATGCATTCCAGCGGCGAACGCAGCCTCGGCCTGGCCGTGTCCATGCGCGAGGGGGGCAACGTCTCGGAGCTGGGCGTGGCCGTGCGGGCGCTGCTCGATCGCCTGCCGACGGTCTATCCCATCGGCCTCGACTTCGAGGCCACCATCTTCCAGCCCGAGTTCGTCGACCAGAAGATCGGCGACTTCGTCGAGAACCTCGGCCAGGCCATCGGGATCGTGCTGCTGGTCATGGTGCTCACGCTCG
>WJIQ01000019.1 GCA_014730255.1 bacterium | reverse complement strand
GATCTGGGACATCAGCCCCGACGGCGAGCAGCTGCTGTACTCGATCCCGCAGGAGGGCACGGATCTGGACCTCTGGGTGGCCGACCTCGCCGGGGATCGCGAGCCTCGTGTCCTGGTGCAGACGGCCGGCATCGACGCGGCCGCTCGCTTCTCGCCCGATGGCCGCTGGATCTCCTACTGGTCCACCGAGACCGGCAGCGGCCAGATCTACCTCTCGCCGTGGCCGGACATGGCCTGGACCCGCCGCGTGTCGACGACCACGGGCACCTGGCAGTTCTGGCTCGACGACAGCCAGAGCCTCGTCTTCCAGGACGGCAACGGCAACGTGTTCTCCGCGACCATCGACGGCGACGCCAGCGGGGTGAGGATCGGGGCCCCTCAGCCGCTCTTCACCCACAACGCCATGCAGTTCGAGAGCCACCTCATCGACGTGACCGGCGACGGCGAGCGGTTCGTCGTCGTCGGCAACGCCCAGACCGACCCGCCGACCCACTTCGACGTCGTGTTCGGCTGGCCACGCATGCTGCCCGAGCGGTAGCGGATCGAGGGACCGTGTCCCGCGTCTCGACCGACGAGCCGGAATCGGCGACCGTCGTCGGATGGCGTTATCCTGTGAAGATCCGATCGTCGATCGGGAGCCCTCTTCTCGCGAGAGGAGCCCGCATGAAGATCCTGCTGGTCGAGCCGCGCACGCCCGAGACGTTCTGGAGCCTCCGGTACGCCCTTCCCTTCGTCGGCCGCAAGGCCGCCAACCCGCCTCTGGGTCTGCTCACCCTGGCCGGTCTCCTGCCCCGCGACTGGTCCTACCGGCTCGTCGATCAGAACACCCGCGAGCTCGTGGACGAGGACATCGCGTGGGCCGATTTCGTCCTGGTCAGCGCCATGGTGATCCATCGCGAGGAGGTGGCCCGGCTCGCGGAGCGGTGCCATGAGCAGGCCAGGCCTCTCATCGGCGGCGGCCCTCTGTTCCATGCCGAGACCGACGTGCCCCTTGGCGTCGATCACGTCGTCGTCGGCGAGGCGGAGGAGGTGGCGGCCGACCTCGTCGCGGACATGCGCCGCGGCCGCGTCCGGCCCCGCTACGAGACCACACGTTTCCCGGACCTCGCCCTCACGCCACAGCCGCGCTGGGACCTGGTCCACCTCGACGACTACGCCACCATGTCGGTGCAGTCCTGCCGGGGCTGTCCCTTCGACTGCGAATTCTGCGACGTGGTCGCCCTCAATGGTCGCAAGCCCCGCTACAAGTCCCCGGACCAGTTCGTGGGCGAGCTGGAGACGCTGCGCGACCTCGGCTGGCGCGGACCGGTGTTCGTGGTGGACGACAACTTCGTGGGCAACCGGCGACGCTGCCGCGAGCTGCTGCGGGCGGTCATCGACTGGCGCGCCCGCACCGGTGCCCGCATGACCTTCCTGACCGAGGCATCGGTGGACATGGCCGCCGACGAGGAGATCCTCGAGCTCATGGTGGCCGCCGGCTTCAAGAAGGTCTTCGTCGGCCTGGAGACCCCGAGCGCCGAGAGCCTGCGCGAGTGCCGCAAGCTGCAGAACCTCCGCGGCGACCTCGCCGACGCCGTGCGCACCATCCAGCGCGCCGGCCTCGAGGTCATGGGCGGGTTCATCGTGGGCTTCGACGCCGACGAGCCGGACATCTTCGAGCGCCAGTTCGAGTTCATCCAGAGGACCGGCGTCGTGACCGCGATGGTCGGCCTCCTGCAGGCCCTGCCCAACAGCCGCCTCTACCAGCGGCTCTCGGGCGAGGGCCGGCTGCGCAGCGACAGCACCGGCGACAACACCAGCGCCGCGTTCAACTTCGAGCCCCGACTCGACCGCGAGTACCTGCTCGAGAACTACCGCCGACTCATGCAGCGGCTCTACGAGCCCGGCGTCTACTACCGCCGGGTCCGCACCTTCCTCGCCGAGCACCGCGTGCGCGGCCCGCGCGAGGCGGTGACCTGGCGCGACATCGGCGCCCTGTTGCGGTCGCTGTGGTTCATGGGCGTGGTCCACCGGGGACGGCGCGCCTACTGGCGACTGATCGCCGGCACCCTCGTGCGGCGACCGCGCCAGATCGGCGTCGCGGTGACGCTGACCATCATGGGGCATCATTACCGGATGGTGGCGGCGGGGTTGTAAGGACAGGGGCAGGTCGCACCTCAGGCCCCCGGACCACTCTCTGCCGTGGTAATATGATGGGGACGTCCAGGAACCGATCTCGTCGACGAACCTCGTGGAGCCCGCGATGAGTCCGTCCCGCAACCGGAGCCTCGACACCGTCCGCGCCGGGATCGTCGCCCTGATGATCCCGGTCCTCGGCAGCGCCGCGATCCCCTGTCAGGATTACGCCTCCCCGACCTCGCCGGTGACCCCGCTCGTGACCTACGACGAGGGCCTGAACCACCAGGCCGGCTCGGAACGCTACTCGCTGAGCTGGTTCATCACCTGGGATGGTGGCTACACGAGCTTCGGTTACCGGATCTGGGACCTCTCCGACCCCCTCGAGCCGGTCATCCGCCTGCAGGATGGGGACGGAGGCTTCTACCTCGAGCCGTTCTACTCGGTGCTGGACGTCCAGGACGACGTCGTCATGCTATCGATCGGCAACACCAGCGGCGAGTTCCTCACCGCGATCTGCGACATGGCCGCCGAGCCGGCCTTCCGGCGCGAGTTCACCGGGTACGAGGCCGTGAGCGCGGTCCTCGACCTGCCTCACGCATGGATCCTCACCTGGGACGAGCTGGTCTGCCTCGACGTGTCCGATCTCCATGATCCCCGGGTGGTCTCGGTGACGCCCGCGCCGGCCGGACAGATGATCGTCGAGGGCGCCCGGGGGTTCCTCGTGACGCAGAGCTACCCCCGCGTGCTGAGCGCGCTCGATCTGACGGACCCGGCCGCGCCGGTGATCGGCACGGGCTTTCCGCTGGACGGCCTCCCCGGTGTCGGCACCTACCGTGACGGTCTGGCCTACCTCGGCTCCTGGGACGCCACCCTGCGCATCGTCGATGTCCGCGACGTCGACGCGCCGGCCCTCCTGGGCGAGGTGGTCCTGGACGCCCCGGTCCTGCGCGTCCTGCTACGGGACGACCTCGCGCTGGCCGTGTCCGAGGACCGGTTCCAGGTCGTGTCCATCGGCGACCCCACGGACATCGCACCGGTGTCACCTCCGATCGCGACCGGCCCGATCCACAGCGGGGGCGTCTGGGAGGGGGACATCCTCTACCTCGGTAGCCGGCAGGAGGGGGTCCAGGCCTGGAACCTCGCCGAACCGGCGGCCCCGCAGCTGATCGGTGTGGCCAGCGGTCCCAGCCAGGACATCCGCGTCGGGCCCGACTACGTGGTGGCCGCCGGAGCCGTCTATCCCCTGCATTGTCTCGACCAGACGGCCGCCGTCGAACCGGACCGGCCGACGCGGGCGGTCAGGCTGGTCGGCGCCGAGCCGAATCCGTTCAATCCGCGGACCAGCGTGGTGTTCACGCTGGAACGGTCGACGCACGTCGTCTTGCGGGTCCACGACGTCCGCGGCCGCCTGGTCCGCACGCTGCACGAGGGGTCGCTCCCGGCCGGCCGCCACCAGCTCGACTGGGACGGCCGCGACGACGCCGGCCACGCGCTCGGCTCGGGCGTGTACCTGCTCCGCCTCGAGGGTGATGGCGCGACACGGACGCGGCGGTGTACCCTGGTGAGGTGACCGGATCTCGCGAGGGCATTCCGAGGAGAGTCCGGTCGGCGGCGCGTTCTCTGGAGGAAAGACGATGATTCACGCTTATCTCGCCCCGCGGCCGATCTGGCCGGCCTTGCTGCTCGTGATGACGATCCTCGCCAGCGCCGCGTCGGCGGCGACCGTCTCGGCCGACAAGGGCATCTTCGCGCAGGGTCAACTGCGCGGCGGCGCCACCGGCGGCTGGGTCTCGACCTCCGGCGACGACTACCTGCTGCTCGGCCTGGGCCTCGGCTACAACGTCGCCGATGGCGTGACCGCGGGTCTCGACTACGAGACCTGGCTCGTCGGCGATCCCACGGTGCACAAGCTGGCGCCATGGGTCACCTACACCTACTGGCAGGCGAAGCGCGTCAAGCCGTACCTGGGGGCGTTCTATCGCCAGAACTGGGTCGGCGGCGGCTTCGACGACTACCAGGACCTCGGCGCCCGCGCCGGCGTGTTCACGCAGCGAGGACGCGCACACCTCGGGGTGGGCGTGGTCTACGAGTACCGCCTGGACAGCAGCGGGCTGTACGACCAGGACCGCTTCTATCCCGAGATCCGGTTCGCCATCGGGCTCTGAGCCCGGACCGGGCGCAGCGGAGATCACGACCGGACCGGAGGTGACATCGGTGGAACGTCGAAGGCTGGGCGACACCGGGCTCATGGTCTCGGAGATCTCCTTCGGGGCCTGGCAACTGGGGAATCAGGACGACTACGCGCCGATGGACGATGCCACCGCCCGGCGCCTGGTCGCCGCGGCCCTCGATGCCGGCATCGATCTCTTCGACACGGCGCCGAACTACGCGGCATCGAACAGCGAGCGGATCCTGGGCGAGGCGCTGCAGGGCCGGCGCGACGAGGTCGTGATCGTCACCAAGTTCGGGCATCCGCCGCAGGGTGCGAAGGACTTCCGGGTCGACCGTTTCTGGGACGGCCTGCACGACAGCCTGCGTCGTCTGCGCACCGACCACCTCGACGTCCTCCTGCTGCACAATCCCGAGGCCGCGATGTACGGGGGAACCGACCCTCTCTGGGCGCAGCTCGCCACCGCCCGCGAGCAGGGCAAGATCAGGCATTACGGCGCGAGCCTGGACCTCGCCGCCGACGCCATCGCCTGCATCGAGAACACCGGCAGCGAGGTCCTCGAGGTCCTCTTCAACATCCTGCATCAGGACGTGCGCCGGGCATTCCCGCTGATCCGCGAGCGGGGCATCGGCACGATCGTCAAGATCCCGCTGGACAGCGGCTGGTTGACCGGCCGCTTCGACCGGACGAGTCGGTTCGCCGGGATCCGGTCGCGGTGGTCGGCCGCAGAGATCGCCCGTCGCGCCGAGCTGGTCGAGCGGTTGACCGGGATGATCCCGGACGACGCGTC
>WJIQ01000018.1 GCA_014730255.1 bacterium | reverse complement strand
GGCCTGGACCGTGCGTACGGACCGGTTCTCGAGCTCGGGGAACCGGTAGTGCTCGAATTCCGTCGCGCCCGGTGGCAGCTCGTCGAGGGCGCCGACCGAGCCTCCGGTGGCCATCGACCCGGTTCCGACCCAGAGCGTCCCGTCGGCCGCCTCCAGGACGGCCGCGACCGCGTCGTCGTCCAGACTGCCCCGCGTGGCCGGGTCGTGGTCCAGGTAGCGGAACTTCTGGGCGACGGGATCGAGCTTGTTGAGCCCCGCATGCCAGGAGCCGGCCCAGACCACGCCGGCGCGATCACGGCAGACGCTGATGACGGGACCCTTGACCGGCGACCGCGGATCGGCGGGGTCGTGCGCATACAGGTCGAACGATCCCGAGGTCGGGTCGAGGTGGTAGAGCCCCGCGGCCGCCCCTACCCAGAGCCCTCCCTCGCCGTCGGGAGCGGCGTCCAGACAGTAGTTGTGCATCGTCTGGCCGTCCGGCCGCGGCACGTGGTTCTGGAACGCGCGTCGCTGGGGCAACCACGTCGCCACGCCGTTGACGGTCAGGATCCAGATGCGCCCGTCGGCGCCCTCGGTCAACGAGACGAGGGAATCGGAGACCAGGCTGTCCGTTCGCCGCGGGTCGTGCTGGAACTGGACCCAGCGCGCACTTCCCGGCTCGTGCAGGAAGAGGCCGGCGTCGCTGCTGGCGACCCACAGTCGACCCTGGCGATCGGCGAGCACGTCCGAGAGCCGTCGCGATGCCGGTGCGCCCGCGACCTCCGGCGGCGCGTCGGGATCGTCGGACCAGGTCACCAGACGGGTCCCGGGATCGACATGGCAGAGTCCCGATCCGGCCCAGGCGACCCAGATCCGGCCGTCGAGATCCTGCGTCAGCCCCACGACGTGAGTGGCTGGCGCGGCCGCCTCCGGGGGGGCGGGCACCACGATCTGCTCACCGCGCTGGGTGCGCGGGTCGAGGCGCCACAGGCCGTTGAGCGCTGTGCCGATCCAGAGGGTCCCGTCGTCGGCCTCGAGCAGCGTCGTGGTCATGAACCGCGGCATGTCCGGATGCCATGGCGAGACCAGCTCGTAGCCGTCGTAGCGCGCGACGCCGCTGTGGGTGCCGATCCACAGGAACCCGAGCCGGTCCTGGATCACCGTGCGCACCGTGTTCTCGGGCAGCCCGTCGTCGACGGTCAGGTGGTCGAAGATGGGGCGGAACGAGGGAGCCGGCAGGCCGAGGTCGGTGCCGACGACGTGACCGAAGGGGACGACGAGCGCCAGCAGGGCGGCCAGCAGGCCGCGTCGGACCGCGGACCGTCGTACCCGGTCGAGACGCGAGATCGTGCCGGTGGTTCGGATCATCGTGGGACCAGGCCTCGCTCGGCAGCGGCATTGAACGACGCCGGTTCCACGGACCGGGGCCGTCGCGTGCCCGGTGACCAGAGCCATGATACCACCGGTCCGGCGGCGGTCCCAGCAGGAAGCCCGCGGCGGCGGTGCCGACCCGGGGCTGGATATCTCGCGCCAGATGAGGCAGGATGACGCGGTCGTCTCGCCGCCACATCCGCTCCGGAGGCCATCCCGTGTCCCCTTGCTCTCGCGTGCTCCTCGCGCTCACCCTGCTATGCCTGATGCTCTCGACCCCGATCGTCGCCGACGATGACGACGACTCGGACGATCCTCTGGCCCGGGCCATCGCCGGCCTCGAGTGGCGTGGCATCGGCCCGGCGTTCATGTCCGGTCGCATCGCCGACGTGGCCATCCATCCCGACGATGCCGGCACCTGGTACGTGGCCGTCGGCAGTGGCGGCGTCTGGAAGACCATCAACGCCGGCACCACCTGGCAGAGCATCTTCGACGGCCAGTCGAGCTACTCCATCGGTTGCCTGACGATCGACCCGCACGACCCCGCCACCGTCTGGGTCGGTACCGGCGAGAACGTCGGCGGCCGGCACGTGGGCTACGGCGACGGCGTCTACCGCAGTCGCGACGGCGGCCGCACCTGGGAGAACCTCGGCCTCGCGGAGAGCGAGCACATCGGCCGCATCCTCGTCCACCCCGACGATCCGCGTACCGTGTACGTCGCCGCCCAGGGTCCGCTGTGGACGGCCGGCGGCGAGCGCGGCCTCTACATGACCACCGACGGTGGCGCGACCTGGCAGAAGACGCTCGGCGGCGGCGAGTACACCGGGGTCAACGACGTGGTCGTGCAGCCCGGCGATCCGGACGTGCTGCTCGCCAGCACCCACCAGCGCTTCCGCGACGTGGCCGCGCTCATCAACGGCGGCCCCGAGTCGGGCATCCACAAGTCGACCGACGGCGGCCGCACCTGGCGCGAGATCGCCACCGGCCTGCCCGCCGAGGACATGGGCAAGATCGGCCTGGCCTTCTCGCCCCAGCGCTCCGAGGTGGCGTACGCGGCCATCGAGCTGGGCGACCGCACCGGCGGCTTCTGGCGCAGCGAGGACGGCGGCGAGTCCTGGACGAAGATGTCCGACACCATCAGCCGCGGCACCGGCCCGCACTACTACCAGGAGATCTGGCCCAGCCCGCACGCGTTCGACCGCGTCTACTTCGCCGACGTCCGCATGCGCGTGACCGAGGACGGCGGGCGCACCTTCCGCATCATGCCCGAGACCGACAAGCACGTGGACAACCACGCCCTGGCCTTCGTCGCCCACGACCCCGACTACCTGCTCGCCGGCTGCGACGGCGGCCTGTACCAGAGCTGGGACCTGGGCGAGACCTGGAAGCACGTCGCCAACCTGCCGGTGACCCAGTTCTACAAGGTCGCGCTGGACGACGACGAGCCCTTCTACCACGTGATGGGCGGCACCCAGGACAACAATACCCAGTACGGCCCATCGCGCACCGACCACCGTCACGGCATCGTCAATGCCGACTGGCGCGTGGTCCTCGGCGGCGACGGTCACCAGCCCGCCATCGAGCCCGGCGACCCTGACGTGCTCTACGGCAGCAGCCAGCAGTGCAACTTCTACCGCATCGACCGCCCCACGGGCGAGTCCCAGCCCATCCGCCCCATGCCCGGCGCAAACGAGCCCGAGGAGCGCTGGAACTGGGACGGGCCGATCCTGATCAGCGCCCACGATCCCGCGCGGCTGTACGTCGCCAGCCAGCGGCTGTGGCGCAGCGACGATCGCGGCGATTCGTGGACCGCGCTCTCGGGCGACCTGACCCGCAGCGAGGACCGGCTGCTGCGTCCGATGATGGGCCGCGTCCGGAGCATCGACGCCCCGTGGGATCTGCTGGCGATGTCCATGTACGGCACCATCACCTCGATCGCCGAGTCGCCGCTCGACGAGGACCTGCTCTACGTCGGCACCGACGACGGCCTGGTCCAGGTGAGCGAGGACGGCGGCGCGACCTGGCGCGAGGCCGGCCGCCTGCCCGGGGTGGGCAGCCACGTCTACATCAACGACCTCAAGGCCGACCGCTTCGACCGCGACGTGGTCTACGCCGTGGCCGACATGCACAAGTTCGGCGACTTCGCGCCGTACGTGTTCCGCAGCACCGACCGCGGCCGGTCCTGGCAGAGCATCGCGGGCGACCTGCCCGCGCGGCACGTCGTCTGGCGGCTGATCCAGGATCACGTCGAGCCGCGCCTGCTCTTCGTGGGCACCGAGTTCGGCGTCTTCGCCTCGCTCGACGGCGGCGAGCGGTGGCAGGCGCTGTCGGGCGGCGCGCCGACCATCCCGTTCCGCGACCTGGCCATCCAGACCCGCGAGGACGACCTCGTCGGCGCCACCTTCGGCCGCGGCTTCTGGGTGCTCGACGACTACTCGCCCCTGCGTGCGCTGAGCCGCGATCTGGTGGCCGAGGATGCCGTGCTCTTCACGCCCCGCGAGGCGTTCTGGTACCTGCCGCGCATGTGGGTCGGCGGCAGCGAGAAGGGCTCCATGGGCACTGACTGGTTCACCGCCCCCAACCCGCCCTTCGGCGCGGTGTTCACCTGCTGGCTGGCCGACTCGGTGATGACCCGCGAGTCGCGACGCCAGGTGCGCGAGCGCGCGCTCGCCGCCGAGGGCGAGGACACGCCGTACCCCGGCTGGGACGCGCTCCGCGAGGAGGAGCTGGAGGACCCGCCGGCCGTGGTCCTGACCGTGCGCGACACGGCCGGCGAGGTGGTGCGCCACGTGCCGGCCCCCACGCAGGCCGGCCTGCACCGGGTGGCCTGGGACCTGCGGCGGCCGGGCCTGTCGGCCGAGCGCGACGGCGTGCCCGACGAGCGCAGCGACGGACCGCTGGTCGCACCGGGGACCTACACCGTCGAGCTGGTGCGTCGGGTGGACGGCCGGAGCGAGATGCTGGCCGGACCGGAGTCGTTCGCGGTCGTGCCCCTGCGCGAGCGCGGGCTCGAGGGCATGACTCCCGCCGAGTATGCGGCCTTCGGCGAGGAGTTCTTCGACCTGCGGCGCCGGGTCTCCGGCGCAGGCGCGCTCATCGACGAGACGCGCGTGCGCCTGGACGCGATACGGACCGCGATCGTGGCGGCCGACGCTGCCGACGCGGCGCTCTACGAGGCGGCGATCGGCCTGGAGAAGCAGATCGAGGAGCTCCACGAGACGCTGCGCGGCAACCGGCGTCGCTCGCGCTTCAACGACACGGAGCCGACCTCGATCAATCGTCGCCTCGGCCGCGTGCGCCGCGCCTTGCGGGGAGCGACCTACGGACCGACCGTGCAGGATCGGAAGCAGCTGGCCATCGCGAAGGCCGATTTCGAGGCCCTGCGCGAGCAGCTCGACGGCATCGCCGGGCGAGAGCTGCCGGCGCTGGAGTCGCGCCTCGAGGCCGCGGGCGTACCGTGGACGCCGGGGCGGCCGGTCCCGCAGCCGCGGTAACCGAGGCCACCGGTCGTGGCCGGGGAGAGGAGTCCATGAGCAGCATCCAGGAGCACTGGCGAGGGCACTACGCCGGCGTGCCCGCGACGCTCGCGTCGCTGCAAGGGATCGAGTCGGTCCTGTCGGTCTTCAACACGAACATCGACGCCGTCCGGACGATCACCCCGGAGGTCTTCCAGGCGCTGGTCGAGCAGGCTGGCGACCCGGGGATCGGTGGCGACGACGGCCGGCGCGAGATCGCCTCGCCGGCCGACCTGGTGCGCGGGTTCGTCGCGTGCTTCCGCGGCGGCATCGCCCAGGAGTGGCTCGTCACCGGCGAGGAGACCTACCGCTGGCTCGACGCGCACGTCGGATACGACCGCCTGCAGATGGGGGGGCAGGGCGGCATCATCGCCAACGTGATGGCCACCTGCGGGATCCGGAGCGTGCTGGTGCATGCGGCGTCGTTGCCGGCGCAGCAGGGCGCCCTTTTCGTGGACCGGCCGAACCTCCTCTCGGCCACGGGCGACGGCCGGCTCGCGCCCGCTCACAGGATCGACCGCGCCGCCGACGTCCCCCTGGTCCACTGGATCCTCGAGTTCCGCAGGGGCGACACGATCCGGATCGGATCCGAGGAGATCACCTGCCCCAAGTCCAACCGCTTCATCGCCACCTGGGACCCGCTCAACTTCACGCTATCCATCGACTCGAACTTCGTCGAGGCCGTGGACGCCCACGAGAGCCCCCTGGAATACTGCATGCTCTCCGGGTACCAGATGCTGTCCGAGCAGCTCGCCGGCGGAGGCACCTCCCTCGAGCGCATCGCGGCGAGCAAGCGGATCGTCGACCGGTGGCGGGAGAAGAGTCCGGGCCTGGTCGTGCACTTCGAGTTCGCGTCGACCCAGGATGCGGTGGTGCGCCGACAGCTGTTCGCGGAGATGGGCGGCTGGGCCGACAGCATGGGGCTGAACGAGCAGGAGCTGATCGACGTCCTCGAGGTCGCCGGCGAGGCCGACCTCGCGGCGGCCTGCCGGCGGTCGCCCTCGAGCGTCGACCTGTTCGAGGGACTGCGCTGGGTGTTCGAGCACGCCGGCGTGTCGCGGATCCAGCTGCACTTCTTCGGCCTCTACCTCACGTTGCAGAAGAAAGGTCACCGCCACGACCCGGTGCAGACCCGTAATGGCATGACGCTGGCGGCGACCATCGCGGCGTCGAAGGCCGGTACCGGATCGATCGACACGACGGAGAACCTCCTCTGGGCGCACGGCCACCCCATCGGCGAGGCCGCCGGGCGGGAGCTCACCGCTCTCGCCGAGCACCTCGCCCGGAGCGACGGCGAGAGTCGCCTGGCCGAGACCGGCATCCACGAGGGCGAACGGTTCGACGTCGTCGCCGTGCCGACCATCATCGTCGACGACCCGGTCACCCTGGTCGGGATGGGCGACACGATCAGCTCGCTGTCGCTGGTCGGGGCGCGGTAGCGCGTGGCCGTCGACGTCGTCGCGCCGGCGTGATACGGTGTCCGGCGCCCGGCGCGCTGCCCCGATCGCAGCCATCGCGGGCCGGGATGCTCGTTACCCCCCGTCGAGGAGCCGAGACCATGAAGTGGATCGTCGCGACCGTCATCCTGATGCTGCCGCTGGCGGCGGTGGCCATCGTCGAGCCCGAGACCGGGACCGAGTATCCCGACACCGTCGGCCTGGACGTCGGAGGCGAGACCGTCATGCTCGAGGCCACCGGCGTCGGCCTGCGCGAGAAGACCTTCCTGAAGGTCGACGTCTACACGATCGTCTCCTACGTCGTGGACGGCGCCGACCTGGGCGACGAGCCCCACCGCAAGCTGCGGGAGCTCGACGCGCCCAAGCGCATCCAGATGGATCTCCGCCGCGGATTCGGCCGCGAGAAGCTGATCAATTCGTTCCGCGAGGTCATCGAGAATAACTACGAGGACCTCTCGCCCATCGCGCGCGACATGGACACCTTCATGGCCTACTTCGAACGCGACGCGCGCGAGGGCGATCGCATCGTCTTCAGCTACGCGCCGGGCATGGGCCTGGTCACCGTCCTCAACGGCGAGACGCGCGGCACGATCCACAACGAGAAGTTCGTGGTCGCGCTGTGGACGGTGTGGTTCGGCGAGGAGCCGGCGGACGAGGGGATGCGGGACGATCTGCTGAGTGCGCTCTAGCCCCTGGCTAGCCCAGCAACCGTTCCCCCCAGGCCGCGATCACCGCCGCGACGAACTCGCTGTCCTGACGCTTGCCGATCAGGTGGTCGGCCTGGTCGAGGGAGACGAAGCTCTTCGGGTGCCGCGCCGTCTCGAAGATCCGCCGTGCGTTGTCGATGCCCACGACGCTGTCCACCGGCGAGTGCATGATCATCACCGCGCGTCGCAGGTTGACGATGCAGTCGGCAAGCGTGCGCTCCTCGATGTCCTCGAGGAACTGCTTGCCGATGGTGAAGGTGCGGCCGGCCAGTTCGACCTCCGCGGCGCCCTCCTTCTCGATGGTCTCGCGCGAGCCCTTCAGGAGCTTCGCCACGTGGGACGGCTCGGACGGGGCGGCGATGGTCACCACACCGCGGACCTCGTCGATCCTGCCGGCGGCCGCCAGGACGGCCGCGCCGCCCAGGCTGTGACCGATCAGGAGCGCGGGGGCGGCGTACCGGTCGCGCAGGGCGTCGGCCGCGGCCACGAGGTCCTCGACGTTGGACGAGAAGTCGGTGTTGGCGAAGTCGCCGTCGCTGTTGCCCAGGCCGGTGAAGTCGAACCTGAGCACGGCGATGCCGTGGCCGGCGAGCGCGCGGGCGATGCGCGAGGCAGCGGCGACGTCCTTGCCGCAGGTGAAGCAGTGGGCGAACACGGCGTAGCCCTTGACCTCGCCCTCGGGCCCCTCGATGGCCCCGGCCAGGGTGTGGCCGTCCGCGTTCTCGAACTCGAACTTGCTGCGGCCGGCGGGCGGGCCGCCGGGCAGGCCGATGCGCTCGCGGATCTCGGTCGTGGCCTCCATCGCCTCGAGCCACGAGGCGGGGATGGCCGGCGCTCCGTCGCGTGCGCCGAGGATTGCCCCGAGCATCATGCCGCGTGCGCCCGAGTCGCCGCCGGCCATGGCGTTCTCGATGAGCGTCTCCGCGAGCGAGTCGCCGTACCTGAGGAGCAGGTAGATGGTCGACGGGAAGGCGTCGGGCAGATGGCACGTGGCGCCGAGGTCCTTGACGATCGTACCCGCGTCCACGTCGTCGTCGAGCCGGGCGCGGGCCTGGTCGACGAACTCCTGAGCCGGCAGCTCGACCCAGTCGTGATCGAGGGCGCGCGCGAGCGCGTCGTCGACCGAGGCGCCGTGGACCACGGCGTGTAGCAGGCCGGCGAAGAAGTCGCTGGCCTCGAGCAGGGCCGGATCACCATGGGTGAGCCCGGTCTGCTGGCGGACGGCCGTCACGAAGTCGAGTTCCGGCTCCTCGCCCAGCGGGACCAGCAGCGGCGCCATGCGCGCAAGGCCGGCCAGCTCGTCGCTGGACGACCGGCCGGTCTCGAGCGTCTCCTTGGTCGCCTTGTCGACGTACCCGTCGTAGCCATCCCACATGGCCATCCAGCGCTCACCGAAGTCGTCGAGCGACCAGCCGCCGACGTCGCTCACCGAGCGCAGCAGGACCATCGCCTGGTCGCCGAAGTGCGTGAACTGCCCGCGCTCGCGGTTGGGGTGGTATCGGTCGGCGCCCTGGATGGGGGCGATGGGGCCCTCGAGGCGGCCGATGGTACGCGCGATGTGCCGCGGGTTGTAGATCCAGTGCACGCCCAGCGAGAGCGTGTCGGCGGCGAAGCTGCCGAGGATGGCGCCGGCGATGCGGTCCCGGGTGGTCATGGGCGGTCGGTCCTTTCGTCCGTGGAGGCGAGGAGACGAGAGCCCGGAGCGACCGGGCGCACGTTCGTCGGACAGCATAAGGAGACGGGCGGCCCCCCGCCGGGTCAGCGCTTCTCGACCTCGCCGGTCATGGGCACGAAGCGCACCGACAGCAGGGGTTCGCGATCGATGACCGGTCGGCCGTCGGGGTCGTCCTCGAGGCGACGCTCGTAGAGGACGAGCGTCTGGATCCCCTCGCCCTCGGGCACGACGAGCAGGCCGCCCGGCGCGAGCTGGTCGAGCAGCGGCCGGGGCACGCGGTCGGGAGCGGCGGTGACGATGATCTTGTCGAACGGCGCCTGGTCGGGCCAGCCGCGATAGCCGTCGCCGGCCCGGACCTGGACGTTCGCGTAGCCGAGATCGCGCAGGACGTCGGCCGAGCGGCGCGCCAGGGGGGTGACGATCTCGATGGTGTAGACCTCGGCCACGATCTCCGCGAGGACCGCCGCCTGGTACCCCGACCCGGTGCCGATCTCGAGCACGCGGTCGTCCGGCTGCGGCCGCAGCGCCTCGGTCATGAGGGCGACGATGTAGGGCTGGCTGATGGTCTGGTCGTGACCGATGGGCAGGGGGTTGTCGTCGTACGCGAAACGCCGGTACTCGTCCGGCACGAAGCGATGACGCGGGACCGCGCGCATGGCGGCCAGGACGGTGGGGTTGGCGATGCCGCGGTTCTCGAGCTGGCGCTCGACCATGCGCTCGCGAGCCGAGGCGTATGGATCGTCGGCGGCGCCGGCCATCTCGGCCGCGGCGAGCAGGGTGACCATCATGACGCCGAGGTGCGTGGGCATGGGCGACCTCCCTCGTCGTCATGGTAGCGCAGGACCGGCCGGGACGCATGCCCGGGCCCGCGGGGCGAGCCGACCGCGGCCGGCAGGCCCGTCACGAGGTTCGCGAGGAGGGTTCCTGGCCCCGGAGGGCCGGTGCGTGATATCTTCCAGCGGACCGTCCATCCACCCTCACCGAGGAGCCCGCCCATGTCCCGCTTCGACCCGCATTCCTACTGCGACGGCGATCAGCCGCGCCAGAAGCACCTCTCGCTCGACCTGGCCGTCGACTTCACGGGCCGCAAGCTCGCCGGCACGGCTCGCATCGACCTCGCCGGGCCCAGCGGCGGGCCCCTGGACCTCGACGGTCGCGATCTGGCCATCGACGAGGTGAGCGATCAGGACGGCCGGCCGGTGCCCTGGTCCATCGCCGAGTCCGAGAAGGTGCGGGGCGACCGCCTGCGCCTCGAGCTGCCCGACGGGACGACCTCGGTCACGATCCGCTACGCCTCCGCGCCCGGCGCCCTGGCCCTCGGCTGGCTCGAGCCCCAGCAGACCGCCGGCGGCGAGCACCCGTTCATGTTCAGCCAGTGCCAGCCGATCCACGCGCGCACCATGGTTCCCTGTCAGGACACGCCTCGCAACCGCGTGACCTACGACGCCCGAATCACCGTGCCCGCGCCCCTGCGCGCGGTGATGTCCGCCGCCAGCACCGGCGACGAGACGAGCGGCGACCGGACGGTCTGGTCGTTCGACATGCCCCAGCCGATTCCGACCTACCTGATCGCCCTGGCCGTGGGCAACCTCGACGCGCGCGACCTCGGACCCCGTTGCCGCGTCTACGCCGAGCCCGAGACGGTCGAGCAGGCGGCCTGGGAGTTCGCCGGGACCGAGGGCATGATCGAGAAGGCCGAGGCGTTGTTCGGGCCCTACGAGTGGGACAGGTTCGACCTCCTGATCATGCCGCCGGCGTTCCCTTACGGTGGCATGGAGAACCCGCGCCTGACGTTCCTCACGCCCACCCTGCTGGCCGGCGACCGCAGCCAGGTCAACGTGGTGGCCCACGAGCTGGCCCACAGCTGGACCGGCAACCTGGTCACCAACGCGACCATGGACGACTTCTGGCTCAACGAGGGCTTCACCGTCTACGCCGAGCGCCGCATCCTCGAGACCGTCTACGGCAAGGACTTCGCCGACCTGCAGGCCACCGTCCGGCGCAACGCGCTGCAGATCAACCTCGACCAGTTCGGGCCCGACTCGCCGTATACGCATCTGCGCAACGACCTCGCGGGCACCGATCCGGACGAGATCTACTCGCTGGTGCCCTACGAGAAGGGCGCGCAGTTCGTGCTGCTGCTGGAGGACGCGGTGGGCCGCGAGCGCTTCGACGCGTTCCTGCTCGCGTACATCCGCACGTTCCACTTCCAGAGCATCACCACCGACGAGTTCCTCGCCTTCCTCGAGCAGCAGCTTCCCGGCGTCTACGAGCAGGTGCGCGGCCCCGAGT
>WJIQ01000132.1 GCA_014730255.1 bacterium | reverse complement strand
GGCGGCCGCGGCCGCGATGGCGGCCGCCAGATCGGGCTGATCGAGGGGCACCCGCAGGGTGGTGGCCGGAGCGGGCATGGCCATGGCGCCGAGTGCGGCGAGGGCCAGGGCGACGAGCGTGCGGCGGCCGGTCGTGGCCGGACGGGGGCAGGCAGGGTGTCGTTTCGGCATGATGTCGATCCTGATGGTCCGGGATCCTGGCGGCTGCGATCCCGAACAAGAAAAGTCGACATCAGCGATCCGGCCATGGCCGGACCCGTCGTTCCGTCACTGGAACACGTTGTACAGACGCCGCTTGATCTTCTTGGTCGGCGTCTTCTCGAACTCCTCGTACAGGACCTTCATACGGATGATCGCGGCGTAGCTCGGGACCTGCTCGTTCAGCGCCACGCGGTTCTGCTCCATGATCTCCTCGAGCTTCTTCTCGCCGAGGCCCTCCTCGTCCGCGCGCTCCATGTCCGGGTGGACGAGCGCGCAGATCTTGCCGTTGCACTCCATCACCAGCGACTCGGCCACGTAGGGCAGGTTGTTCAGCTTGGCCTCGATCTCCTCGGGGTAGACGTTCTGCCCCGATCCCGAGAGGATCATGTTCTTGGTCCGGCCGGTCAGGAAGAGGTAGCCGTTCTCGTCGAGCCGGCCGAGATCGCCGGTGTGCAGCCAGCCGTCCTGGTCGATGGCCTCGCGCGTGGCCTCCTCGTCCTTGTAGTACCCGACCATGACGTTCTCGCCGCGGACGAGAACCTCGCCGACGTCGTGTTCGGGGTCGACGAGGTCGATCTTGCACTCGAGGTACGGGATCACCCGACCCACCGAGCCGAGCGGCGGCTTCTCCGAGACCACCGAGTAGCTGATCAGCGGGCCGCACTCGGTCATCCCGTAGCCGTTGGCCAGCGGGAAATCGATCGACTGGAAGAAGGCGTCGGCCTCCTTGCTGAAGGCCGCGCCACCGATGACGACCTCCTGGAACTCGCCGCCGAACACGGCGGAGATCTTGCGACGGATCTTCTTGTGGATCAGCCGGTTGACCGCCGGGACCTTCATCATCGCCTGCAGGGGCCTGGCCTGCAGCTGCGGCTTGATCCGGCTCTTGTAGATCTTCTCGATGATCAGGGGCACCGACAGCACCACGGTCGGGCGGATCTCCGCGAACGCGGCCATCAGGACCTTCGGCGTGGGCAGCTTGTCGATGAACGTGACGTGGCCACCACCGATCGACGGGGAGATCAGGTCGAAGGCGCAGCCGTAGCAGTGGGCCAGTGGCAGGAAGCTCACGACGCGCCGGTTGCGCACGAGGTCGAGGCTGTCGACGTAGTAGCGCGCGTTGACCATCAGCGAGTGGTGCTGCAGCATCACGCCCTTGCTGAAGCCGGTCGTGCCACTGGTGTAGACGATGGTCGCGAGGTGGTCGCCCGGGACCGGTGCGACCCCGAACCCGTCCGCGGACAGGGCGCCGCTGTGCCGTTCGCGGTACTCGGCGGCGGCCTTGCGGAAGATCTCGGGCATGACCTTCTGGCCGTGCAGGCGCAGGCTGAAGTCCTCCAGGCGCACGACGGCCTTCAGGCGGTCGAGTCGCTGGTCGTCCAGCCGGTCCCAGATCGAGTCGGCCACGAAGAGCATCACGGCGTCGGAATGCCCGACGATGTGATGGATCTCGTCGGTGGTGAAGTCCGGCAGGATCGGCACGATCACTGCGCCATAGGTGATCGTCGCCCAGTAGGTGACCGCCCAGTGCGCGCTGTTGCGACCGATCACGGCGATCTTGTCACCGCGCCGGACGCCGGCGTCCTCGAAGATCGTGTGCAGCTCCAGGATCCGATGGGCGACGTCCCGGTAGGTGAGCGTGCGCCCCTGGTAGTCGCTGTAGGCCTCGAGCTGCCAGTGCTCGCGAACGTTCTTCGTGAAGCTCTCGATCAGGTTCTCGTTGAGCATGCGTCGCCTCCGCTATGGGTCCGCAAAACGTCAAGATAGCGTCAACACCACGTGATGAAAAGACGCTTGCGGTCGTTCAATCACGCCGTGGTCGCCGCAGGGCGCGAGGCGGTCCAGCGGTTGAACAGCCACAGCAGCACGGCCGACAGCAGCGCCAGACCGGCGAAGATGGCCCACATCACGTTCGGCTCGTCGATGCCACCACGCTCGACCGGGCCGAAGTGCTGGTACGTGATGCCCGACAGCAGGCCCCCGAAGAGGTTGCCCAGGGCCACGCACCAGTAGAAGTAGCCCATGTACATGCCGACCTTGCCCGGGGGGGCGATGCGCCCGGCGTATTCCTTCGACCGCGGGCTGGCGAGCATCTCGCCCACGGAGAACACGAGGATCGCGGCGACGATGATCCAGCCGCCCTGGCCCGTCATGTACATCAGGAAACTCACCACGGTGATCAGGCTGCCCACGATGATCGTGGTCAGCGGCTGCAGCTTGCGCGAGATGTAGGCGATGCCGACCTGGCCGACGATGATGCCGAACGCATTGAGGTTGATCAGGTGCTCGGGCTTGATCTGACCGTGCTGCAGCACGGCGCGCGACCACTGGCTGGTGTCCAGGCCGAGGCTCGTGAAGAACCCGGTGATGCCGGTGGCGATGGGACCGACATCGCGGATCAGGTCGGTGGTGTCGGTGTAGTCGCGGATGTACTCGGGCAGGGTCATGAAGATCTGGTTGAAGCTGATCCAGAAGAACGACATCAGCAGCAGGAACACCAGGTAGCGGCCCTCGCCGACCTGCATCGGCTGGGCGAGCCAGTGACCGGCCGTGGCGCGACCGCCGGCCCGCAGGCGCAGGGCGATGTCCAGGGCCAGGTTCAGCACCAGCCAGGCACCGGCGGCCGACAGGTACTGCGGCGGCGTCAGCCACTTCGACCCCATGACCAGCAGCAGCAGGATGCCCGCCACGAAGAGGAAGAACCGCCCGTTGCCCACCACGGCGACCATGCCGCCGAAGACCTCGGCCAGCGAGCGGCGCGACTCGGCGTCCTGGTCGCGTGGCGGCTCCTTGTAGAAGATCAGCGCGACCACGCCCATGATGAGGATCCAGGCCGCCGAGGCGTAGAACACGTAGTCCCAGTCCCAGCCGCGGACCACGCCGGCGACGATCGGACCGAGGAAGCCGCCGACGTTGACCATCATGTAGAAGATCCCGAAACCCATGCTGCCGGTCTCCTCGGTGACCGCCTTGGCGACCGAGCTGATGACCACCGGCTTGAACATGCCGTGGCCGACGGCCACGAGCAGGTAGATGGCCATGAAGCTCCACAGGGTCTCCGGCAGCTGCAGCAGCAGGTAGCCGGGCACCATCACGGCGCACGAGGCCAGGAACATGCTCTTGAAGCCGTAGCGGTCGGCCAGGGCCCCGAACACCGCGGGGAAGAGGTAGAGGAAGAACGTCGCCACGCCCTGGATGAAGCCGCGGTCCTCGCTGGTGAGGCCGAGACCGCCGTCGACGACGGCGCCGGTCAGGTAGAGGCTGCTCACGGCATAGAAGCCGTACCAGCCCATGCGCTCGAAGATCTCCATCGTGTTGGCGGCCCAGAAGAATCCCGGAAAGCGATGGCGGGTGGCGGTGGAGTCGGCCACGGTCGGCTCCTTGGTCGGGGTCGATGGTCGGCGATCGGTGGATGAACCGGTCAATCTACAGGTTCGACGCCGTCGGGTCCAGGATCGGACGCAGGTGGGTGCGCGGGCGGGCAGACGTCGGGGCCGGTCCGAGAACCGGCCCCTCGGGAGCGACCGCTGGCCGGCCCGGCTAGCGCCGCGACGCCAGCAGGAGCCGGAGCACGTACCAGAACATCAGCGCGATGCTGGCGAACAGCTCGAGCGAGGCGCCGACGTACCGGTCGTCGGGGAAGGTGACGAGGATCTTCTGCGTGTCGTAGAGCACCGCGGCGCCGGCGAGGGCGATCATGCCGACGGAGAACCAGGTGCCCAGCTCGAAGCCGAAGATCACGCCGCCGACGATGGCCAGGAGGGCGACGATCCCCGCCCAGCGCAGGATGCTGCCCAGGAACGAGAAGTCGTGCCGCATGCTCAGGGCGATCATGGTCAGGAGCGTGAAACCGATGACCGTGATGAGGGCCGCGCTCTGGATCGCCCCGGGAGCGTAATGGTTCGCCACGAACAGGAGCGGGACGAAGATGATCGCCTGGCCGACGACGAACAGGCCGAGGCCGGCGTACTGGCTGGTGATCGATCCGGCCTTGTAGGCGACGCTGCGGCCGAGCCAGCCGACGAGCATGAAGCCGCCGAGGACCAGCAACCAGTTCGTGCCGAGCATGGCCTCGGCCATGGGACGGGCCAGGCCGCTCTGGAACAGGAGCACCTCGATCAGCACGAACAGGCCGATCGCGGCCGCCAGATGGCCATAGACTCGCTTGAGGAACACGGCGCGCATCGAGGCGAGCTGCTCGTGGCCGATCGCCTCGGCACGGGCTGCGCGCGAGGTGTGGGCGTCATGCATCGGACGTCCTCTCGGTTGAGTTGACACCGCGGCGCACCGCACCGCAGGGGGGCGTTCTCATCGCCCCATGATACGCGATTTCCCGCGGTCCGGTTCCCGGAATCGGCCTCAGACGACCCGCCAGCCGCGGGCGGTGTCGACGGGCTTGATCAGCTCGATCTCGTCCCGCACGGGGATCCCGTACGAGCCGACCTGCGGGATGCCGGGCTTGAGCTGCCGGATCGAGTCGAGGCTGTCGATCCGGAAGGCCGAGATCGTGAATCCCCGCCGCTGGAAGAAGCGAAGGGCGTCGAGGTTGTCGTTGGTGAGGATCACCCAGAGGCGGGCGCATCCCGCCTCGCGCGCGGCGGCCTCGACGGCCTCGAGCAGGGACGTGCCCACGCCGATGTACTGGCACAGCGCATCGATGCTGACCACCTCGCAGGCGTCGCCGTCGATATGGTAGGTCACCAGGCCGATGCGCTCGCCGTCCTGGTCGGCGATGAAGCCCGGGAGCTTCGTCGGGTCGTGCACGGTCTCGCGGCTGACGAGGAACGTCCCGCTGAAGAGCAGCTCGGTGCGTTCCTGGACCCAGGCCTGGTCGGTGTCGGTCAACGGCTTGACCTGCATGCGGGCATCCCTCTCGGCGAGACGTCATGGGGAGCGTCGTGCCGCCAAAGGTGGTCAACGCCGCGCAGGTGGGCAAGCCGCGACCGCGGCGGGCGGGGACGGACCCTACGCCGTGCCCGGACCGGGGTACTGATCGGCGATGTAGGCCTCGAGCGTGCGGATGTGCAGCTCGTGCTTGACGATCTTGGCCTTCACGAGGTCGCCGATGCTCACCACGCCCACCACCGTGCCCTGGTCCAGGACCGGCAGGTGGCGGATGCGCTTCTCGGTCATGATGTTCAGTGCCTCGTCGACCGAGCAGTCGGGCTCGATGTAGATCACGGTCCGCGACATGATGTCCGTGACCGGTGTCTCGCGCGAACTGCGGCCCTTGAGGATGACCTCGCGCAGGTAGTCGCGCTCGGTCAGGATGCCGGCCAGCTTGCCGTCCTGCATGACCAGCATCGCGCCGACGTTCCGGCTGGACATCTCGGCGATCGCATCGTACACGGTCGCGTCGGGCGCGACGCTGTAGATGGAGGTGATGTCCTTCTCCTTCAGGATGTCGCGAACGGACATGGGCTCTCCTCAGGCAGGGGTGGTGGCGGAATCCGGGGCGCCGCCGAGCAGCCGGCGCGTCCAGAGCACTCCCAGGACCGAAAGCGCGAGCACGAGGGCGCCGACGGCCTGGTGGACGGTGGTGATCGTGACGTCGAGGGGGTGCGGCGCTCCCGGCTCGGAGAGATTGCGGGCGAACAGGGCGCCGAATCCCAGCAGGAACTGGATCGCCAGGCCATGGAGCAGGCCGTGTCCGATCCGGTGCAGGGCCGGTTGCTCGCGGTACTTGAGCGCCAGGCGACTACCGAGCGCGATGCCGAGGGCGACCACCAGGACGGCGACCGTGATGTGGGCATGCAGGGCCGCGTCGGTGTGGCGGAGGATCGACCCGAGCGTGAGCTGGCCGACCACCGAGGCGAGCAGCCAGACCGCGAGCCTGGTGTCGCCCGTGCCGGCGGCGATCCGCCCGGCCGTGCGCCAGGTGCGCGTGCTGAACGCCGCGATGGCGACCATCAGTCCGAAGAACAGCTGCCCCGTGACCCCGTGCACCACGGCGAGCCAGAGGTTGGGGCGGACGAGCTCGGGATCGTCGCTCAGCGTGAAATGGCCGGTCACCCGCAGGCCGCCCAGGATGCCCTGGACGATCACCAGGACCAGGGCGCCGAGACCCAGCCAGCGCATCCATCGCCGGGCCTCGACCCGCCACAGGTGGATGGCGAGGACCAGGGTCGTCAGCCCCACCAGCGAACCGAGCAGGCGGTGGACGTGCTCGTAGTAGATGCCGCCAGTCATGCGCGAGAGCGGATACAGGAACATGTTGTAGCCGTACGAGTTCGGCCAGTCGGTGACCGCCAGGCCGGCCTCGTGGCCGGTGACGATCCCCCCGGCGATCACCAGCAGGAAGGTCGCCGCGGCGGCCACGGTCGCGAAGCCGGGCAGACCGTGGCGCGTCAGCGGCACCGACGGGTCGGGCTGACGTCGGCCGATCGACGCCCCGAGGGAGCCGAGGGCCGCGCCGAGCAGGAGCGAGCCGGGCACCCACCATGCGGCCGACGGGACGATCCGGTTGGGCGCCTCGGTCGATCCCAGCAGGCTACCGAGGACCAGCAGGTTCAGCGCGCCGCAGAGCAGGCCGACCTGGGCGCCGCCGACAACGCCGCGCGCGGTGTAGCGACCGGTGGCCCAGCCGCCGGCGACCAGGCAGAGCAGCAGCAGCCCGAGCAGGAGCCAGGCCGGCGCGTGCACGCCCGGGAAGCGGCAGACGTAGCCCACCGCCCACATCGCGACGGTTGTCCCGAAACCGATGGCGAGCAGGTCGCTGCCGCGCGCGTCGGCTCCGGGGTGGGGGGCCGTGGTCGTGGTCATCGCGTGTTCGTCTCCCCGGTTGGTGGCCCGGAAAAAGCCCCGGCGAATTCGTGGATCTTCGATAGATTACTGGCGTTACCGTCGTTTCACCAGCGCGATCTGGATCCCCCGGAACGGAGCCGGCCCATGCTGCGCGATCTGCTCGAACTCTCCAAGGCCCGCCTCTGCATGATGGTGGTGGTCACCACCGTGGTCGGCTACCTGCTGGCCACGGTCACCATCGACTGGGCCGTGCTCGCAGCCACGGTCGTCGGCACGACCCTGACCGCCTTCGGGGCCAATGCCCTCAACCAGTACCGCGAGCGTGACGTCGACCGGCTCATGGAGCGCACGCGGGAGCGCCCGCTCGCCGCCGGCCGCATGGCGCCCGCGACGGCGCTGATCTACGGCGTGGCGGTCAGCATGATCGGCACCTTCGTGCTGCTGGCGTTCAGCGGCTGGCTGCCGGCCGTCCTGGCCGCCGCGACGGTGCTCCTGTACGTGCTGGTCTACACGCCGCTCAAGCGCATCAGCACCATCAACACCCTGATCGGGGCGGTCTGCGGCGCCATTCCGCCCCTGATCGGCTGGTCGGCCGGCACCGGGGGCCTCGAGCTCGGCGGCTGGATGCTGTTCGCCCTGCTGTTCGTCTGGCAGATGCCGCACTTCCTCTCCCTGGCCTGGATGTACCGCGAGGACTACGCCCGTGGCGGCCTGCGCATGCTGCCGGTGGTCGACCCGGGGGGCCGTCTGACGTTCCCGGTCACCGTCCTCTTCGCCGCCCTGCATCTGCCACTCGGCCTGCTGGTGACCGTGGCCGGCATCGCCGGTCCGTGGTTCGCCGTGGGCTCGCTGCTGCTGGGCATCTGGTGGGGGATGCTGGGCCTGCGGCTCTACCGCACCCAGAGCGACCGGGACGCGCGGCGCGTGTTCCTGGCCAGCCTCGCCTACCTGCCGCTGGCGCTGATGCTGATGGTGGCCGACCGCGGACCGGGGCGGGCGGAGGACATGTGGCTCGAGTCCTCGCCGCGCACGCCGACCGTGGCCGTGGTCGAGGAGACCCGGTGAGCCGCCTCGATCCGTCCCGCTCGCCGCGCGGCAACCTGCGCGGGGCCCGCTGGATCCTCGTCGTGGTCGTGGTCTTCTTCGTCGCCGTGGCGATCAACCAGATCGGTCAGGTCATGGAGAGCCGCCAGGCGCCGCGGGTCGGCGACGGCCAGGACCCCACGACCTACGGCTACGACCTCGACCGGCTCTCCGTCGACACGCGCTGGCTCGCCGCCGCGATGCCCAAGGACACCCTCGAGCCCCTGGTCGAGCCGCCGTTGCTGACCCGCTCCGGCGTCGATTCGCTCAACGGGGCCGAACGTGGTAAGTACCTCGTGAGCGAGGACCTGGTCGTCGGGGTCGTGGTCGGTGGCGTCGCGCGGGCCTACCCCGTGCGTGTCCTCGACTGGCACGAGGTGGTCAACGACACCATCGGCGGCGAGCCCGTCGTGGTCACCTGGCATCCGTTGAGCGGCGTGGCGGCCGCGTTCGAGCGCCGTCTGGGCGACCGGGTCCTGGAGCTCGCCGTCAGCGGGCTGGTCTGGAACTCCCACCACGTGCTGCACGACCGCGGCCTCGATGGCGAGGAGTCGCTCTGGGTGCCGTTGCTGGGGCGGGCGATCGGTGGCCCCTGGCGGGATCGCGAGCTCACGCGCATCCCCTGCGCGCTGGTGAGCTGGGAGCAGTGGGTGGCGGCGTACCCGGACGCGCGGGTGCCACGGCCCACGTCGGACATGAAGCCCGCCTACAAGCGCGATCCGTACGGCAACTACGCCAGCGGCGACGTCGTGCGATACCCGGTCGCCAAGCTGCCGCCGCTGCCCGACGGCCACCGGCTCAAGGACTCGCTGCCCGTCGATCCGGTCTCCCGCGACGGCGTGGTCTTCGCCAACCTCCACGGCTACCGCTTCGCGCTGCAGGCGGTGGGGCTGATCTGATGGGGCCCCGGACCGCGCCGCGGGCAACCGCGGCTTGACGGGGCCGCGGGCAGGCGGTTCGATGAGCCGGTCATGCGCACCGCGGCGACCTCGAGAACCTGGATCGAGACGACCCTGACCTCCGTGCGCGAGGCGGTCACCGGGCCTCGTGCGGCCGGCGTGATGCTCGTCCTCGCCGCGCTCACGGTGGTCGTGGTCGGATTGTCCACGCCGGTCAGTCGCGACGAGCACCTCTATCTCGCGGCCGCCGCGCTGGCGGGCGACCTGCGTCCGGGCGCCGACTTCGCGATCCTGCAGGGCCCGCTCTCGACCTGGTATCACGCCGCCGTGCTCGCGGTCTGGCCGGGCGCGGAGGTGCTCCTGCCGGCCCGGCTGGCCCAGATCGTCGTCGCCTGGCTGGTGGGCCTGGTCCTCTGGGCGGTCATGCGTCGACTGGGGGCGAGCCGCCTGCTCGCCGCGGCGCTGCTGCTGCTGCTGGTGCATACCGAGGTCGTCCGCGAGTCGCTGGGCGTGGCACGGAACTACGAGCCGGCCATCCTTCTTTCGCTCCTGCCGTGGTTGCTGCTGCCGCTGGAGCCGGGCGACCCGGAGCATCGCTGGCGGCTGGTGGCGGCCGGGGCGCTGGCCACCCTGGCGGTGGGCCTGAAGCTCACGCACGCTGCGACCGCCGTGGTGACCATCCTGTGGCCCGCCGTGGCGCCGACGACGACCACCGGCGGCCGTCGCGACGTCCTCTGGACGCTTCTGGGCGCCGGACTGGCCGCCGGACTGGCGCTCCTCGTGCTCCTCGGCACCGACGCGGAGCTGGTGCGCTTCGGGCTGGTCGACTACCACCTGGCGAACGCGCGATTCCACGAGGCCGCCGGCCTCGGCGGCGGGATGACGGTGGCCGGCAAGTTCGACGATGCCGCGCGCCTGATCCGCAGGACGGACCTGGCGGCGTGGTCGGTGCTGGTCGTGATCGCCCTGGGGCTGGCGGCGGCCAGCGGACGGGGCCGGCCGGTCGTCCGGTGGCGGGTCGGCGCCGTGCTCTTGGCGGCCGGCGCGGTGATGGTGGCCGTGCCCCGGCCGGTGCAGACCTCCTACTACGCGACGCTGCTGCTCGGCGGCGTGCTGGTGGTCGCGGCGACGCCGGCCTGGCTCGGTGCGCGGGCCCGGCGCGCACGCCGTTCGCTCGTGGCGCTGGCCCTGGTCGCGACCGCGATCGCCGTGGTCCACATCTCAGGCCGCGACGTGCGGGCGGCGAGCGTCGCGCTGCGGCCCGACGCCTGGCCCGCGCGCATCGTGCACGACGCCGGCCGGCGTCTCGACCGGGCGATCGGTGAACGCCGGGGGCGGGTGCTGACGACCCATCCGCTCTATGCGCTCGAGGCGGGCCGGCCGCTCGATCCGGCCATGGCCACCGGCGTGTTCGTCTGGCGGCTCGGCGATCACCTGGACCGACGCCTGGCGGCCGATCCGCGCCTGCTGGTGCCGGCCCGCCTCGGCGCGCACCTGGCCGTCCGGCCGCCGGTGGCGATCGTCGTCGAGGCGGCCGCGCCCTGGGACGCGCCGCTCTCGCGCTGGGCGCGCGCCCGCGAGTGGCGGATGCATCCGCTGGCGGGGGGGACGGTGGCGTGGATCCCGCCGGCCGACGGATCGACCGACCGGATGGAGGGGGATCGTCCTCGCTAGGGCTGCTCGATCGCCGGCGCGTGGCCCGGGATCATCTCGGGCAGGTAGGTGCTGGTATCCAGCAGGGAGATGCCGATGAACAGCACCACGGCCAGGAGCGATCCGATCAGCAGGATGCGGTTGAACGGCCGGTCCCAGCGCAGGTGCATGAAGATCTCGGCGACCAGCACGCCCTTGAGCGCGGCGATGGCCAGGGCGACCCAGATGTTCAGGGCGCCGAGGTCGACGTAGGTCACCGCGACGGTGACCACGGTCAGGACGATCAGCGCGGCGAACACCGCGACCAGCATCCACAGCGGGACGGCGTGGGCGTGCAGATCACCGCCGCCCGGCTCGTCGTGCACGGTGCCGGTGGACTCGGGCTTCAGGATGGTGCCTTGCTCGCTCATGATCGCGCTCCGCGAGGGTCTCGGGTGACTCTAGTGGATCAGGTACAGCAGCGGGAACAGGAAGATCCAGATGAGGTCGACGATGTGCCAGTACAGCCCGCCGAGGTCGACGGCGGTGTAGTTGCGGACGCCGAAGTCGCCGCGGCTCGCCCGGACGATCAGCCAGGTCAGCATGCCCATGCCGGCCAGGACATGGATGCCGTGCAGACCGGTCATCACGAAGTAGATGCCGAAGAAGATGTGCAGGTTGCGCGGGATGCGCTCGGCGTCGTGCCCGTGGTCCATGGTGACCGCGGCGGCCTGGTCGAGCTCGGCCATGACCGCGGCGGCGTCCTCGTCGCCCGCGGTTGCGGCCGGGACCTCGGTGTGGATGGCGGCCTCGTCGTCGGCGTGCGCCCCCTCGTGCCCGGTCTCGGCGGCGTGGTCGTCCCCGTGGCCCTTCCCGCTGGCGTAGGCCACGGCCTCGGTGTAGTCGAACTGCTCGCCCCAGAGGAAGCCGTGCTTCCACTTGTGGCTGTACTCGATGCCCTTGATGCCCATGAAGCCGAAGCCGCAGAGCAGCGTGACCACGAGGAGGCCGACCAGCAGCCGGCGCTGGCCGAGCATCGCCGCGCGCACCGCCCAGGCCATGGTGAACGAGCTGAACAGCAGCACGATCGTGTTGATGGCGCCGAGGTTCTTGTCCAGCAGCGTGTGCGCGTAGAGGAAGATCTCCGGATGGTTGGCCCGGTAGATCGCGTAGGCGCAGAACAGCCCCCCGAACATCAGGATCTCGGTGCAGAGGAAGAGCCACATGGCGAGCTTGTGGCTCTCGAACTGCTGCCGGGTCGAGTCGAAGTAGTGCGCCAGCTCGTGGCGACCCTCGTGCGCGTTGCCGGTAGCGGTGCTCATGTGGTCTGGGGCTCCTTCTCGGGATCGACGGGCACGTAGCCCTGCTCGGCCTCGTCCCAGCGCTGTGCGGTGTAGTCGTAGGGGTTGGTCAGCAGCAGCGGGCTGTCGAAGTTGTGGTGGATCGGCGGCGAGGCGGCCTGCCATTCGAGCGTCGCTCCGCCCCAGGGGTTGACCGGCGCCTTCTTGCCGGCGATCAGGCTGTGCACGAGGACGCCGGCGGCGATGAACAGTCCGATCGCCAGGACGTAGCTGCCGATGCTCGACATCACGTGGTAGATCTCGAACTCCGGCGGGTAGTTGAAGTAACGGCGGGGCATGCCCTTGGCGCCCATGACGAACTGGGAGAAGAAGGTCACGTTGAAGCCGACGAAGATGACGATCGCCCCGATGTTGCCCCACTTCTGCGAGAACATCTTGCCGAACATCTTGGGCCACCAGTGGTAGATACCGGCCAGGAACGCGATCATGGTGCCACCCATCATCGTGTAGTGGAAGTGCGCCACCACGAAGTAGCTGTCGTGCAGGTGGACGTCCGTCGCCAGGCTCGCCAGGAACAGGCCCGTCAGGCCGCCGATGCCGAAGAGGAAGATGAAGACCAGGGCGTAGACCATCGGCGTCTCGAGGCGGATCGCGCCCCGGTACATGGTGCTCAGCCAGTTGAAGACCTTCACCGCCGAGGGGATCGACACCGAGAAGGTCAGGGCCGAGAAGATCACCACCGCCAGCTCGCTCTGCCCGCTGACGAACATGTGGTGGCCCCAGACCAGGAAGCTGAACACCGCGATGGCGATGCTGGAGTAGGCGATGGCCTTGTAGCCGAAGATGGGCTTGCGGCTGAAGATGGCCACCAGCTCGGAGATCACGCCCATCGCCGGCAGGATCATGATGTACACGGCGGGGTGGCTGTAGAACCAGAAGAAGTGCTGGAAGAGCACCGGATCGCCACCGAGGGCGGGGTCGAAGATGCCGATGCCGAGGGCGCGCTCGGCGATGATCAACAGCACGGTGATCGCGAGCACGGGCGTGGCCAGGACCTGGATGATGGCCGTGGCGTACAGGGCCCAGAGCATCAGCGGCATCTGGAACCAGCCCATGCCCGCCGGACGCATGCGGTGGACGGTGACGATGAAGTTGATGCCGGTGAAGATGCTGCTGAAGCCGAGCACGAACACCGAGAGCGTTACCAGGATGACCGCGCCGTTGGTCGTGGTCGAGTACGGGGTGTAGAAGGTCCAGCCGGTGTCGACCCCGCCGGCCAGGATCGAGGCGACGGCCATGAGCGAGCCGATCACGTAGATGTGGTAGCTGGCCAGGTTCAGTCGCGGCAGGGCGACGTCCTTGGCGCCGAGCATCAGCGGCAGGATGAAGTTGCCGAGCGCCGCCGGGATGCCGGGGATGATGAACAGGAAGGTCATGATCGCGCCATGCAGCGTGAACATGCGGTTGTAGTCGTCGGCGCTCATGATCGTCTGCTGGGGCGTGAGCAGCTCGGTGCGCACCAGGAGCGCGAAGATACCGCCCAGCAGGAAGGCGAACAGGATCGTGCCCAGGTACATCACGCCGATGCGCTTGTGGTCGAGCGTGAAGAGCCAGCTGCGCAGGCCACGTCCGGCGGTCAGGTAATTGCCCTCGTGATGGTCGTGGCCATCGACATGGTCGACCGTGGTCGTCGCTCCGGTGCTCATGCGTCTATTCCTCCTCCGTCGCCGAGGCGGCGTCCGGATCCTGGGCGGCGGGGTCCTCGGTCTCGGCCTCGGCCGACTCCTCCTCGGAGGGGCCGCGGTCGGACGCGCTCTTGAGGTAGCTGATGATGTAGGTGATCTCCTTGTCCTTGAGCTTGCCCGCATAGGTGGGCATGACGGGCTCGTAGCCCGCGACCAGGTCGGTCATCGGCTCGAGGATCGAGGTGCGGATGTAGTTCTCGTCGGCGATCACCACGCGGCCGTCGGTCAGCTGCTGCTCGTAGCCGTAGAGGTCGACGAACGTCGGTCCGATGTTCGGCGAACCATCGAGGCTGTGGCACTGGACGCAACCCGAGCGCTGCACGAGCAGCTCGCCGGCCTCCGCCGGAGGGATCGTGTCGTAGATGTTCGCCGACTCCTCGAGCCACTGCTCGAAGGTGCCCGACTTGTGCACCGTGACCACCGATAGCATGTCGCTGTGGCCGGTGCCGCAGTACTCGGTGCACAGCAGGGGGTAGGTCCCCGGCTCCTGGGCCTCGAACCACGTTCGGGTGTAGCGCCCCGGCACGACGTCCTTCTTGACGCGGAAGGCGGGGATCCAGAGCGAGTGGATCACGTCCTCGCTGGTCATGGTCAGCTTGACGGGCTGATCCTCGGGCACGTGCAGCTCGCTGGTGACGAACCCGTTGGGATACTCGAAGAACCACTGCCATTTCTGGCCGGTCACGAGGATCTCGTAGGAGTTGCGCGGGGGCGTGGCGATGTTCATGAAGCTCTGGAAGCCGAGCACGAAGATCGCGATGGAGATGATCACCGGGATCGCCGTCCAGGTGATCTCGAGCGCCAGGCTGTGATTCGGCGAATCGGGGGCCCGCTCACCCTGGCGCCGGCTCCGGTAGCGCACGATGAACAGCGCCATCAGGCCGACGATGATCGCGAAGAAGAACACGCTGATCCAGTAGATCACGTAGAAGACGGTGTCGACCTCGGCGGCCTTGGACGAGGCCTGCGAGGGCATCCAGAACGAGTCGGGCAGCTGGGCCAGGAACGGTCGCACCGTGGCCAGGATCGAGCCGACGTTCAGCTGAGCAAGGACGTTCAAGAGCGGGTTCTCCTCGGTGGCGAAACCGTTTACGGGCTTCGCGGCGTCGTGGCTGGGGTTGAATATCGACTTGAAAAGTCCAAATTGCAACCCGGCCGCTGGGGTTTTCGCGAAAAAGCCCCCGGGGCGTTCAGGCGCGGTCGCGTTGTCGTCGTTCGCGCAGCTTCAGGCCCAGGATCATGCCGCCGATCACGACCACCGTGATCGCGCCGCCGGCCTTCATGATGTTGCGGGCCGCGGGCCCATAGCGGCCGGCCTCGGCGTCGTACTGGAAGCAGTAGAGCAGGAACCGGTCGAGGCTGCTGCCGGTCTTGCCCTCGGCGGCCTCGACGAGGCTGAGCTTGAGGGTGCGCGGCTCGAACTGGATGCCGTAGAGGTAGCGCATCACCTCGCCGTCGGGCGACAGGACGATGAGCACGGCGGCGTGGGCGTATTCCTGGCGCGCCTCGTTCCAGGCGAAACCGAAGCCCACGGCGTCGGTGAGGGCGCGGATCTGGTCCTCGCCGCCCGTCAACCAGTGCCAGCCCTGGCCGGCCGCCTCGCGCCCGTACTGGGCCACGTAGCTCTGCTTCTTCGCGCGCGCGAGCCGGAACGTCTCGGTGTGGTCGATGCTCGGCGAGAGCACGATGTACTCCTCGCCACAGGTCCAGTCGATCCCGCGCATGGCCTCGACCATGCCGTTGGCGACCAGGCCGCAGAGCATCGGACAGCTCATGTAGCCCAGGTTCAGGATGACGGGGCGGCTGCCGTCGAAGTACTCGGCGAGGGTGACCTCGTCGCCGTTCTCGTCGGTGAACACGAGGTCGAGCGGGATGGCGTCGCCCAGCTTCTCGGTGATGCCGACGTTCTCGAGCTCCTCGGGCAGGGGCTCGCCCCGGGCATCGGTGTCCTTGAGGTCGGTCTGGGCTCGGGCGGGACCGGACGCGACGACGAGCATGACGGCGACTGCCAGGAGCAGGAACGCGGTCCTCATGTCGGGGCTCCTCAACGGTGGCCGTGGCCGGGCGCGAGGTCTGGCGACCGCCCCCGGATCCACTCGTGAACTAAAGTCCCTCGCGCACGACGAGTTCCATGGCGCGCTCGATCGGGATGGCCACCGTGCCGGCCTTCGGGTCGACGACCCGGTAGGTGTGCAGCGCTTCCTGCTGCTCGGCCAGCGCCGAGGCGAGCTTGTCCGATCGCGGCTCGATGACCTTGCGCACGTACTCCTCGTGCTGGGCCTGGTAGAACCAGCCCTCGACGAGCAAGATAAGCACGAAGGTCAGGACCACCAGCAGCACGCCGATGGTGACGATGGCACCGGTGTCGAGGTTTTCCTTCGCGGCGGTCATGACGGGTCGGTCCTCCGGGATCGGACTAGGCGTTCTCGAACTTCAACGACTCCTCGAGGCGTGGATCGCCCACCGGCACGAGGCTGGTGGCGCCGAGCAGGTGCGCGACCACGCCCACCCACAGGCCGCCGACGCCGAGGAGGCACAGCAGGTCGAGCAGGTGCAGCGAGACGCCCTCGGGGCTGAAGACCGGCATGGCCACCCAGTAGATGTTGAACCACTGCATGATCATGATCCAGATCGCCCAGCCGATGAGGGTGCTGCGTCGCCGCTTGGCCCAGCGCGAGACCAGGCCCGCCCACGGCAGCAGCAGGGCGCCGATGCACAGCACGAGGCCGATCGCTCCCCAGCTCGAGCTCTGACGCACCAGGTACCAGGCGGTCTCCTCGGGGATGTTGCCGTACCAGTACAGCATGTACTGGCTGAAGGCGATGTAGCCCCAGAAGAAGGTGAAGGCGAACATGAGCTTGCCGTAGTCGTGGAAATGATCCATCGACACGATCTTGCGCATGCGCCCGGTGCGCTGCAGGCCCATCGTGGCCAGGGTCAGCGCCGCGTAGAAGGTCACGAATCCGCCGGCGAAGTAGTAGACGCCGAAGATGGTGCTGAACCACACCGGGTCGAGAGTCATCAGCAGGTCCATGCCCGCGAACGAGCAGGTCAACGCGAACAGCAGGATCGCGGGCCCCGACCGGTTCTCCATGCGGATGGTCAACCGGGGGTCCTTGCTCTCGTCCTGCTGGCGGCTCGTGCGCCAGAAGAACATGGCCAGCCAGGTCCAGATCGCGAAGTAGGCGATCCAGCGACCCACGAAGAAGGCCTCGTTCAGGAACGGCGCCTTGTGCATGGCGAGCTCGGGCGTCAGGTGATGCGGGTGCTCGGACGCCCACTCGTAGACCTGGCCGAGGTTCAGCAGCACCGGCAGCGTGAGCAGGGCCATGAACGGCAGGGCCATGGCCATGGCCTCGGGCAGCCGCCGGATGACCACCGACCAGCTCGCGCGCGTGATGTACTGGATGGGGATGAAGACCAGCGCGCCGAGGCTGATGCTCAGGAAATACGCGAAGTTCACCAGCCAGCTGAACGAGAAGTGCCTCAGGTCGTCGCCCTGGGCCCATCCGAGGCCGAGCGCGGCCAGCAGCGCGACCACGCCGACGGCGAGCGCCGGGCGGCTGATGCGGGCGCTGAGGGGGCCCATCTCGATGCTGGTGTCGGTCAGCTTGGGTACGGGACGATGGCTCACGTCAGTCTCCTGGGTCAGCGCAGGGTGCGCCGGTTCTCCTCGGGCACGTCGTCGAGGGTGGCGGTGCGGGCCCGCTGCAGGGCCCGGACGTAGGCCACGATGGCCCAGCGATCCTCGACCTCGATCTGATGGCCGTAGGCCGGCATGTTCCGGATGCCGTTGGCGATCGTGTTGTAGAGGTGGCCGTGGGTCCGGCCGACGACGGTCTCGGTGGCGAGGTCGGTCGGCGGGGTCCACGTGCCCTGGGCCAGCTCCTCGGCACGGCGGTGGGTCATGCCGTCGCCCGCGCCGGCCAGGCCGTGGCACGTCGCGCAATAGACGTCGTACTGCTCCTGTCCGCGGGCCAGCAACGCCTCGGTCACCGGGACGGGGAACTCGGCGGTGAAGGTCGTGTCGTCGTCGGCGGCCAGGCCGTACTCGTACTGGCGGTCGTCACGCAGCAGGCCGCGCGCGACGGTGCCCTCGGGCCAGCGGCGCATGGCGCGGCCGTCGTCGAAGAACGCATTGACCGTCTGCGTCTTGAACTTCGGCTGGTTGTCCATGTCCGGCACGATCTGGATCCGGGTGCTCGTCTTCTCCGGGTTGTTCCAGTTCTTGACGATGCAGGCCATCGGGACCAGCGTCAGCGACAGCAGGATCAGGCCGGTGAAGATCAGTGGTCGGGGCATCTCAGTCCTCCGCCCGGTCGTGGATCTCCTCGACGGCCAGGCCGCCGAGGCTCTCGAGGAACGCCCGGGTCTTCGCGATCTCGAACTGCGGATCGGTCTTCTCGACGACGATGAAGAAGCGGTCGGTGGTCGCCCGCTTGAAGCGCTCGTTGCTGAACAGGGGGTGGCTCAGGCGCGGCATGCCATTGAGGCCCCACATGCCGAAGAACGTGGCGAAGGCCGAGAAGAGCACCGTCAGCTCGAACGTCACCGGGACGGCGGCCGGCCAGCCGAACAGCGGCTTGCCCGAGATGATGTAGGGGTAGTCGACCGCGTTCATCCACCAGATCATGAGCAACGCGGCCGCCATGCCGGTCAGGCCGCCGACGAGGACGATCCAGGGCAGACGCGTGCCCTTGATGCCCATGGCCGCGTCCATGCCGTGGACCGGGAACGGCGTATGAGCGTCCCAGTGCTCGAACCCCGCATCGCGGACCTTCTCGCACGCATGCTCGAGGCGGGTCGGGTCGGCGAACTCCACCAGCAGGCCGAAGAATCGATCGTCGCGCGTCACGTCTAGTCCTCCCTCGGATCGTAGGGGATGTCGCCGTGGTAGTCGCCCGCCGGGTGGCCGGCGCCCGAGATCGCGTCCTCGGTCGGCATCACCGTCTTGACCTCGGCCATGGCCACCATGGGGAGGAACCGCACGAAGAGCAGCACCAGCGTGAAGAAGAGCCCGAAGCTGCCCAGGAAGGTGAGGATGTCGATCATGGTCGGCTGGTAGTACTGCCAGCTCGAGGGCAGGAAGTCCCGGCTGAGCGAGGTGACGGTGATCACGAAGCGCTCGAACCACATGCCGATGTTCACGAAGATGTAGATGATCCACATCGCCGGCAGCGAGTGGCGGATCTTCTTGAACCAGAAGAGCTGGGGCGAGATCACGTTGCACGTGACCATGATCCAGTAGGCCCAGGCGTAGGGGCCGAAGGCGCGGTTGACGAAGGCGAAGCTCTCGTTGGGATTGCCGCCGTACCAGGCGATGAAGAACTCCATGGCGTACGCGTAGCCCACCATCGAGCCGGTCGCCAGGATGATCTTGTTCATGTTGTCGAGGTGGTGCATGGTGATGAACGGCTTCAGGCCGAACCACTGCCGGGCCGGCACCAGGCACGTCCCCACCATCGCGAAGCCGGAGAACACCGCGCCCGCCACGAAGTAGGGCGGGAAGATCGTGGTGTGCCAGCCGGGGATGACGCTGACCGCGAAGTCGAACGACACCACCGAGTGCACCGACAGCACCAGCGGCGTCGCCAGACCGGCCAGCAGCAGGTAGGCCTTCTCGTACCGGTGCCAGTGGCGGTGGCTGCCCCGCCAGCCGATGGCGAAGATGCCGTAGGCCATCTTGCGCACCTTGCTCGTGGCGCGGTCGCGCAGCGTGGCCAGGTCGGGCACCATGCCCGTGTACCAGAACAGCAGCGAGACGGTGGCGTAGGTGCCGACGGCGAACACGTCCCACAGCAGCGGGCTGCGGAACTGGGGCCACATCGCCTGGTAGTTCGGCAGGGGGAACAGCCAGTGCACGAGCCAGACGCGGCCGACGTGGACGGCGGGGAAGATGCCCGCGCAGACCACCGCGAAGATGGTCATGGCCTCGGCGAACCGGTTGATGCTCGTGCGCCAGCGCTGGCGCAGCAGGAAGAGGATCGCCGAGATCAGCGTGCCCGCGTGGCCGATGCCGACCCAGAAGACGAAGTTCACGATCGCCCAGCCCCAGCCCACCGTGCTGTTGACGCCCCAGACACCGACACCCGTGGTGATCAGGTGGAAGAGCATGGCGAACAGCAGGAGGGTGGTCGCGCCGGTGATCGTGATCGCGGCATACCAGGCCTTCGGCGGTCTCGGCTGCTCGACGATCCCGCACACCTTGTCGGTGATGCTGGTGAACGTCTCGTCTCCCAGCACCAGCGGTGTGGGCCTGGACGGATCGTAGGCGGGCGGGGCGTCCATCCCGGTCGTGGCGGAGGCGCGGTTCATGCGTCAGGCTCCGGTCTCTGGCGCGGCGGCTCCCGGCCGCCGCGGTGATCGCGGTCTAGTGACCGCCGTGGTCGTCGTCGTGCCCGTGCCCGTCACCGTGGCCCTTCTCGCCGGCACCGTGATGGGCGCCGTGATCGTCGGGCTCGGCCAGCGACGGGTGCGGGTTGCGGATGCGCGCCATGTAGCTGGTGCGCGGCTTGATGTTCAGGTAGGCGAGCAGGTCGTAGCTGCGCTTCTCGGCGCGCAGCTTGCTCACCCGGCTCTCGGGGTCGTTCAGGTCGCCGAAGACGATGGCCTCGGTCGGGCAGGTCTGTGCGCAGGCGGGCGTGATCTCGCCGTCCTCGAGCGGGCGCCGCTCGTTGCCGGCGGTGATCTTGGCCGACTGGATCCGCTGCACGCAGTAGGTGCACTTCTCCATGACGCCGCGGGCCCGGAGGGTGACCTCGGGGTTGGCGCGCATCTTCTCGCCCTCGGTCATCTCGCCGTTGTTCTCGAAGAAATTGAACCGCCGGACCTTGTAGGGGCAGTTGTTGGCGCAGTACCGGGTGCCGACGCAACGGTTGTAGACCATCGCGTTCAGCCCCTCGTCCGTGTGCACGGTCGCGGCCACCGGGCAGACCCCCTCGCAGGGGGCGAGCTCGCAGTGCACGCAGGCGACCGGCTGGGTGGCGACCTGCGGATCCTCGGGATCGCCCTGGAAGTAGCGATCGATGCGGATCCACTGCATCTCGCGGCTCATGCCGACTTCCTTCTTGCCCACGACCGGGATGTTGTTCTCGCTCTGACAGGCGACCTGGCAGGCGTTGCAGCCGGTGCAGCGGGAGAGGTCGATGGACATGCCCCACTTGTGGCCGGTGTAGTCGAATTCCTCCCAGAGCGACTTCAGCGGCGGATGATGGATGCCGAGGTGATCGACGAACTCGGGGTGCTCCAGGTAATGGTCGAGGTCGCCCTCGCGGACGAGCGCGCCGACGCGCTGCTCGCGCTCCTGGTAGCCCGTGGGATCGATGGCGTGGTGATCCTGCGTGCAGGCCAGCTCATGGGTGCGACCGGTCTTGCGCACGGTCGCGCCCGATCCTCCGTGGGGGGCGTCCTGGCCGCGCAGCCGGTAGCAGTCGCTGCCCACGCCGCGGCCCACCGGCCCGCAATCCTCCCGGCCGTAGCCGAGGGTCACGACGACGGTGTTCGACGCCTGGCCGGGCAGGACGTACGCCGGCAGCTCGACCTGGCGTCCCCGCCAGGCGACCTCGACCACGTCGCCGTGCCGCACACCGAGCCGGTCGGCGGTGTTCGGGCTCAGCGAGGCGACGTTGTCCCACACGACCTTGGTCGCGTGATCGGGCATCTCCTGCAGCCAGGCGTTGTCGGCGTACCGGCCGTCGTGCAGCCGGCTGTCGGCGGTGATCAGCAGCTCCAGGTCGTCGTCCGATGGTCCGTCGTCGAGCGGGAGATCGAGGCTCGCCGACCGCAGGCGCGGCGCCGGGGCCGCCTCGGCGGCCAGGAAGCCGTCGTGGAGGAAGCGACGCCAGCGTTCCTCGAACCGGTCGTCGTTCCGGGGCGCATCGCCCGTCCCGCCGGTGCGGCGATGGAAGGTCGTGCGGACGAGGTCGTGGCCGCGCGGCGGGGCGGCACCGAGCATCATGGCCAACACCTCGAGGTCGGAGCGGCTACCGAACAGCGGCTCGATCAGCGGCTGCACGGCGAGCAGGCTGCCGTCGGCCGCCTGCGCGTCGCCCCAGCACTCGAGGTAGTGGGTGCGCGGCAGGTGCCACTGGCAGCGCTGGCTGGTGCCGTCGCGGTGCTCGGAGAGGTGGATCGTCGTCGGTGCGGCCGCGAGGGCCTCGCCGAACGGCAGGTCGGCCGGAGCGGTGGCCATCGGGTTGGTGCCCAGGATCACCAGCGTGTCGACCCGGCCGCCCAGAAGGGCCTCGCGCAGCGCGGCGAGGTCGGCGTCCGGCGCGGCGGCCGGCCGCATGGTGACCGTCTCGCCCAGGTTGCCGAGCGCGGCGTTCAGGACGTGGGCGAGATGGTGGGCGCCGGCGGGTTGCCGCTCGCCGACGGTGATCAGGCCCTGGCCGCGATGGGCGACGAGGTCGCTGGCGAGCGCCTCGATCTCGGCCATGCGCTCGAACCCGCCCCGGAACGTCGCCAGGTCGGCCGCGGTGAGGCCGGATGCGGCCGGCAACGCGAGCCCGTGCGCGTCGACGAGGGTCACGGCGAGGGCGCCGAGGGCGGCGGGGATCCGGCTGTGCGGCACCGGCACGCGATGGTCGGCGACCACGCCGGTGTGGCTCAGCGTGGGCTCGAACGCGTAGACACGGCTCATGGTGTCGCGCTCGGGGCGGCGGCGGCGGCCGAACATGCGGGCGTTGCGCAGCGCGGCCGGATGACGATGGAGCAGGTCGGCATCGAAATCGGCCACGATGCGGGCCTTCTCCAGGTGGGGGACGTCGCGCATCGGGGAGCCGAAGGCGCGGGCGGATCCCTCGAGCCGGGCGCGGTCGTCGACGGGGTCGTGCTGGAACCAGCGCATCTCCGGGAAGCGCCGCTGCAGCTCCTCGCGCAGGCGGCGCCGCGTGGGCGAACTGCTGGCCTCGCCGAGGACGGCCAGGCCACGGCCGCGCACACCGGCGAGCCGCTCGAATTGCTCGCTCGCGAAGGCGGCGAAATCGTCCCAGGTGGCAGAGACCGCCTGGTTCTGGCCGTGCCGGACGACGGTGCGGCTGCGCTCGACGTCCCAGAGATCCAGGACCGATGCCTGCGTCTGCGCCGTCGCCGCTCCCAGGCTCCAGGGGTGGTCGGGGTTGCCGTCGACCTTGATCGGACGGCCATCGTAACTGGTGGCCAGCAGCGCCTGGCCGACGCCGCCGTGCTCGAGGGCGGTGGCGAAGTGGCGCGCGACGCCGGGCGTGAAACCCTCGGGGCGCCGGGCGAACGGGACGATCGTCTCCTCGGGCCAGCGGCAGCCGGCCAGGCCGGCCATGGCGGTCGAGGCCGCCATGATCTGCAGGAACCGGCGCCGGTTGACGCCTTCGGACGATCGCTCGATGCCGCCCGGGAACTCCTTGTCGACGTGCCGCTGGAATTCGTCGCTCTGGGCCAGTTCCTCGAGGCTGCGCCAGTATCCGCGGCCGTTGAGCTTGGCGTTGTTCGCCGTGGTCATGGAATCCTCCGTCGTCGCCGGCGCGAGCGCCGCGCGCGGCTCACCGGTGACAGGTCGTGCAGTCGGTGCTCGGGTTGATGTCGTGCATCTCGCGCAGGCGGGCGCCGAGCACGGCCGGTTCCTCGTCGGGCACCCATTCCATGTTCGTGACCTGGTCGCGCGGGCGCAGGTGCGGTTCGGGATCGCGGTGGCAGTCCAGGCACCAGCTCATGGTGAGCTTCTCCTCCTGCCAGACCACCTCCATGCGATCGACCCGCCCGTGGCAGCTGACGCAGCCGACGCCCGCGTTGACGTGGGCGCTGTGGTCGAAGTACGCGTAGTCGGCCAGGTCGTGGACCTTGACCCACTCGATGACCGTGCCGTTGGCGTACGCCTCCCGCACCGGCAGCAGCTTCGGGCTCTCGGTGTGCACGGACTTGTGGCAGTTCATGCAGACCTCGGCCGTGGGGACGCTGGCATGGGCCGCCTCGTCGACCGTGTTGTGGCAGTAGCGGCAGTCCATGCCCAGCTCCCCGACGTGCAGGGCATGGCTGTACGGCACGGGCTGCTCGGGCATGTAGCCGATGGCCGAGTTGCGGGGATGGAACACCGCCGTCACGAGCACGGCGAGGTAGACGATGCCGCCGATGGCGATGACCCCGGACAGGGGGCCCATGAGGTTCGTCCAGCGGGGAAAGAGAAACGGGCGCTTCGAGTGGCTGTCGTGCTGCTCCTCAGCGGGCGCACCGGAGCCCTTCACGGGGTCGTCGGCCAAAGGGCGTCCTCCAGTGGGGGCCAGTTCGTACGGGATGCGAACCAGACGATCAAACGTTGACTGCGGCTGGCCTGGGGCTAGGCCGGACCGCCGACCGGCACGGGTGAGCGGCTGATCGGCGGTCATTTAACAGCCAATTTGAAGGAGGCGCCACCCGGATACAAGTAGATTCTGGACCGGGATAGGCCGGGCAGGGGCGTCGACTACAGCTTGAACGACGTCCCGCAGCCGCAACTCCGCGCGGCATTTGGGTTTTCGAAGCGGAATCCGCCACCCATCAGCTTGGTCGAGAAATCGACGGTCAACCCGTCGAGGTACATCAGCTGCTCGCGGTCGACGACGACCTTCAGACCGCCAGGCTGCTCGAAGACCTCGTCGCCGTCGGCGACGCCGCCGGGGTCGAAGTCCATGTTGTACTGCAGGCCCGAGCATCCACCCGTCTCGACGCCGATCCGTACGACGGCCTCGGGGGTCTCCTGGTCCTGCATCAGTCGCGAGAACTCGGCGACCGCGGTCTCGGTGAGGTTGATCATCGCGTCCTGTCTCCCGGGGTGACCCGCGCCGCGTGAACGCCGCGCGACGCGGACGTGGCTAAATGACGACCAAAAAGGTATACATAAGAAATACGCTCGCCCCGGATCCGCAAGCGCGATCTCGACCGGGGCGTGCCCGACCGAGAGGAGGCGTCCGATGAGCGAGACCACCGGTTACCGTCCGCCCGCCGACGTTCGCCGCGACGGCAACCGCCTGCAGGACGAGCCGTCGCTCTACCTGCGCCAGCACGCCCGCAACCCCGTCGACTGGCATCCCTGGGGGGACGAGGCGCTCGCGCTCGCCGGGCGCACGAACCGGCCGATCTTCCTGAGCAGCGGCTACAGCTCGTGCCACTGGTGCCACGTGATGGAGGACGAGGTCTTCGAGCACGAGGATGTCGCCGAGGTGCTCAACCGGCACTTCGTGAGCATCAAGGTCGACCGCGAGGAGCGGCCGGTGATCGACGCCACCTACATGGAGGCGGTGCAGCGTCTGACCGGCCGCGGCGGCTGGCCGATGTCGGTCTTCCTGACCCCCGACCTCGAGCCCTTCTTCGGCGGTACGTATTTCCCGCGACCCCAGTTCCTCTCGCTGCTCGAGCAGATCGTCGCCCTCTGGCGCGACCGGCCCGACGAGCTGGAGGAGCAGGCGCGGCGGCTGGCGGCCTCGATCCGGGCCGAGCCGGACGTCCGCGCGGCGGGCGAGCTGGACGAGGGATGGCTGGCGCGTGCGGTCGCCCGCACGGCCGACGCATACGACGCCGAGCATGGCGGTTTCGAGGCCCCGATGAAGTTCCCGGTGCCCGTGCGCTGGACCTTCCTGCTGCACTGGTACCGCAAGACCGCCGACCCGACGGTCGAGCGGATGCTGGACGGCACGCTCGACGCCATGGCCCGGGGCGGGCTCTACGACCACGTCGGCGGGGGGTTCCACCGCTACACCGTCGACCGCGACTGGACCGTGCCGCACTTCGAGAAGATGCTCTACGACAACGCGCAGCTGGCCAGCCTCTACCTCGAGGCCGGCGCCGCGCTGGGCCGCGCTGACCACACGGCGGTCGGGGTGGACGTCCTGGAGTTCCTCGACCGCGAGATGACCGGTCCCGAGGGTGCGGTCTACGCCAGCTTCGACGCCGACAGCGGGGGCGAGGAGGGCACCTATTACGTCTGGTCGCCGGACCAGATCGCCGGGGCGGTGGGGGACCGGGACGGCCCGCCGCTCGCGGCGCTGCTCGGGGTGACCGGGGCCGGCAACTTCGAGCACGGGACGAGCGTCGTGACGCGCCGGTCGGACGCGGCGCGGATCGCCGACCACCACGACCGGTCCGCCGAGGACGTCGCGGCGCTGTTCGGGCGCCATCGCGAGCGGCTGCGCGCCGTGCGCGACGAACGCATCGCCCCCGGCCTGGATCGCAAGGTGATCACCGCCTGGAACGGCCTGGCCCTCTCGGCCTTCGCCCGGGGAGCGCTCGCCACCGGTCGCGCCGATTTCCGCGCCCGCGCCGAGGCCATCGCCGCCTTCCTGCGTGGGAGGCACCGGGCCGGGGATGGGCGCCTCGCGCGCTCGAGCGACGGCGAGAGGACCGTCGGCGCCGGCACCCTCGAGGATTACGCGCTGCTCGGACGCGGCCTGCTGGACCTCTTCCAGCTCACCGGCGAGGCCGCGCACCTGGCGTGGGCGAGCGAGATTGTTGATATCGTGCGCGACGATTTTGCGCGTCGAGACGGTCTGTGGTATACTGCTCCCGGCGGTGGCGATGCCCCGCTGGGCCGTCGGGTGGATCTGACGGACAGCGTGGTTCCGGGCGGCTGCTCGGCCATGCTCGACCTGATCCTCACGCACGGCACGATCACGGGCGACACCGGGGCCGCCGAGCTGGTGTCGCGAGAACTCTCGAGGCATGGCCGCCTGATCGAGGCGGCCGGGCTCGAGATGGCGGGCTGGCTCGACGTGGCGCTCCGTCTGGAGGGGCCGCTCCACGAGGTGATCGTGGCGGGAGATCCGGACGACGCCGGCTTCGCGTCGCTCTGGGGGGCGATCGCGCCCCGCCTCTCCCCGGCCGTGGTCCTCTTGCCGGTGCCGGCGCAGGGGGCGGACGCGGAGCTGGTGGCGATCGCTCCGACGGTCCACGGCAAGGCGGCCATGGATGGCCACGCGGCGGGCTGGGTTTGCAACCGGGGTTCGTGCCTGGCACCGACGACGGATCCGTTGCAGATAGAGACCATGACGAGAGAGGGCTGGGTCCGGTAGCATCGCCCACGATGGCAAAAAATTCACTGGACCCGAATACGACTCGATGGTATGATCACGACCGTTCGGGTTTAACTTATGGTGTTGGAGGTTGAAACATCATGCGCATTGCAAAGGTTCTATTCTGCCTGGCCCTGGTGATGGCCGGCGTTGGGGCGGCCCAGGCGGCCGTGGTCTACGAGGCCGAGTTGATGCCCGAGTACGTCGTGCCGCCGAGTGGCGCCTCCGCGTACGGCCAGGCGACGCTGATCGTCAACGATGACGAGACGCTGGCCTACCTGACCGTCAACTTCGCGGGTCTGGACACCGACCAGACCGACGCCGCTCTGCTGATCGGCATGGACGACGAGGCCGGCACCGTGTACACCAACCTGGATCTCGGCTCGCCGCTGGCGATGACCATGGATTACACCATGGACCTCGACGAGGCCCTGGACACGGACACCCTCGCGATCCAGATCTACAGCCAGGACTGGCCCGAGGGCGCGATTCGCGGCAACTTCGAGTTCGTGACCGTGCCGACCGAGGCGAACACCTGGAGCCAGGTCAAGGGTCTGTTCTAGACCGCCGTCTCGAATCGATCGCAGCGACCGAGCGAGGCCCCGCCGCGGGCCTCGCTCGGTCTCGTTTTCCATTGCGGTCGACCGGCGCCCCGGTGTTTCATGTCCGGGGGGCGCACGTCCGGATCGATCCCGAAGGCCCGGACCGAACCACGGCCACGGAGACCGCATGACTCGATTCCTCGCCACCGCCGCCGTCCTCGTCGCCCTGACGTCCGCCCCCGGAGCGCGGGCAGACGGCCTCGCCTCCACCGACACGCTCGCCACCGACACCGGACGGATCGTCGTGCACGCGGTCCATCACGCGTCGTTCCTGCTGGAGTGGGACGACCTGGTCATCGCGGTCGATCCGGTGGGCGACGCGCGTGATTTCCTGCGCCTCGGGCGACCGCACGTGGTCCTGGTCACCCACCGCCACGGCGACCACTTCGACGCCGACATGATCCGGACGCTGGCCTCCGACCACAACGTCGTGATCACCCCGCTGGACATCGCCGAGTCGATCCCGGCCTGCGAGGCCGTCCTGCTGGTCAACGGCGACACGCACACGGTCGGCGACCTGGCCGTGACCGCCGTTCCCGCCTACAACCATACGCCCGAGCGCCTTGCCTTCCATCCGCGCGGTCGCGACAACGGCTACCTGCTCGAGCGGCGCGGCGTCCGCGTCTACGTCAGCGGGGACACCGAGGACATCCCGGAGCAGGCCGACCTCGCGCCGGTCGACGCGGCCTTCCTGTGCATGAACCTGCCGTGGACCATGTCGGTCGATCAGGCGGCCCGTGCGGTGGCGATGGTCGCCCCGCGCGTGCTCTATCCGTACCACCTCCGCCACCGCGACGGCAGCCACGCGGACCTCGATCGCCTCGACGCCCTGCTCGACGACCGGGTCGCCGTGCGCCGCCTCGCCTGGTACTGACCGACCGGCGAGGGGAGAGGCCTCATGGACACCGCCGGCGCTTCCGATCTCCACCTGATCGACACCCACTGCCATCTGACCTTCCCGCCCCTGTGCGACGACCTCGACGGCGTGCTCGCCCGGTGCGCCGCCGACGACGTCGAGCAGGTCGTGGTGCCCGCCTACGATCCGGCATCCTGGGCGGCGGTCGCCGCCCTGGACGATGCGTCCCGCGTCCGCGTCCGGGCGGCCTACGGCCTGCACCCCTGGGCGGCGGACCAGCCCCTGGATCTCGACGCCCTGGCGGCGCGCCTGGCGGACGCCCGCGCGGTCGCCGTCGGCGAGATCGGCCTCGACGGCAAGATCGAGCGGCCGACGCTGGCCGAACAGATCCCGGTGCTCGAGCGGCAGCTCGCGCTGGCGCACGACCTCGACCGCCCCGTCATCCTTCACGTGCGCGGGGCGTTCAGCGAGCTGCTCGACCTCCTCGATCGGTTCACGCCGCGCCTGCGGGGGGTGGTCCACGCCTGGTCGCGCCCGGTGGACCTCGCCCGGCGATTCCTGGACCTCGGGCTGATGCTCGGGATCGGGGGCGCGGTGACCCGGCCGCGGGCATCCGGGGTGCGCGGCACCGTGGCCGCGGTGCCGCTGGAGTGCCTGGTGCTCGAGACCGACGCGCCGTCCATCGGCCTGGACGGGGTCGACCCGGCCGCCTGCGAACCGCGCCACGTGCGGACCGTCGCGGGGGCGATCGCCGGGCTGCGCGGCGATCCCCTCGCGCACGTCGCCGCGCGCACCACCGGGAACGCCGCGCGGCTGTTCGGTATCTAGAATCCCTCCGGGCGCCGCGTGTGCCAGCCGGTCCGGCCCTGGTACAGCGCCGCCAGTGCGACCACCTCGTCCTCGGCGAAGAGATCGCCCACGAAGCTCACCGAGTGGGGCGAGCCGTCGGGCAGGAACCCGTTCGGGACCACCACCTGCGGGTGACCGGTCAGGTTGGTCATCAACAGGCCGCCTCCTCCGAACGAGGGCGTCACGTACACGTCGACGTCGTCGAAGATGGCAGCGAACTCGCGCATCAGCAGCAGCCGCTGCCGGGCGGCCTGCAGGTACTCGACGGCGGGGATGAAGCGCGCGGCCCGGAAGACGTTGGGCCAGGCGTTGCGGATCTGGCGCACGAGCAGGTCGTCGCGCCCGGAGAGGGTCAGGTCCTCGAACGCCGCGGCGGCCTCGGCCGAGAGCATGATGGCCATGGGGTACGGGTCGCGCGCGGGGAGCGCGACCGGGATCAGCTCGACGCCCGCCTCGCGGAGCACGTCGAGCACGGCGCGGTCGAGGTCCTTGCCGGGGTCCGGCTCGGCGCCCTCCTCGGTCGCGAACAGGTCGGCCAGGTAGCCGACGCGCAGGCTCGCGGGATCCACCCTGCCGGCCCGGAACGGAGCCGCCTGCACGGTCGGGTCGTGACCGTCCGGACCCATGATCGCGTCGAGGACCATGGCGGCGTCGGTCGCCGAACGGGTGATGGGGCCGATCTTGTCCATCGACCAGCTCAGCGCCATCGCGCCGTGGCGGCTGACGCGCCCGAACGTCGGGCGCAGGCCGGTCACGCCGCAGCGGGTCGACGGCGAGACGATGCTGCCCCAGGTCTCGGTGCCGATGGCGAAGGGCACCAGGCCGGCCGCCACCGCCGAGGCCGACCCGGCCGACGAGCCGCTCGAGCCCTGCTCCGGGTTCCAGGGGTTGCGGGTCATGCCGCCGAACCAGACGTCGCCCCAGGCCAGCGCGCCGAGGGTCAGCTTGGCGACGATGATCGCCCCGGCCTCGTCGAGGCGCCGGCAGACGGTCGCCATCTCGTCGCGCACCTGCGCGCGGTAGGGCTCGGCGCCCCAGGTGGTCGGGGCGTCGGGCATCGCCAGGAGGTCCTTCACGCCGCAGGGGATCCCGTGCAGCGGGCCGCGCCAGTGGCCCCCGGCGGCCTCGCGATCGGCCGCGGCCGCCCGTGCGAGCGCCCGCTCCTCGAGCAGGGTGATCACGCAGTGCAGCTGCGGGTCGTGATCCCGCAGGCGGTCGAGCGCCAGGCGCGTCAGCTCCACGCTCGTGGTCTCGCCACGCCGCAGGAGGGCGGCCAGCTCGCCGACCGACAGCCAGGCCAGGTCCTCGTCGCGGTCCGGACGCGTGACGCCGGCGGGCAGGGCCCAGCTGGCGCGGGCATCCGGCAGGGCGGCGGCGGCGGCCAGACGGGTGGCGAGATCGGGCTGCCAGTACAGGGGGTCGAAGCGCAGCGCGGGAGCGACCGCGTTGTCCACCAGACCATCGCGCAGGGCCTCGTAGGAGGCCCGCTGGTCGGCGAGGTCGATGGCGAGGGAATCGCGCTCGCCGCGCGCGAACTCCAGTCCCAGGATGCTCGCGGCGGCGACGATGTCCTCGTCGCTCGGCAGCTCGGCGCCGGTCTGGGCGGTGGCGGGTCCGACGGCGAACAGGCCCACGACGAGCAGGCCCGCGACGAGTCCGGTGAGCGGGGCGGCGACGCGCATGGCGATCCTTCCGGCTGTGGTTCGCGGTGACCGGCTCATGGTACCCTGCCGGGAGCGATCGGGCGATGGCGAACCGGAGTGGCCGGAACCGTCGCGACGGCATTCCTGCCAGGCGAGGGCCTCGGACTCATGACCGACGGGCACGATGCACGTTTCGCACGGACCGTCGACCTCTACGACCCGGAGGGCTTCGCGCGCGTGCGCGGCGGCGGCGTCGTGGTGGCCGGGCTCGGGGGGGTGGGGGCTCACGCGGCGATCGCGCTGGCGCGTTCGGGGATCGGCCGTCTGCTGTTGATCGACTGCGACACCTTGAGCCGGACCTCGCTCAACCGGCATCCGGTGGCCGGGCCGCTGGACGTCGGCCGGCCGAAGGTCGAGGTCGTGCGGGATCACCTCGTCCAGGCGTGCCCGGACACGCTGGTCGCCGTCTCGGCGTCGCGCATCGAGGACGCGACCCTCGCGACGCTCCTGCGCGACGACGACGTCATGGTCCACGGGGTGCTGCTGGACGCCATCGATTCGGTCGATCACAAGGTCGCCCTGCTCGCGCACGCGGTCGGCCAGGGACGTGTCGCGGTCAGCTCGCTCGGCGCGGCGGGCAAGGTCGACCCCGGGCAGGTGCGTTCCGGCACCCTCGAGGAGAGCCGGGTCTGCCCCCTCGGCCGCGTCGTGCGACGCGGCCTGCGCCGGCACGGCGTGGCCCCGTCCCGGATCCAGGCGGTCTGGTCGGAGGAGGCGCCGCGCAAGCCCGACCCCGTCGGCCCCGGTGGCGGTGTGCCGGACGCCTTCGGCCGTCACCGCCGCCAGCCCAGCAACATGATGCTGCCGGGCATGTTCGGATTCGCGCTCGCCGCCCTGGCGATCGGGTCGCTGGCCGGCGGGGGCGGGTGGTCACGCGACCGGCGGCCTAGCCGCTGAAACGCTCGTTGACCATGTTCCAGTCGACGACGTTCCACCAGTTCTCGAGGTACTTCGGCCGCGCGTTCCGGGTGTCGATGTAGTAGGCGTGCTCCCAGACGTCGACGCACAGCAGCGGGGTGTGTCCGTCGGTGATGGGGCACCCGGCGTTCGAGGTGTTGACGATCTCGAGGTCGCCGCCGCCGGTGCGCACCAGCCACGTCCAGCCGCTGCCGAAGTTCCCGGCGGCCGCCTCGTCGAACTCCTTCCGGAACACCTCGAACCCTCCCCAGCGGGCATCGATGGCCTCGGCGATGGGCCCACCGGGAGCGCCGCCTCCACCGGGCGTCATGCCGGCGAAGTAGAAGGTGTGATTCCAGACCTGGGCCGCGTTGTTGAAGATCCCGCCGGCCGGCGCGGTGCGGACGATGTCCTCGAGCTCGCGCGATTCGAACTCCGTGTCGGGGATCAGGTTGTTGAGCTTGGAGACGTAGGTCGCGTGGTGCTTGTCGTGATGGTACTCGAGGGTCTCCTGCGAGATGTGGGGGGCCAGGGCATCGTGCTTGTAGGGCAGCGGTGGCAGTTCGTGAGTCATGATCGGGTCCTCTCTCCATGCGGGGCGTGCGATCGTTGGCGGCGAATAATCGTCACCGATCGCGGTTACCCCTTCCACGCACATGATAGGCCGGCCACCTGTTAGTGCCAGAACAGGGTCGCGGTTCCGGCTGGCTTCCGCCCCCGACCGTGTGTATCGTGCGTTTGAACCAAATCTGACGTCCGTAACTGCGGAGGTTTTCGCGATGACCGACTCTCGCCAGTTCGGTGATGGTCCGCCCCGGCCGGATTTCAAGATCCCCGAACCCAACAAGAAGCTGATCCGCAACGTGCTGATCATCCTCCTGGTCGTGATCGTGGGCTTCACGAGCTTCTACACGGTCGAGCCCGAGGAGGTCGCGCTGGTGCTGCGATTCGGCGAGTTCGACCGTACGACCGATCCGGGACTGCACTTCAAGCTGCCCTTCGGCCTCGAGAGCGTCCGGAAGGTGCCGGTACAGCGGCAGTGGAAGGAGGAGTTCGGGTTCCGGACCCTCAGCTCAGGGGTGCGCAGCCAGTACGCCACCCGGCCGTACGCCGAGGAGGCGAACATGCTGACCGGCGATCTGAACGCCGCCAACGTGGAATGGGTGGTCCAGTACCGCGTGGTCGATCCGTACGACTTCCTCTTCAAGGTGCGGCAGCCGCAGAGCACGTTCCGCGGCATGAGCGAGGCGGTGATGCGCTCGGTCGTCGGCGACCGCACGGTCAACGAGGTGCTGACCGTCGGCCGCGCCGAGGTGGCCAGCCAGGTGGAGGTCGAGCTGCAGCAGCTCTGCGACCAGTACGAGATCGGCATCAAGGTCGACCAGGTCGTGCTGCAGGACATCAACCCGCCCGACCCGGTCAAGCCGTCGTTCAACGAGGTGAACGAGGCCCAGCAGGAGCGGGCGAAGCTCATCAACCAGGCGCAGAGCGAGTACAACCGCGTGATCCCGCGCGCCGAGGGTGAGGCTCTGCAGACCATCCAGGAGGCCGAGGGCTACGCCCTGCGCCGGATCAACGAGGCCCGCGGCGACTCCGCACGCTTCGTGGCGCTGTTCGACGAGTACCGCAAGGCGCCCGAGGTCACCCGCAAGCGCATCTACCTCGAGACCATGGCGGAGATCCTGCCGAACATCCAGGGCAAGGTGGTCATCGACGAGGACGTGCGCAGCTTGCTGCCGTTGTTGAATCTGGACTCGGCCCTGGGCGGCCAGGCGCAGGGAGGTCAGCGATGAACCGCATCGCCCTGATCGTCGTCATCGGCATCGTGCTGATCGCGATCCTCAACACCGTGTACATCGTCAACGAGTACGAGCAGGTCATCATCACCCAGTTCGGCGAGCCCAGGGGCGAGCCCGTGATGACGCCGGGCCTGAAGACCAAGATCCCGTTCATCCAGAAGGTCAATCGCTTCGAGAAGCGGTTCCTCGAGTGGGATGGCGACCCGAACCAGCTGCCCACCAAGGACAAGCGTTTCATCTGGGTCGACATCTACGCGCGCTGGCGCATC
>WJIQ01000131.1 GCA_014730255.1 bacterium | reverse complement strand
CAAGTGATCAAGCCAGTTCTGCTACCGTCTCCCCCCGGGGGAACATGGCGCCGCCGGTCCAGGTCCACGTCCACCGGTGCCCCGAGTGCGGCGCCACCGAGGCGGCCGGCCGACCGCTGGACCGGCCCGACCGCGAGCGGGTCGAGTGCGACGCGGCGATCGCCGAGCCAGGCCGCCGCAACACGACCACCATCCCGCCGCGCACGCGGCGCGAGGTGCTCGCGCGCGACCGGCACCGTTGCCGCGCACCCGGCTGCGACCACCGGGGGTTCCTGGAGATCCACCACGTGAATCCGCGATCCAGGGGCGGGACCAACGCTCCCGACAACCTGATCACACTGTGCAGCGCATGTCATCGGCTCTTGCACGAGCGGGGGCGGCCGGGGTGGTACGAGCCGGACCGAGAGCGCGCGCTGGCGCCCGTCTGATCGAATCGGACGACGGTGCCGCGATCGACCCGCCATCTCGGCCGGAGGGACCGGGTCCCCCGTGACGTCCGGGCGCAGCTGTATGTCCTCGCCCCGGTGTGTGCCGCCGAAACTCCGTCAGGGACGGGGTCTGCCTCCGAAGAACGACCGCACCTACTTCGCCAGCACGACCTTCCCCCACCCGATCTCGCCACCGGCCCGGACCCGCACCAGGTACACCCCCGACGACAAGGCCCGCCCGCGATCGTCACGCCCCCGCCAGACCACCTCGTGCGTGCCTGCCGGCCGCCGCGCTCCATCGACGAGCGTCCGCACCACGCGGCCGGCGAGATCGTGCACGCGGACGTCGACCGGGCCGGCCGCCGGCAGCTCGAAACGGATGCGGGTCTGCGGGTTGAAGGGGCTCGGGTAGGCGCGGACCGTGAGCGTCGGGCCCGGCACCGACGGCGCGGCGGTCGCGGTGTCGGCGAGGCGCAGCGTGGCGGCGTTCTGGACCTCGCCCGTCGCGCGGTCCTGCACGTAGGCGGTCACGCGCAACTGGTCGCGCTGCCAGGCGCCGTCGAGGGGAACGACGACGGTGCGCACCTGCTCGCCCGGCTCGGTGGCCACCGGTACGCCCAGCGTGTCCGGATACAGCCGCCGGAAGGCCTGGTTGTGGTAGGGCTCGCCGTTGGCGCCCTCGGCGGCGACCGAGTCCTCGGTCACGGCCACGAACAGACGGTGGTCGGTGGCGTCGAGCTCGGCGACCACGTCGATGGTCGCGGTGACCTGCTCGGCGGCGTCGTCCCAGGCGAGGTCGAGCGCCAGCGGTGCGGGCACGCGGGCGCGGTCCTCCAGGAAGCCGACCATGCCGTCGGCGTAGGTGCCGCCGTTGACGACGTTGTCGACCCAGAGGTGGGGCGCCGAGTCGGGACCGTTGGGCGTGTCCCAGATCAGGTAGCGCGACTGGGGCACGTTGTCGCGATAGATGGGGTCGTCCGGACCGGGCCACCAGCAGTGCACGCGGATCAGGGCGAACCGGTCGCCCACGGTCGGGTACCAGGCGTCGAGCGCCTGGTTGGCCGGCGCGCACGGGGCGCAGTCCCAGTTGGTGACGAGGATGCCGAGGGGTACGCGCGGCGCGGACGCGAAGGCCAGCGCGGGCGCGGCGATCAGCAGGGCGAGCAGGGCGTGGCGGATGATGCGGCTCATGAGGTTCCTCGCAGTCCCGACGGGGCGTGTCCGGACATTATACCAGGAACCATTCTCGCCGACCAACGGCGCGCGGCTACGGGGCGACCATCGCGTCGGGATACGCCGCCACGTGGATCAGCGACGCGTTGCCGTCCAGCAGCAGCAGCGTGCCGTCCGGCGCATGCACCACGCGAGAGGCATTGGTCTCGGGCGGGAGCACGTACTCGGCGATCACCTCGAACGCGCGGTCGCGCACGACCACGAGCTGCGGCGCGTCCTCGTCGTCGGCGACCGCCGGATCGACCGGCAGGGTCCACAGGTTGCCGTGGCGGTCGACCCCGCCGGTGGCCATGACCATGGTGAAGCGCATGCTGATGTTGCCGTCGTCGTCGGTCTGCGAGCTGGAGCGACCGGGGTCGTCGACCAGGTCGAGCTCGCGCACGACCGAGCCGTCCTCGCCCAGGACCCAGAGGTGCCCGTCGAATGGGTTGAGCAGCAGCGCCAGGTGGTCCGGATGGGGCAGCACGTGCACGAAGCCGCAGGTCTTGAAGCGGGTCATGAAGTCGGCGTCGGCCGGGCACTCGGGGCCGACCTTCTCGGTGATCGCCAGGTCCTGGTCGAGCAGCGCCGCGAGCCGATCGCTCGAGCCGAGACGCACCAGGAGGCCGCGGTCGGTCTCGATCGGCTCGTGCATCTCGGGCCGGCTGGCGAGCGTGCGGACGTACGCGCCGTCGAGGCCGAAGATGGTCGCGCGCAGCTGCTCGAACACCCACAGCTCGTCGTCGCGGATGAGCATGCCGGTGGGGTTGTTGAACTCGGCCGGACCCTCCCCCTCGCGGCCGAACGCGCGCACGAGCTGCCAGTCGGGATCGTACCGCAGGACGCGGCAGTCGCCGGCGTTGAGCACGTAGATCGACCCGTCCGGGCCGAACGCCACGGCATCCGGGCGGTAGAGCATGGCCTCGTCGCCACCGTCGAACGTGCGGAGGATCTCCAGCTCGGTGGGCTGGGCCAGGGCCGTGGCGGCGAGGATCAACACGGCCGCGGCGATGTCGAGGCGAGGCATGGCTCTCCTTCAGCGGATCGGGCGTCGGGGCGATCGTCGGGTAGGTACGCGAGGGCCGCAGCCGGGTTCCATCACGCTCTCAACCCGATCAACCGCCACCATCGCGGACGCCGTGGCAGGCGCACCTCGTGGTCGACCCGACGGATCTCGCCCTCGCCGTCGATGATCGCGAAGCCCTGCCAGCTCTGGGGCAGACCCAGGTACCGCGTGCCGTCGCGCTCGAGGTCGTGCCAGCGGTGGTGATGCCCGAACACCCACAGCCGGGGCCGCAGGTGATCGGCCAGGCGCGCGAGGCTGTCGATGCCCGGTTCGCCCAGGTGGTCGAGATCCGGCGCGCTGGTCACGCCGATCCCCGATGGGCAGTCGTGGCTGAGCACCATGTCGACCGCGCCGGGCGCCACGGCGAAGGCGTGCGCGATGTCCTCCTCGGTGATCTCCGAGCCGCGCGGGGTCGACCAGGCGTCCATGTAGCGCGCGCCGCCCAGGCACAGGGCGCGCAGCCGGCCCATCGCATGGACCGACGAGCGCGGCAGGTAGGTCACGACGTCCTCGAAATCGGCGACCAGCCGGTCGAACGCCACGAAGTCCTCGTGGTTGCCGTCGATGAAGGACACCGGACGCAGGAAACGATGCTTGCCACGCCGGAAGTACCGGTGCATGTCCGGACCGAACAGGCCGAAGTCGCCCAGCACGATCACCTCCGAGATGGGATGGCCGATGAGCTCCTCGGCGTGGGCGATCTGCATGTCGACGACGTGGTAGTGCGCGTGCACGTCGCTCATGAGCAGGACCGCATCGCGACCGAATCCGGCGGTCATGGTCACGCCCCCTTGAACTCGTGGTCGAGCGAGGTCTGCAGGGCCTTGATGTGCGCGAAGACGTCCTTCAGCCGCTTCTGCTCCCGGTCGTCGAGGGTGCGGGGGTCGAGGCGGTTGTCGGGCTCGAGGCGGTCGAGGATCCTCTGCGCCTGGTGACGCATGCGCAACGACTGCAGGAACTCGAACGCGGCGATGGTCTCGCGCGCGGTGTCCTCGCGCAGGTGGCCGGCGGTGGCCAGGGCCTCGAGGCGGTCGACCGTGGCCGTGGCGGCGATGCGGTGCTGCAGCGCCCGCAGCCGGGCGAGGTCCACGATCTGCGCCAGCACGCCCTTGACGTCGAAGGTCGCGCGCCCGGCCTCGCCGGGCTCGAGGACGAAGCCGCCGAACGCGCCGAGCGGAGGCTCGTACTGCAGGATGCTGCGGGCGAGCAAATGCAGGAACCGCGGCGCCCGGTCCATGGCCTCATCGAGGCGGCTGCGCAGCGCGGGCACCAGCTCCGGTTCGTCCAGGACGCCCCGGTAGTCGAAGAAGATCTTCGCGCGCAGCAGGTCCTCGGGCTCCATCGTCTCGATCCAGGCGCGGAAGGCGCGCGTCCACCCGGTCAGCGACTGGCAGCAGTTCGGTTCGCTGGCCATGATGCCGCCGTCGCACAGCGGGTACCCCGCCGCGTCGAGCAGGTCGGCCAGGCGTCCGCCCAGGCGCAGGAAGTAGGCCTGCACCGCCGCGTCGTCCTCGCCCGCGTCGGGGTAGATGATCGCGTGGTCCTGGTCGGCCAGCAGGCTGACCTCGCCGCGGCCCAGGCTCCCCATGAGCATGACGTCGAACGGGCAGGGCGGCGCTCCCAGCTCGGCGATCCCCAGCTCGATCGCCTTGCGCACGGCCGCGTCGGCCTTGCCGGAGAGCATGCGGCTGACCTGCATCGCGTCGGCGTCGTGGTTCATCATCAGGCTGGCCATGGTCGTCATGCGGCGACTCGCGGCGGCGAGGTCCTCGCCCGTGTTCGCGGTGCGCAGGTCGAGTTCGCGCGGCTCGGCCAGGCGCGAGGCCACGGCCATGAATCCGACGCGCCCCTGGACGGTGATGCGCGAGAGCGTGAGCATGACGCGGATCGGCCGTCCGTCCCGGTGCACCAGCTCGGCCTCGTAGCGCGTCGGCGCGGCCTGGCCGGCGACCATGGCCTGCCAGTGGCGGCGCCCGGACTCGACCTCCGCCGCGGTCGGTCGGATGAGGTCGTTCACGTCCAGGCGGGCGAACCCGTCCTGGTCGTAGCCCACCAAACGCAGCATGCTGGCATTGGCGTAGAGCCCCGCCTCGCCCACGGACATGAAGATCGACTCGCCGGCGGCCTCGACCAGCGAGCGGTACTTCTCCTCGGAGGCCCGCAGCGCCGCCGCGTTGCGCAGCCGGCCGCGCTCGGCCTGGAAGCTGGTGCGCAGCAGGATCCACATCAGCAGCGAGACGACCGCCAGGATGAACAGCGCCGCCGCCTGGACCCGACCGGTGATCGCCGCCACCTCGGCGTCGATGTCGTCGGTGTAGACGCCCGTGCCGATGATCCAGCCCCAGGGCTCGAACCCCTTCACGTAGCTGATCTTCGGTACGATGCGCCCGGGGTCGTCCATCCATTGCCACATGTAGTCGACGTGGCCGGCACCCTGCTCGCGGACGAGACGAACCATCTCGACGAAGATCAGCTTGCCGGTGGGGTCGGCGAAGTCGGAGAGGTCGCGGCCCTCGAGATCGGGGCGATAGGGATGGACGATCATGCGGGGGTGCATGTCGTTGATCCAGAAGTAGTCCTTGCCCTCCTGCCCGTAATGCAGGCTCCGCACCTGGGCGATGGCCGCCGCCTGGGCCTCGGCGCGCGTCATGCGCCCGGCCCGCTCCTCGGCCTCGAACCGCGCGAGGATGTTCCAGGACGACTCGGTCAGCTCGCGGATCATCAACCGCTTCTGGTCCATCACCGCACGGCTGAGCGAGGGCAGGAACGAGAAGAACACCACGCCCGAGAAGAGCCCGATGGCGAGCAGGGCGGGCAGGACGGTGCGCAGGACGAGTCGCTTCATGGGCCCTCCGGGGCGCGGGGTGCCGCCCGAGTGTAGCCGATCCGCCGCCGGGCTCCAAAGGACCGTTTCGCAGTCCTTTACGGGCAAGCCGAATACGTGTCATCACTGATTTGACCTAAGGGAATGCCTATTTTCAATCATATTGATATCCATTTAACAGCATGCTACCGTCCTCCGGACTCCGGCGCTTGGGTCCGCCATGCCGCCGGCCGCAACCCCAGCGCCCCGCCACTCTCTCCGGGAGGCCACCATGCACCACGGTCCCGCCCAGGACTCCGGTCCTGATCCCGCCGGAAGGTACAAGACGCGACTCGGCGTGGTGATGTTCATCATCTACTGCGTCGTCTACGCCGGCTTCGTGTTCACCAACGTCCTGACCGAGGGCCGTGCGATGCAGGTCATCGTGGTCGCGGGCCTGAACCTGGCCGTGGTCTATGGCGTCGGTCTGATCGTCTTCGCCCTCGTGCTCGCGCTGATCTACAACGCGCTCTGCACGCGGAAAGAAGCCGAGCTCGCCGGCACGGACGACGGGGAGGAGCGCGCATGAACCTGAACGGCACTCCCCTGTCCATCGCGATCTTCGCCGGATTCGTGCTGCTGGTGCTCTATCTGAGCTACTTCTTCGCGCGGCGCGCCCGGTCGGCCTCCGGCTACTACGCGGCCGGGGGCCAGATCCACTGGGCAGTGAACGGGATCAGCTTCGCGGGCGACTACCTCTCGGCCGCCTCGTTCCTGGGCATCTGCGGCATGATCGCCACCCTGGGCTACGATGGATTCCTGTACTCGATCGGCTACCTCGCCGGCTGGATCGTCGCCCTGTTCGTGGTCGCCGAGCCCATGAAGCGCATGGGCAAGTTCACCTTCACCGACGCCCTCGACGCCAAGTTCGACAGCCGTGGCATCAAGCTGGCCGCGGCCATCTCCACCCTCGTGGTATCGATCTGCTACCTGATTCCCCAGATGAACGGGGCCGGGTCGCTGGTCGAGCCGCTGCTCGGCCTGCCGCACTGGGTCGGGGTGATCATCGTCGGCGCGATCGTGATCGCCATCGTCTCGACCGCCGGCATGACCTCGACGACGTACGTGCAGTTCCTCAAGGGCGGGCTGCTGCTGATCTTCTCGACCATCCTGGTGGGCTTCGTGCTGTTCCGTGGCCTGAGCACCGAGCCGGAGAGCCTGCGCGGCGACGCGGGCGAGTCGTTGCTCCTCGTGCCGGAGCAGACCACCGAGGCGGCGCTGATCGCCGGCGGGCATGAGCTCGATCACACGGTCGACGATCTCCTGAAGTTCACCCGCGACGGCGAGGTCTCATGGTACCGCCAGGATCCGGCCGGCGCGCTCTGGGAGACGCAGTGGGAGAGTGCGGACCTGATCAACGGCGAGCCCGACGGCCTGCTCTACCCGGTGGGTCGCATCAAGGCGATCGGAGGCATGAGCGTGGCCGATGCCGCCGCGGGGACCGGCCGTCTCGACGTCGTGTCGTTCCTCGCCACGCTCACCCACCCGGAGACCCGCATCGAGCAGTGGCACAAGCGGACCGTCTTCGACGACGACGGCGAGAAGTTCACGATCTACTACCCGAAGACCGTCACGGGCACCGAGCAGATGAAGCCCGGCGTGAAGTTCAAGGTGGACACCTTCTGGCAGAAGCTGAACTTCGTCTCGCTGATGCTGGCGCTCTTCTTCGGTACCGCGGCGCTGCCGCACATCCTGATCCGCTACTACACCGTGCCGAGCCCGGCCTGCGCGCGGAAGTCGACGATCGTGGCCATCGCCGCCATCGGCTTCTTCTACGTGCTCACCCTGTTCATGGGCCTGGGCGCGGCCACCAACGGCACGGTCAACCCGGCGGACAACAACATGTCCGCGCCATTGCTGGCCATGTCGTTCGGCGGGGTTCTCTTCGCGATCATCTCGGCCATCGCCTTCGCCACGGTTCTGGGCACGGTCGCCGGCCTGATCGTGGCCGCGTCGGGCGCGGTGGCGCACGACCTCATGGACCGCTTCGGCCGCATGGACCTCACCGAGAAGCAGAAGGTCACCGCCGGCAAGGTCGCCGCCTTCGTCGTCGGCATCATCGCGATCATCCTGGGCATCGTGTTCCGCGGCGTGAACGTGAGCTTCCTGGTGGGCTGGGCGTTCGCGGTGGCGGCGTCGGCGAACCTGCCGGCGATCGTCATGCTCCTGTTCTGGAAGCGGACCACGGCGGCGGGCATCGTGGCCTCGATCATCGTGGGTATCGTCGCCGCGCTGGGCATCATCCTGACCGGTCCGGCCATGTTCGCCGGTCCCTACGGACTGCGGGCCGAGGACGCCTGGCACCCGCTCGGTCAGCCGGGCATCATCTCGATCCCGCTGAGCTTCCTGACGCTGGTGGTGGTGTCGCTGATCACGCGGAAGAAGGCGGCCGCCTGACCGCCGTGGGCGAGGGCCCGGCCACGTGCCGGGCCCTCAGTCACGGTCCTCCTGGTAGACGTCCAGCTCGAAGGCCTCGAGCTCGTCGTTCCAGCGTGCGGTGATCACCATGGGCCGACAGCAGACGGCGCAGTCCTCGACCAGCTGCTGCCGGTCGCCGGCCGCGCGCTCGAGGAAGACCTCGTTGGTCTCACCGCAGCAGGCGCACTGGTAGGTGTGGTCCATGAACGTCATCCTCCCCGGCCGCCGGCGAAGCGGTGGCGGTTGGCCACGCAGATCCGGACCAGCCAGAGCATCAGCGGCACCTCGATCAGCACGCCGACCACCGTGGCGAGCGCCGCGCCCGAACCCAGTCCGAAGAGCATGACCGCCGTCGCGATGGCGACCTCGAAATGGTTGGAAGCGCCGATCATGGCCGCCGGCGCGGCATCCTCGTAGGCGAGCTTCAACCACCGCGCCCCCGCGATGCCCAGACCGAACACGAGCAGGGTCTGCACCGCGAGCGGGACGGCGATCCAGACGATGGTCAGCGGATTGGCGACGATGACGTCGCCCTTGAAGCTGAACAGGAGCACAAGGGTGGTCAGCAGGGCGACGATGGTCACCGGCGTGAGCACCGGCAGGAAGCGGGACTGGAACCACGCCTCGCCCCGGGCGGCCAGCAGTGCCCGGCGCGACACGTACCCCGCGACCAGCGGCAGCGCCACGTACACGCCGATCGACAGCAGCAGCGCCTGCCAGGGCACGGGCAGGCGCCCGACGCCCAGCAGGAAGCCGCCGAGCACGCCGTAGAGCACGAGCATGGTCAGCGAGTTGAGCGCGACCATCACCAGCGTCAGGCCGTCGTTGCCGCGCGCGAGGTAGCTCCAGACCAGGACCATCGCCGTGCAGGGCGCGATGCCCAGCAGGATGCAGCCGGCCAGGTAGCTGCGCCAGAGCGGGATCTCGAGCATCTTGGCCCCGCCGGAGAGGACGACCCGGCCCGCCCCGTGCTCGGCGCCCACGGGCAGGTCGAGTCCGAAGGGCATCTTCACCAGGTCGGTGGCCTCCGGGCCGATCAGCCCGCGGAAGACCACGCCCAGGAATACCGTGGCGATGGCGGCCATGGTGAACGGCTTGATCGCCCAGTTGATCACCAGCGTCAGCATCACCGGCCGCGTGTTGCGGCTCGCGCGGACGACCCGGCCGAAGTCGATCTTGACCATGATCGGGTACATCATGAAGAACAGGCAGACGGCGATGGGGATCGACACCACCGGCGCGCCGCGCACGTCGAGGGTCAGGCCATCGAGGGCCTGGGCCACCCCGGGCGCCAGCCGCCCGAGCACGACGCCCCCCACGATGCACAGGGCCACCCAGACGGTGAGGTAGCGCTCGAAGACGCTGGACATGCGGCGGGGCGCGGCGGCCTCCGTCGTGGGCGTCGTCATCGCGCCTCCCGGTCCAGCTCGTCGAGCCAGGCCACGATGCGCTGCTCGATCTGATCGCGGACCTCGCGGAACTTGCCGCGCTTCTCGTCCTCGTCGCCCGGGTGCGCCGGTGGATCGTCGAACGGCCAGACCAGCCGGTGGCGCGCCCCCGGCCAGACCGCGGGGCAACGTTTGGCCGCGGCGTCGCAGACGGAGATGAGATAGGCCACCGGAAGCTCGCCGAGGTACTCGGAGACCTGCTGGGCCCGGTGGCCGTCGGCGACCAGGTCGATGCCCGCCTCCTGCATCACCTCGATCGTGAGGGGATGGATGCCGCCGGCCTCCAGGCCGCAGCTGTGGGCCTCGAAGCGATCGCCCCCGTGCTTGCGGAGGAAGGCCTCGGCCATCTGGCTGCGGCAGGAGTTTCCGCCGCAGACGAACAGGACGTTCGGCTTGCGCATGCGTCTTCCTTTCCGGGATCTGGCCGGTCAGCCGTCGCGGCAGAGCTCGACCACCGGCACGGCGAGGATCTCCTCGAGCCGGCGGCGGTCCTGCGCCAGGGTGTCGGAACCGGAGGTGACCTCGTCGACCCAGTCCAGGGCCGATCGCACCGCCACGGGAGCCCCCTCGGCGCGCCGGTAGTGGACCCACCGGCCGTCCTTGCGCGCAGCCACCAGCCCGGCCTGCCGCAGCACCGCCATGTGCCGGGAGACCGTCGATGCGGCCAGTCCGAGCAGCTCGACGAGCTGGCAGGCGCAGAGCTCGCGGCCGCGCAGGGCCGCCAGCAGGCGCACCCGGCCGGGATCGGACAGGGCGCGGGCGATCTCGACGATGTCGTCCATGGCCACCTCATTTCCATATTTCGCCACATGACGAAATATAGGATCACCGCCGATGACGTCAACCCCCGGGCGGTGGGGTTGCTGGAACCAATCATCCGGTCATACGTGGTACTGTAGCGACACGCCCCGTCCCCTCGCCGAAGGAGCCACCATGCGCGTGCGCAGCCAGCAAGCGCTCATCCAGATGTCCCTGGTCCTGGTCGCCGTGGTCGGCGTGCTCGCCGTGGTCGCCGTCTGGCGCTGGGAGTTCGTCTCCGGCGTGTTCCTGGCCGACTGGAAGAGCGTGCTGCTCAACGGCGTGGTGGTGCTGATCTTCGCCCTCGGCGTGGGTCAGCTCTACCGGGCGTTCGGACACTACGCGCGCGAGGAACGCGAGCTCGCCCGGTACGAGCGCGAGCGTGCGCAGGGCCGGCCCGCCCGCGAGCTGCTCGATGGCCTGGTCGAGCCCTCTCTGCTGCGCGAGCGCTACCGCACGATCAAGGAGCTCTTCCACCGCGGCGTGCCCATCGACCACGGCGCCATCGCCTCGATCACCGTGGCCGACGAGTCGGCACGCCACGGCTTCCCGCGGTTCGTGAACAACGTGCTCATCCTGACCGGCGTCTTCGGCACGGTCAGCTCGTTGATCTTCGCCCTGATCGGCGCCAGCGACGTGCTGCGCTCGGCCGTCCCGGGCGAGGGGCTCGGCCTGATGCTCCTGGGCATGAACACCGCCCTGACGACCACGGCCACGGCGATCGTCTGCTTCTTCATGTTCAGCTACTTCTACCAGAAGCTCACCGCCGTGCAGACGCTGCTCATGAGCCGGCTCGAGCGCGCGGTGATGATGGACATGGTGCCCGAGTTCCAGTTCGAGCCGCAGGCGATCGACCACCAGACCAAGCAGCTGCTGAACGAGGTCAGCCAGATGGTGATGGAGCTGCGCCGCGGGGTGACCGCAGCCCAGTACGCGCTCAGCGACCTCGAGTCGCGCACCGAGCGCGAGACCAGCCGCTGGGAGGCCACGCTCGCCGGCCAGGAGGAGCAGACGCGCCGCCTCGACGGCCTGGCGGGCGCGCTCGACGAGATCAAGCAGATCCTGCGCGACGGCTTCCGTCTGCGCTGAGCCGGGAAGGGTCCTCATGCACCGCTTCGGCAGGATCGTCGACCTGAACCCCGGCGCGCGGGCGCGCGAATCGGAGGCCAGCCTCTGGCCGTCCTTCACCGACATCATGACGGTGATCCTCATGGTCTTCATGCTGACCATGGTGGTGGTGATCGTGAAGAACTCGCACCTGGTCGAGCGCATCCGCCTGGCCCAGGAGCAGCAGGCGGCGGCCGAGCTGCGGGCCGCGGCCGCGCAGGACAGCCTGGCCGTGCTCGCCGCACGCAACACCGATCTCGAGGACCGCATCCGCGGCTACAGCATGCAGCTGATCCTGCTCAACGACGAGGTCGACCGCCTCGAGCAGACCATCGACGCCAAGCTGGCCGTGGTCGAGGGCCTCGCCCGCGACAACGAGCAGCTCCTGGAGCGCATCCAGATGATCGAGCTCCAGCTCGAGGAGAAGGACGCCGAGCTGGAGGCCGCCCGCCTGACCATGGACGAGATCCGCGCGGCCAGCCAGGAGGCCGAGCGCGACCTGCGCGACCGCATCGCCGCCCTGCTCTCCCAGCTCGACGAGAAGGAGGCCACGCTCATCACCCTCTCGGACGAGAAGACCGACCTCGAGATGGCCCTGGCCCGCGCCCGCCAGGACCTGTCGTCGCTCGAGGAGCGGTACCTGAAGCTGGTGCGGCCGGCGCGCAGCGCGGCGGGCAAGACGGTGGTGACGGTGAGAGTGGGCAAGATCGGCGACCAGATGCGCTACGAGTACCGCGGTCCCGATGCCGGCGCGGCGGCCGAGCGCGTCAGCCGCGCCGAGCTGGAGCGCCGCCTGACCGCGGCCAAGCAGGCCCACGGCGACGACCTCTACGTCAAGATCGTGATCCCCGACGACAGCGGGCTCTCCTACAACGAGGCCTGGACCTTCACCAAGGACATCCTGTCGCGCTACGACTACTACTACGAGGACGGCTGGTAGATGACCGGACCCATCACCCTGATCACCGGCGCCTCGAGCGGCATCGGCGCCGACCTCGCCCGCGAGCACGCCCGCGCCGGCGGATCGCTCGTCCTGGTGGCCCGCCGGCGCGAGCGCCTCGAGGAGCTGGCCGCCGAGCTGGCCGACCGCCACGACGCCGAGGCGCTGATCCTCGCCCGCGACCTCACCGCCCCGGACGCCGCCGGCGCCCTGCACCGCGACATCGCCGAGCGCGGGCTCGAGGTGGACCACCTGATCAACAACGCCGGCTTCGGCGGCCTCGGCCTCTTCCACGAGATCGCGCCCGAGCGCCACGAGGCCATGATCCAGCTCAACGTGCTCGCCCTGACCCAGCTCACGCGTTTCTTCCTGCCGGAGATGATCGCGCGCGGATCGGGCCGGGTGCTCAACGTGGCGTCGGTCGCCGGCTTCGTGCCCGGCCCGTGGCAGGCGGCGTATTACGCGACCAAGGCGTACGTCCTCTCGCTGACCGAGGCGCTGGCGGTCGAGCTGCGCGGCACCGGCGTGACCGTGACCGCGCTCTGCCCCGGCCCCACGACGACCGAGTTCGCCGAGCAGGCGGGCGCCGACCGGCTGAAGCTCTTCGAGTCGGGCACGGCGACCTCGGCCGATGTGGCCGCGTACGGCTACCGCGCGATGCTGCGCGGCAAGACGGTGGCGATCCACGGGGCGTCGAACCGGATGGTGCCGACGCTGCTGCGCGTGCTGCCGCGGGGTGTGCCGGCGCGGATGGTGGAGAGGGTGCAGCGGGGGCGGTAGGTGCGGCCGGTCGATCGGCCGGAGTCACCGCTCCGATCCATGCTGACGCTGCCAGTCCCGCATCCGCTTCGCGATGACCGCCGGATGCGCTTCCACCGTCGGCGACGGACGTATCGGAGCGAATCGTTGCCGAGCAGCGAAGGCGACTCGCTGGAACGCGCAGAGGAATCCCGGCGCCCGCCGGGCCGCCTCGTCCCCGGGCAGGAACAGGCTGGCGAACGGGCAGATCACGCATTCGTTCCGGACCTCGCAGCACCGGCAATCGGGCCGTGGGCCCGCGTCGACCGCGCGCGGCACGAATTCCGGGATCCCGGCGACGGCCCGGCCGTGGTCCGCGCGCCTCGCCTCGAGCCCCGGATCGCCTGGCCGACCCCAGGCCATCAGCCGACGGGCCGCTCGCCACCGTTCGTCGCCAGGACCGGTCACGCCGGTGGCGAACAGGGCGCAGGAGACCAGGCGGCCGTCGAGGTCCACCGTGACCGCCCCGGTGGTGGCCGCGTGGCAGACGGGCCGTGGGCCGGGCGGTGGCGAGACCGGCAGGTCGTACCGGCGCAGGAGCTCGAAGGGGACCTCGCCGGTCCGTTCCCGATGCTCGAGACAGATCGAGACGATCCGATCGAACTGGACGGCCAGCGCCTCGGTCCGCGGATCGTCCCAACCCGGGCACGGGGTCAGCACCGGGGAGGCGCGGATGCGCCTGACTCCGAGGTCGAGCAGATAGCGCACGCCGGCGGCGAGATGGGCGACCGTACCCGGCGTGACGACCATGGAGACCGAGACCCGCGCACGGAACGCCTCCGGATGGCGGCTCGCCAGCCCGCGCAGCAGGCGGTCGACGTCGGCGAACGAACCGGGCGCGCGCGCATCCTGAGCCGCCGCCACGCCGTCACAGCTCAGATGGACGTCCACGCCCCGCCGCGTGAGCTCGGCGAACCGCGCGTCGTCGAGGCCGCGACCGGCGGTCAGGACCGCCGGCCGCAGCCGGGTCGCGGGCGACGCGTGCCGCTCCAGGTCATCGAGCGTCCGGCAGAGAAGCGGGAAGACCAGCATGGGTTCGCCACCGGTGAACTCCACGGCCAGCTCGGGCCCGGCCCGGGACAGGGTCCAGTCCAGGGCCGGGCGGAGATCCTGCCATCGCGCGTCACGCCGGTCGTCGCGGCCGCGATAGCAGTAGCGGCAGTTCGATCCGCACCGGGACGTCAGCACCACGCTGAGCGCATGGATCGCTTCGTCCACCCGGTCACGCCTCGGCCTGGTCGCTGGACTCGCCCAGCACCTCGTCGAGTTGCATGCGACAGAGGCGGACCCACGTCTCGATCAGGCCGAGCGCCGCCCGGACCGTGCCGTCGGTCTTCGTGAACGCGTCCTCGCCCAGCGGTCCGACGTCCATGCAGGCCTTGGATTTCAGGATGGGCAGTCCGTTGGGCTGGGGTGGTCTCATGATGATCGGTCGGTCCGCGACGCTCCGCTGGTTCTCCTCCAGCCACGTGCGCATCCCCTCGATGGCCCCGGCGAT
>WJIQ01000130.1 GCA_014730255.1 bacterium | reverse complement strand
TAGGCGAACACGTTCTCGTCGACGTGCCCGTGGTCGGAGACGAAGTCGTAGAGGGCGAAGTTCTCCGCGCCGGAGAAGAGCGCGCGTCGCCGCATGAGCGGGAAGACGTCCTTCTCGTGGCGCCGGACCATGTCCGTGTCGATGGGCTCGTCCCAGTAGGCCCGCTTGTACTCCATGCCGTACTTCTCGGCGAAGCCCTCGATCTGCCCGTGTCCGAACATGGGCAGGCCGGGCATGGTGACCAGCATCACGGCCACGCCGAAGTACTTGTCGCCCTTGCCGAACTGCTCGACCGCCGTGCGCTCGTCGGGGTTGTTCATGAAGTTGACGAACCGCTGCAGCACCGCCGGGCTGAACTCGAGCACGTTCTTGATGGTCTGCCGGTACTTCTGGTTGTCCTCCATCTTGAGCATGTTCATGAAGGCGCTGTTGTACACCCGGTGCATGCCCAGGGTGCGGACGAAGTAGCCCTCCATGAGCCAGAACGCCTCGGCCAGGAGCAGGGTGTCGGGCGCCTCCTGGGCCACGCGGTCGACCACCTCGCGCCAGAACTCGACCGGCATCCTCTCGCGGAACTGGTCGCGGGTCATGCCGTGTTCGGCGCGCGAGGGGATGGCGCCGGCATCGCCGGGCGCGGGGAACCAGAGGCGCTGGTAGTGCTTGCGGGCCAGCGTCATCGCCGCGTCGAAGCGGATGATCGGGAAGTGCCGCGCGACGTGCAGAATGGTCTGGATGACCGCCTCGCGCACCTCCGGCCGGGTGAAGTCGAGCTGCGCGGTGTCGTTCCACGGCATGCTGGTGCCGTCGTTGCCGTGATAGATGTAGCGCCGCTCGCCGCTGCGCACGTCGCGCCGCTCGAAGACCACCGCGGCGTCGGTGCGCTGCCAGTAGCCCTCCTCGATGCGGACCTCGACGTCGGGATGGTCGCAGAGGTCGCCGCCGGTGTACTGGTAGTTCGGGTACGGCGGGCGGTCGGACTGCAGGAACCAGTGCGGATGCTCGATCACCCAGCGGCTGTCGATGCCCATGTGGTTGGGCACCATGTCGCTGGCCAGGCGGATGCCGCGCTGCCAGGCCCGATCACGCAGCTCCTCGTAGGCCGTCTCGCCGCCCAGGTCCTGCGCGATCTGGTAGTCGTACAGGCTGTAGGCCGAGGCCACGGCATCCGGGTTGCCGGCGTACTGCTTGATCTTCCGCGAGGCCTCGCTGCGCTCCCACAGGCCGATCAGCCAGAGGCCGGTGATGCCCCACCGGCCGAGGCGATCGAGCTCCTCGTCCGGCACGTGGGCGAGGGTGCGGATCTCCCGGCCGTACCGCTTCGAGAGCTGGTCGAGCCAGACGTAGGTGCTCTTGGCGATGAGCACGACGTTGCTCATCCAGTCGGCGTCGCGGCTGAAGGCCGCCGGTTCGGCCTCCCGCCAGAGCTCGTCGCCGAACTCCAGCACCGGTGGCGGGCCGTACTCCGGCGCGCGGGCGACCGAGATCTCCCGGACCAGATCCCGCACCAGTTCGATGCGCGACATCATGTCCGGCGGCAGCAGGTGGCCCCAGTGCTCGCGGAGGTAGCCGAGCTGGCCGGCGAGGTCGTCCGGGCTGGCGAGGATGGGCGCGCGCAGGGTGTGGAAGAGCGTCTGCCCGCTCAGGCCCAGGGGCTCCTGGCTGTCGAAGTACTGCTCGAGCCCGACCACGAAGGGCACGAAGCTGGCCTGCCGCTGCAGCTCGGCGTCGTCGAACAGGTCGCGGAACGGCCGCGTGGCCGGGTTGCGCGCCATCAGGTAGAGGAGGACCGACTCGGCGGTGACCCGGTCGCGGGCGGTGAGCTCCGGCTCGCCCTCGGCGACCCAGGTGTCCGGATCGTGCGACTCGAGCAGGACCGGCCGTGGCGGGAACAGCCGCACGAAGGTCCGCGGCAGCCGGTCGACCCGGTCCTCGCCGACGCGCTCGCGCACCCAGTCGAACCCCTCGGCCAGCACCCCCGGGCGCTGGTGCAGCGCATAGTGGAGGATCACGTACCGCAACGCGTCGTTGAGGATACCGAGGCACAGCCACTGCTCGGCGTAGACCTGGGTCGCGGGCCGGCCCGGCGCCGGCGGCCGACGGTTGTAGACCTCGGCCAGCTGGCGGATGGTGTAGCGCGCGTTCTCGGCGCTGAACGGATCCTCGTGCGCCAGCAAGGACGAGAGCTGGAACCGGTACCAGCCATCGTGGGAGGTCTGGAAACCTAGCGGAAAATACCGGTGCAGGAGGTCCGTGAGATTGGCGTCGGGCATGGCGAATGACCATCCTTGGCTGGGAGGGGGCCGCGATCGAGGCCTATATGGCGAGATTACTCCAGCTGACGTCGATCGCAAGTCCCGACGCGGGGTGCGGGGTGGCGCGGCGGCCAGCTCATTAATGTTTTATTAATAACAGAAGCTGTGGATTCGCGCGTGCATCTGGTGCAGCTGGCTGGGCTCGATTTGGTGTAAAAGTCTATATATTGATCATATGAACCCCGTCTCCATCCGGGCAACGACCGGAGCCGGCCAGTTCGGGTGGACCCCGGCGACCAGGCCCGGGCCGGTCTCCTCATGAAGAATCACCGTGCCCAAAGCCGCCCGTGCGCCGCGGTGCGAGACTCACGCGTTCGGGAAGAATTCCTTTGCATCCGGTGGGGGAACGTATTTCCTTTGCCTCGTGACCGGTAACGTTAAAGAATTAACAAAAATGATCGAGTAGATTCAGGTTCGAGGGGTGCCATCAGGAGGACGGTCGACGTGGATCTGATCGTGTGCGTGGGCGACCACTGCCATCTGAACGGTTCGGAGATGGTGGTGCGACGGTTCCAGGAAATGCTGAAGGACGCGGGGCTCGGCGACCGGGTCACCCTGAAGGGCAGCTTCTGCCTCGGTGACTGCTCCCCGCGGGACGAGGTCGCCGTCCGTCTGGGCGACGAGGTCCTCCACACCCGATATCAGGACGCCGAGGCGTGCTTCCGCGAGCAGATCGTCCCGCGCCTGGGCACCGGCCGCGAGGACCACCACGCCGAGCCGACCGGGGAGCGTTGACATGGCCAAGGTGATCTACGGCGTCTGGAAGGGGCAGGTCTACGACAACCGCGACAAGCAGCTGTTCGAGATCGAGGACTCGCCCGACTTCGCCGAGTTCGACGAGTTCGACCCGGGCAACCCGATCAAGGCGTTCATGGGCGGCAAGGGGTTCTTCGTCTTCGCCAAGGACGTCAGCCTGCTGGACATTGCCCTCTGCTACACCCGCCGGACTGCCCACGAGTCGTGCGGCAAGTGCACGCCCTGCCGCATGGGCACGCGCATCCTCGAGGACAGGCTCGAGTCGCTGATCGCCGGCGAGGCGGGACCGGAGACCCTCGACGAGATCGGCGAACTCACCGACCACATCACCTCGACCAGCCTCTGCGGCCTTGGCCAGACCGCGGCGGTGGCGCTGGGCGAGATGCTGACCCACTTCCGCGACGAGCTCGAGCGCGAGATCGAGCTCCAGCGTGCCTCCGGGGGCGCGCGTGATCGGGGCCAGCAGAGCTGCAGCACCTACGTGACCGCACCGTGCATCGAGGAGTGCCCGAGCAAGGTCGACGTGCCCCGGTACATCGACTACATCAAGGACGGCAAGTTCACCCACTCGGTGGGCGTGGTGCTCCAGAAGTACCCGATGGCGGCCACCTGCGGCCGCGTCTGCGTGCGGTTCTGCGAGATGGCCTGCCGCCGGACGCAGGTCGACGAGGCGGTCGGCATCAAGGTCCTCAAGCGCTTCGTGGCCGACAAGGAGAAGTACGTCACCGACCGCTGGTTCACGCCCGACCTCATCGCGGAGAGGAAGCCGGCCGAGCTCAAGGTGGCGGTGATCGGCTCGGGGCCGGCCGGCATCTCGGCCGCGTACCACCTGCTGCTCAAGGGGTATCCGGTGGAGGTCTTCGAGTCGATGACCGAGCCGGGCGGCATGGCCGCCGTCGGCATCCCCGAGTATCGCCTGCCCAAGGAGGACGTCCTGCGCAAGGAGGTCTCGATCATCGAGAGCCTCGGCGGGCGCATCCACTACAACCAGCGCCTGGGCCAGCACTTCACCCTCGACGACCTGCGCGACCGCGGCTTCAAGGCCATCTTCCTCGGGGTCGGCGCGCACAAGGGCAAGGGCCTCGGCATCCCGGGCGAGGAGCGCAGCGTGGCCGGCTACGTGACCGGCGTGAAGTTCCTGCTCTTCATCAACCACTACCACATCAACATGGGCCTGCCCATGGAGCTGGGCGAGAGGATGGTCGTCGTCGGCGGCGGCAACGTGGCGATGGACTGCGTGAGGTCGGCCCTCCGCATGGGCGTGAAGGACGTGCACCTGGTCTACCGGCGCACGCGTGAGAGCATGCCCGCCGACCTCGAGGAGATCGAGGCCGCCGAGAAGGAAGGGGTGCACTTCCACTATCTCACGCACCCCACGAGACTGGTCACCGAGGACGGCAAGGTCCAGGGCATCGAGCTCGTGGAGATGGAGCAGGGCGAGCCCGACGCCAGCGGCCGGCGCAGCGTGCGACCCCGCGAGGGCAGCGAGTTCATGCTCGACTGCGACTTCGTCATCCCCGCGATCGGCCAGGCGGTCGACCACTCGTTCCTCAGCCCCGAGGACAGCATCGAGCTGAACCGCTGGGGGCTGATCAAGGCCGACGAGACCTCGCTGGTGACCGACCGGCCGGGCGTCTTCGCCGGCGGCGACGCCGTGACCGGCCCGGCCACCCTGATCCAGGCCATGGCCCAGGGCGAGCGCGCGGCGCGGTCGATCGACGACTACCTGACGTACGGCCGCGTACGCTTCGACAAGAACGACCGCTTCAGCCAGCTGCTGCGGTCGATCCGCATGCTCAACCCCGAGTACGTCGACAAGCCCGTCAAGCACATCTATCGCATCAAGGCCCAGGAGCTCGACCCCGAGGAGCGCAAGCGCATCTTCGAGGAGGTCGAGAAGCCCATCCGGGTCGAGGAGGCCTACACCGAGGCCAACCGCTGCATGCGTTGCTACCGCGTCTATTCCGTGACGACCGAGAAGTAGGAGGACGGACCGATGCAGGGACTGATCAACGGCAAGCCGGTCGAGTTCACCGAGGACGAGACGATCCTCTCGGTCGCCCGTCGTCACGGCGTCTTCATCCCGACCCTGTGCGAGCTGGCCGACGCCGAGCACACGCCCGGCACGTGCCGCGTCTGCCTGGTGGAGATCCGGCGCGAGGGCCACGATCCCGACGTGGTGACCAGCTGCAACACGCCCATGGAGCCGGGCATGGAGGTGCTCACGCGGACGCAGATCGTGCGCGAGAAGCAGCGCCTGCAGGTCGAGCTGCTGCTCGGCGACCACGACCAGGACTGCGCCACCTGCGTGCGCCACGGCAAGTGCGAGCTGCAGGACGCCGCGCAGTTCGTCGGCCTGCAGCGGTCCCGCTACGGCCGGCGCGTCTACTTCCGCGGACGCACCCGTGACGAGTCGTCGGTCTCGGTGGTGCGCGACATGACCAGGTGCATCCGCTGCCACCGCTGCGTGCACGTCTGCCGTGACGTGCAGGGCACCGACGTCCTGGTGCTGCACGAGAAGGGCCTGGATGCGGAGATCGGCGTGCGCGACAGCCTCGCCCTGGGCACCAGCGACTGCATCAGCTGCGGCCAGTGCACGCTGGTCTGCCCCACGGGCGCCCTGGCCGAGGTCGACGACACCGAGCAGGTGATCGACTTCTTCTACGACCCCGACGTCTTCACGGTCGTCCAGATGGCGCCGGCGACGCGCATCGCCCTGGGCGAGGAGTTCTACATGGAGCCCGGCAGCAACGTCGAGGGCAAGATGATCACGGCCCTGAAGCAGCTGGGCGCCGACGTGGTCCTGGACACCAACTTCACGGCCGACCTGGTGATCATGGAGGAGGGCACCGAGCTGCTGGGCCGCCTGGAGAACGGCGGCAAGCTGCCCATGATCACGAGCTGCTCGCCGGGCTGGGTGAACTACTGCGAGAAGAACTACCCCGAACACCTGGACCACGTGTCGACGACCAAGAGTCCGCAGCAGTGCTTCGGGGCGCTGGCCAAGACCTACCTCGCCGGCAAGATGGGCGTCGACCCGGCGAAGGTCCGCGTGGTGTCGATCATGCCCTGCACGGCGAAGAAGGAGGAGGCGCAGCGGCCGGAGATGACCCGTGACGGCGTGCCCGACGTCGACGTGGTGCTGACGACCCGCGAGTGCGCGCGCCTGTTGAAGCGCGAGGGCGTCTGGCTGCCCGACCTCGAGGCCTCGGGCTTCGACAACGACTGGATGGGGAGCTACTCGGGCGCGGCGGAGATCTTCGGCACGACCGGCGGCGTGATGGAGGCCGCCATCCGCACCGTGCACTACGTGGTGACCGGCCAGGAACTCGAGGGCGTGGTCTACGCGCCGGTGCGCGGCTACGAGCAGCTGCGCGAGGCCGTGGTCGACCTGGGTGAGAAGGGCACGATCAAGGTGTGCGTGGCGCACGGCCTGAAGGCGGCGAAGCACGTGATGGAGCGCATCGCCGCGGGCGAGGCCGACTGGACGTTCGTCGAGATCATGGGCTGCCCCGGCGGCTGCATGGGCGGTGGCGGCCAGCCGCGCATCAAGAAGAGCTACCAGTCGTTCTGGCACGAGCGCCAGCAGGCCATCTACCGGATCGACGAGCGCTGCGAGGTGCGCCAGTCGCACAACAACCCCCTGATCACCATGATCTACGACGAGTTCCTGGGCGAGCCGAACGGGCATCGCTCGCACGAGCTGCTGCACACCACCTACCGGGATCGGAAGCAGGTCGTGCACCACACCATGAAGGAGATCTGGGACGAGCTGAAGGCGTAGCCGGCGCCCCGGAAGGCAAGGCACGCTGGGCCGGCCCCTGCGCCCGATGGTGCGGGGGTCGGCGCTCGTCTGGCGTCCGGTGGGCATCTCGCGTCTCGCCTGGAGGCGCGTGCCGGTCTTCCCCTGCAGGCGTGCGGTGGTCCGCCACGATGACGGCGGGCCGGGTCGTGCTTGTTCCGGGTGGCCCGCGTGGCCTAGGATGCGCCCGAGGCAACCCGTCTGCCGCGGCCGGCGTAGGTGGCCATGAACTCGTCGATGACCCACCCGCCCCAGCCCAGGAGACCGCGATGCTCTGGCGATCGTTCCTCTTCCTCGTCGTCCTCGTCGTCCTCGTCGTGTCGGCCACCCCGGCCCTGGCCGAGGACGCCCTCTCGTACCAGATGCCGCCCCGTATCCTGGCCGACATGATCGACGCGCCACCCACGCCCGGGGTGGCCGTCAGTCCCGATGGCGAGTGGCTGGTCCTGCTCGAACGACCGGGCCTGCCGCCCATCTCCGAGGTGGCGATGCCCGAGCTGCGCCTGGCCGGCCTGCGCATCAATCCGCGCACGGACGGTCCGAGCCGCGCCCGGTATCTCGACGGTCTCACCTTCCAGCGCCTGAGCGACGGCGAGCAGATCCCCGTGACCGGCCTGCCCGACGGCGCGCAGCTGACCGGCGTGAGCTGGTCGCCCGACGGCGAGCGCATCGCCTTCGTGGTCACACACGACGAGCAGCTCGGTCTGTGGTACGCCGAGCTGGGCGACGCGCGAGCACGCCGCGTCACGCCCGTGGGCGTCGCGCTCAACGGCGTCTATGGCCGCCCCTACGACTGGCTGCGCGACTCGCGGAGCTTCGTGGTGCGCGTCGTGCCCGCCGACCGGGGCCCGGCGCCGGCCGCGAGCCACGCTCCGTCCGGCCCCGTCGTGCAGGAGAACCTGGGCCAGAAGGCGCCGGCCCGCACCCTGCAGGACCTGCTGCAGAATCCCCACGACGAGGCCCTGTTCGAGCATCATGCCACCAGCCAGGTCCACGTCGTCGAGCTCGATGGCGACACGCGGGCCATCGGCACACCGGGGATCGTCGCGAGCATGGATCCCTCGCCCGACGGGCGGTATCTGCTCACCGAGACGATCCACCGCCCGTACAGCTACTCGCTCCAGCAGGACCGCTTCCCGACCCGGATCGAGGTCTGGGACCTGCGCCGGGGCGAGGTCGTCCACCAGGTCGTCGACCGGCCGCTGCAGGATCAGATCCCGATCGCGTTCGGCTCGGTGGCCACCGGTCCGCGGTCGGTGCAGTGGCGCAGCGACGAGGCGGCGCAGCTGGTGTGGGTGGAGGCCCT
>WJIQ01000129.1 GCA_014730255.1 bacterium | reverse complement strand
CGAGCTGCGGCCGCAGCCGTCGCCAGTCGGCCAGCGGCGCGCCGACGAGCGTCTCGGCACGGGCCACGTCGACGGCGCTCCGCACGGCCCCGGCCGCCGTCCGCGCCGCCTCGAGGTCGTCGTCGGCGAGCGCCTCCTGCAACGCGAGGTAGGCCGTGTAGAGCTCGGCGAGGCTCTCGGTGAAGTCCGAGGGGACCTCCGGATCCTCGGCCGGCGCGTTCGCCGTCGAGGGCATCATCATGCTCGGCTTGGCCGCGATCTGCATGTCGCTGTCGATGCGGAATGCTCCCCGGGTGACCACGCGCTCGCCCACCTCCAGCCCGTCCCGGACGGTCACGAAGTCTCCCGCTCGCGGGCCGATGAGGACCTCGCGCGCCGTGAAGGTCGGCATCTCCGCGTCGGGGACCTGCACGTACACGATGGAGCGCTCGCCGGTGAACATCACCGCCGACCGCGGGATCACCAGCGGCGGCGTCGCCGCGGCCGCCCCCGAGCCCGTCCCGGCGACCACGCCGAGCGACTCGGCGGGCACGAGATCCATGCCGCAGATCTCGCAGGTGCCCGGCCCGTCCTCGACGATGGTCGGGTGCATGGGAGCGACCCAGCGTCCGGCCAGCTCGTCGCCGAGGACGACGCCCCCGTCGTCGACCCGCATGCGCACCGTGGCCGAGGCGAACATGCCGGGCTTGAGCTGACGGTCGGCGTTGTCGACGGCGATGCGCACCGCGGCCGTGCGGGTGCGCTCGTCCACCAGCGGTTCGATGAAGGCGATGCGCCCCTCGAAGATGTCGCCCGGACGCGACTCCACGGTGAAGGTCACGCGCTGGCCCCAGGCGAGCTTGGCGAGCTGACTCTCGTAGGCCTCGAGGTCGAGCCAGAGCCGCGACAGGTCGGCCACGGTGGCGATGGGGTCGCCGGTATCGAGGTAGTCGCCCTCCCGCGCGGCGAGGTCGGTGACCACGCCCCCGATGGGCGAGGTCACGGTGAAACGGTCCTCGTCGAAGCGGCCGCTCTCGGCCGCCTCGATCGCCTCCTCGTCGACGCCCAGCAGACGCAACCGCTGCCGAGCGGCCTCGAGCACCCCGCGCGAGGAACGGCGCACCACCGGTGACATGCCCGCGGCGTCGCTGGCCGAGCCAGCGGCCTCGCGCAGCTCGGCGAAGGCGGTCAGGAGCTCGGGACTGTAGAGATCGGCGACGTGCTCGCCGCGCCCGATGGGCACGCCGAGGTAGTTCACGAACAGACGCTCGATGCGCCCGGGGAACCACGCGGTCAGACGCGCCACGCGGGTCTCGTCGGGCACGAGCTTGCCGTACAGGCGCACCTCGGCCTCGGGGAAGAAGCGCGCCACGGCGCTGGTCTCGATCCCGGCACGGGCGACCGCGTCCTCGTCCAGGGCGAGGGCGTCCTCGCCGCCGGGGCCGCCGCTGCCCTCCTGGACCGGGATGAGGTCCATGAAGCAGATCGGGCACTTGGCGTCGGGGTCGACCAGACGCACGGAGGGATGCATGGAGCAGGTGTAGACCTGCGGGCCGTCGGCCTCGCCGCCGTCCCCGGACGCGGCGGCCGCCGCGGGCCCGTCCCCGGTCGCGGTGGCGGAGGGATCGTTGCCGCCCCCGATCCACAGGCCGATCACGAAGGCCAGCGCGAGGGCGACGACCAGGGCGGCAGGGTGGCCGAGGAGACGGCGCACCGTCGCGAGCACCGAGAAGCCGTTCATCGGGACATCTCCTGTTCGAAGGTCTGGTGGCGGGGATCGCCCAGAGCGCGGTCCGGATCGCCGGCGCCGCCAGCCGGCCCGGTCCCGGCGACCAGCGCGATGGCGGCCTGCAGCGACCGGGGATCGGGGGCCAGGCTGGCGATCCGGGCCCGCGCGTCCGCGCGGTCGACGCGGGCCTCGAGCAGGCTGAGCTGGAACTCCAGCAGCACGCGCTCGACGTCGATGAGCTCGCCGAAGTCGGAACGACCGTTGGCGTAGGCGTCGAGCGTGGCACCGAGGCTCTCCTCGGCCTTGGGCAGCAGGGTGTCCCGGTACAGGGCGACCCGGCGCCCGGCATCGTCGAACTCGTAGAGGGCGGCGGACAGGTCGGCCTGGAGCTGGCCACGCAGGTCGCGTTCGTCGGCGCGCACCCGCGCCTGACGCCGCTGGGCCGCGTCGACCCCGGCGGCGATCTTCCCGCGCCATAGCGGCAGGTTGACCGACACCGTGGCGAGGGTCGCGTCGTCGCCGTCGCCCGCGAGGCCCTCGACGCCGCGCGGTTCGACGAAGGTGTGCATCACGCCCAGGGTCAGGCCGGGACGACCACGGTCGCGGGCCACGTCCGCGAGGCGCTCCTGCCGCTCCGCCTCGGCCCTCAGCGCCCGCAGCCGCGGGTGCCCTCCGGCGAGGCGCTGCTCCAGCAACGCGAGCGAATCCACGGCGCCGTCATGCAGGACCGGCTCCTGCGGGAAGGGCGCGCGCGCCGGCCGGCCGAGCAGCGCATTGAGCCGCGCCACGGCCGGCGCCCGCCGGTCGCCGATGGCCTGCACGCGGTCCTCGGCCCGGCCGAGTTCGACCTGCAGGCGCAGGAGATCGGCCGTGGCCGCCTCGTTGTAACGCAGGCGCGCCCTGGCCACGCTCTCGAACTGCTCGAGCAGCTCGAGGTTCTCCCGCTCGATCTGCAGGGTACGGTCGATGCGGTGGATCTCGTGCAGCGCCCGGGTCAGGCGCAGCCGGACGTCCAGCCACGCCGCGCCGATGCCCGCCCGTGCCGCGACGATCGCCGCCGCCGCCGCATCCCGCTGGCGGCCGAGGCTGCCGAACCACGGCAGCGTCTGGCTCAGCCCGACCTGGTGCTGCTGCGGACCCACGCGGGTCTGGACCGGCGCGAGGAACCGGCCGTAGCTGAGGCGCGGGTCGGGCAGCTTGCCCGAGGCATCGGCGGCGGCGGCCGCCGCCAGCCAGGCCTCGCGAGCCGCCTGCAGCTCGGGATTGGCCCGGGCCGCCTCCTGCAGCAACGCCGCGTGCAGGGTCGGCAACCCGTCGTCCGGCGCGTGCGCGGCGTCCTGGGCCCGCGCCGCACCGGCCATGACGATCACGACCAGCACGATCGTCGGCACGGCGGGCGGTCGCCGGCGGTCGCCGGCTCGCGGGTTCCTCGCGCGAACGACCGTCCTGTAGTCCCTCGGGTCCATCGTATCTCCCATTTCCCGCCGGCACGGCCGGTCCGGCAGCCTCCGACGTCCGGCGGTCACGTGCGTGCCGACCTCCATCGCGCGGAGCATCATCGGGAATCCTCGTCCGGGGGATCGTCGTCCGGTCGTCGGACGGCGACCCCGACCAGGACGGCCAGTGCGAGCACGGCGAGGATGTTGAGCGCGATCACCATGGTCAGGCCCTTCGTTGGTTCCACGGGGCCTG
>WJIQ01000128.1 GCA_014730255.1 bacterium | reverse complement strand
CGGCGAGCCGATCTGGCTCGAGCGGCGCTTTCCGGTCCGCCAGACGATCTCGCAGATCGAGTCGGCGCCGGAACTCGACGAGCACGCGCCGGTCTCGCGGCAGTGGGAGATCTGGTATCACAAGCACCACGGATGGCCCTACTACTGGGGCCAGGGGAACCTCTGGGCGGCCAGCACGAGCCCGGCCGCCCTGTTCGCCGCGCATCCGGAGCTCGGCGACGAGGGTCCCGACATCGAGGATCCCCATCTGCACGCGTTCAAGGAGCTGACCAGCTACCGCATCGACGCCAAGGACGGCGAGATCGGCCGCCTGCAGGACCTGATCCTCGATGATTCGACCTGGTCGGTGCGCCACGCGGTGGTCGAGACCCGCGCGATCCTGCCGGGCCGGCAGGTGCTCGTCCCGCTCGCGTTCCTCGACGGCGTGGACTGGAAGGAGCGGACCGTCTCGGTGGACCTCACCGAGGAGCAGATCCGCGAGAGCCCCGACTACGACCCGGCCGCGCCGGTGAACACCGAGCTCGAGGAGCGGGTGTACGACTACCTGGGCCGGCCGAAGTCGTAGTTCGACCTGACGCCACGTGACGACCGCCCGGACACCGAGCGCCGGGCGGTCGTGCGCGTCCGGCCGACCCCGGCATAAAGCGTACTTTATGAGCCGTGGTTATCTTGCGAAGGATCGAGCGTCGGCGCGCCGACCGCGTCTGCCGACCGTCACCCCGAGACCCGCCACCACGGAGGACCATCAGCCGTGTCAGCCACGAATTCCGCGGCCATCCGCCTGCTGCTGGCCGTCGCCTGCGCGCTCGTCGCCCTGGGCGCCAGCGCCGACGACCACGTCTTCAGCGTCGATCACCTGCTGCAGATTCACCAGGTCTACGAGGCCGCCATCAGCCCCGACGGCGAGACCATCGCCTACACGCTCAACGTTCCCCGCGACCCGTACACGGCCGAGGATGGCCCGGCGTGGCGCGAGCTGCACGTCGTCGGACCGGACGACCGCGAGCCCCGCGGGTTCATCACCGGCGAGGTGTCCGTCCGGAGCATCGACTTCACGCCCGACGGCGAGCACGTCGCCTTCCTGAGCAAGCGCGACGGCGACGAGGAGACCGCGCTGTACGCCATCCCGCTCGCCGGCGGCGAGGCCCGCCGCATCCTGGCGCACGAGACCGCCGTCCGCGATTACAGCTTCTCGCCCGATGGCCGGCACGTGGCCTTCCTGGCGCGTGAGCCCGAGCCGGAGGTCCGCGAGAAGCTCGCCGACAAGGGCTTCAAGGCCGAGATCTACGAGGAGCAGTGGCGGTACGTGCGCGTGCACGTCGCCCCGCTCGACGATCACGGCCTGGCCGGCGAGGCCAGCGAACTCGACCTCGAGGGCTCCGCCTCGATGCTGCACTGGAGCCCCGACGGCGCTCATCTCGCGGTCGCCCTGGCGCCCACGCCGAGCGTCGACGACGGCATCATGAAGCGCATCCTGCACACGGTGAAGCCGGAGACCGGCGAGGTCGTCGGCCGCATCGACACCGAGGGCAAGCTGGGCGGCCTGGCCTGGTCGCCCGACGGTTCGCAGATCGCGTTCCTGGCCGGCCAGGACCGGCACGACCCCGCCAACGGCCGCCTGATGCTCGCCGCGGCCACGGGCGGCGAGCCGCGCGACCTGCGCCCCGACTGGCTCGGCGATGCCGAGGCCGTCGCCTGGCACGACGACGACACCCTGATCTACATCGCCCACGAGGGTCTGGAGACCATGCTCGTGCGTCAGGACGTCGGCGGCGATCCCGAGGTCGTGGTCGAGCCGGGCGGGCCGGCGCTGCGCTCGCTCGACGTCTCCGCGGATGGCCGCCATGCCGCCCTCACGGCCGACACGCCCAAGCACCCGCGCGAGGCCTACCGCTGGGAGCGCTGGGACGACCAGGTCCAGCGCGTCTCCAGCAGCAACCCCTGGCTCGAGGACGTCGAGCTCGCGAAGCAGGAGATGATCGCCTACGAGGCGCGCGACGGCGTGTCGATCGACGGTCTGCTGATCCATCCGCTCGGCGGCGTGCCCTCGGGCGGGGCGCCGTGCGTGGTGATGGTCCACGGCGGCCCGGAGGCCCACTACTCCAACGGCTGGATCACCCGCTACGTCACGCCCGGCCAGATCCTGGCCGCGCGCGGCTTCGCCGTCTTCTACCCCAACTACCGCGGATCGACCGGCCGCGGCGTCGACTTCGCCATGGCCGGCCAGGGCGATTACGCCGGTGCGGAGTTCAACGACTTCGTCGACGGCGTCGACCACCTGGCCGCGCAGGGCATCGTCGACCGCGACCGCGTGGGCGTCACGGGCGGCAGCTACGGCGGCTTCGCCTCGGCGTGGGCGGCCACGGCGCTGAGCGAGCACTTCAAGGCCAGCGTGATGTTCGTGGGCGTCAGCGACCAGATCTCCAAGTTCGGCACCACCGACATCCCCAACGAGATGTACCTGGTGCACGCCCGCAGCTGGCCCTGGGAGGCGTGGGACTTCTACCGCGAGCGCAGCCCGATCTACCACGCCGAGAAGCACCGCACCCCGTTGCTGATCCTCCACGGCAAGAACGACCCGCGGGTGCACCCGAGCCAGTCGCTCATCATGTACCGCTACCTCAAGACCCTCGACCAGGCGCCGGTCCGCCTGGTCTGGTACCCGGGCGAGGGCCACGGCAACCGCCGGGCGGCCGCGCGGCTCGACTACGCGCACCGCCTGGTGCGCTGGATGGAGCACTACGTGACCGGCCCGGGCGGGGAGATGCCGCCGGTGGACCTGGAGCCGGTGGTGGAGAAGGTGATGGAGAAGGACGAGGAGTAGGTTCGTCTCGATCGCATGGCGCCGGCGCACGGCTTACGGATATCCCGTAGGACGTGCGCCGGCGTTCGTCCGGGGGGTGCCGGCACTCGGGCTACGTGATATCCCGTAGGACGTGCGCCGGCGTGCGCCGCTCGCCGTCCCGCCGGGCCCTGCCCTACACCCGCTCCTGCGCCGTCCGCGCGATGATCTCGTCCTGCAGGTCGCGGCCGATGTCGCCGAAGTAGTCGCTGTAGCCCGCCACGCGCACGATGAGGTCGCGGTGCTCCTCGGGGCGCTCCTGGGCCGCGCGCAGGGTGGCGGCGTCGACCACGTTGAACTGCACGTGGTGGCCGCCGAGCCGGAAGTAGGTGCGCACCAGCCGGGCGAGCTTCTCGATGCCCTCCTCGTCGGCGAGCAGGCCCGGCAGCAGCTTGAGGTTGAGCAGCGTGCCGCCGGTGCGCTCGTGGTCCATCTTGGCACAGCTGTTGAGCACGGCGGTCGGACCGTGCCGGTCGGCGCCCTGGACCGGCGAGATGCCCTCGCTCAGCGGCCGGCCGGCCCGGCGGCCGTCGGGCGACGCGCCGCAGACCTTGCCGAAGTAGATGTGGCACGTGGTCGGCAGCATGTCCACGTGGTACCGGCCGCCACGGCTGTTGGGCAGGCCCTCGATGGTGTCGACCACCAGGTCGAAGACGCGGCGCATGTGCCGATCGGCGCGGTCGTCGTCGTTGCCCCAGCGCGGCGTGCGGTTCAGGAGGCGCTGGCGCAGCGGCTCGTGGCCGTCGAAATCGGCGGCCAGGGCGGCCAGGAGATCGTCGAGCGCGAGGTCGCCCGCGAACACGTGGGTATCGAGCGCCGACAGGCTGTCGGTGATCGTGCCGATGCCGACGGCCTGGATGTAGCTCGTATCGTAGCGCGCGCCGCCGGCGTTGTAGTCCCGGCCGGTCGCGACGCAGTCGTCGATCAGCACCGAGAGGAACGGCGCGGGCATGCGCGCGGCGTAGAGCTGCTCGATGACCTGGTTGCCGCGATGCTTGATCGCGACCGCGTGGCGGAGCTGCGCCCCGAAGGCGGCCATCATCGCGTCGAGATCGGTCAGCGCGGACCCGTCGCCGGTCGGCGGGCCGAGCTGTTCGCCGGTGCGCGCGTCGCGGCCTTCGTGCAGCGCCAGCTCGAGCAGCTTGGGCAGGTTGAGGTAGCCAGTGAGGACGTACGCCTCCTTGCCGAAGGCGCCGGTCTCGACGCAGCCGCTGGTGCCGCCGTCGCGAGCGTCGGCCAGGGTCTTGCCCTGGCGCAGCATCTGCGCGACCACCGTGTCGGCGTTGAAGAGCGAGGGGTAGCCGTAGCCGCGGCTCACCACCCGCAGGGCCGCCCTCAGGAAACGGTCCTCGTTGCGCTTGCTGAGCTGGACGTTGCCCTGCGGCTGCAGCAGATGGACCTCGTCCATGACCTCGAGCAGGAGGTAGCTGAGCTCGCAGACCCCGTCGCGGCCGTCGGGCCGGACGCCGCCGAGGTTGATGTTGGTGAAATCGTTGTATGTGCTCGACTCCTGGGCGGTCACGCCCACCTTGGGTGGCGCCGGGTGGTGGTCGAACTTGACCCAGAAGCAGCCGAGCAGCTCGCGGGCACGCTCGCGGTCGAGGCGTCCGGCGGCGAGGTCCCGATCGAAGAAGGGCTGCAGGTGGCGGTCGAGGTGGCCGGGGTTCATGGCGTCCCAGCCGTTCAACTCGGTGATCGTGGCCAGGTGCATGAACCAGTACGTCTGCAGCGCCTCGTGGAACGACGCCGGCGCCTGGCGCGGTACGCGGCGGCAGATGCGGGCGATCTCGCGCAGCTCGGAGGCCCGGCCCGGCGCGGCCGTGGCGGCCATGCGATCGGCCAGATCGGCGTGCCGCTCGGCGAAGTGCACGACCGCATCGCAGCTCAGGTGCATGGCACGCAGCTGATCGTGGCGCGCCAGGTAGTCCGGCGCGCCCGGGTCGAGGTCGGCGAGCGACCGCTCGATGTCGGTCTGGAAGTCGGCCAGGCCGCGCGCGTAGAACTTGCCGTCGAGGGTGGTGTGGCCGGGGGCGCGCTGCTCCATGAATTCGGTGAAGACGCCGGCCGCGTAGAGGTCGTGCCACGCGGGCTCCATGCGCGCGAGAATGTCCTCGCGCAGCGAGCGTCCCTGCCAGTAGGGGATGATCTCCTCGGCGAAGACGCGCCGGGTCTCCTCGCTCACGTGGTAGGGGTTCTGGGGGCGGGTGTCGAGCACGGCGAGGTCGTCGAGCGAGTGGCAGGTGACCTCGGGGTAGGTGCTGACGCACTTGGGCCGTGGGCCGCGCTCACCGACGATCAGCTCGTCGTCGCCGATGTGGATCGATTTGTGCCGGCACAGCGCCATGAGCGCTGTCGCCCGGAGCATCGGCGCGGACAGGCGGCCCTCGTGCTCGCGGTAGACCTCGGTGACGATGGCGGCCCGCTCGTGGTCGAGGGTGACCGGGGTGTCGAAGCTCTCCTGGCGCAGGCGCGCGATGCGGTCGTTCACGTCAGCCTCCGAGATGCACGTCGAGCCCGAGGGCGCGCAGGCCGCTGGCGAGGCGGTCGAGATGCTCGCGCGTGGGCGGCTCGATCTCCAGGTCGTGACCGCCGAGGGCGAAGCGGGCGTACTTGCCGGTGGCGGTCCGGTGGTAGGGTAGCAGATGCACGCGCTCGATGCCGAGGTCGCAGGCCAGGCGGCCGGTCCGCGTCAGGGCGGCCGGATCGTCGGTGAAGCCGGGCACGATGGGCACGCGCAGCCAGATGCGCCGGCCCTGGCGGGCGAGCAGCGTGAGGTTGGCGAGGATGCGCGCATTGTCGACGCCGACGATGCGCGCGTGCGCCTCGGCGTCCGGATGCTTGAGGTCGACCAGCCAGAGGTCGGCCAGCTCGGCGGCGGCGGCCACGATGCCCTCGTTCGCATGGCAGGTCGTATCGACCACGGAGTGCAGCTCGCTGGCGTGGCAACGGGCGAGCATTTCCAGCAGGAACTCCGGCTGCCCCAGCGGCTCGCCCCCGGAGAACGTGACCCCGCCGCCGCTCTCCTCGTAGTGCAGGCGATCGCGCTCGAGCTCGCGCAGGAGATCGCCGGCGTCGACGTACCGGCCGACCAGCTCGCGCGCATCGGCGGGGCAGACCGTCACGCACCGGCCGCAGCGCTCGCAGATCGCCGGCCACGGTTCGTCGGGCGTCGGCGGCTCCGGCCCCTCGCACACCGCCGCGCACAGCTCGCACGCCAGGCAGCGGTCGGCCGCGAAGGATGGGATCGACAGCTCGGGCCGGGACTCGGGGTTGTGGCACCATGGGCACCCCAGAGGGCAGCCCTGCAGGAACACGGTGGTGCGGATGCCCGGGCCGTCGTGCACGGAGAAACGCTCGAGGTCGAAGATGCGGCCGGTGATCAGGGTCGTGCTCCTGGCTGGGGTCCGGTCCGGGAAGAGTGCCGTCTTTTCACGATCGGATCAAGGTGCGCCGTCGGCATTCCGCGTCCGGTCGCGCGGGGCGGGATTGCTCGCCAGCGATGATTTCGTGGTATCATCGTCGTCGCCCCGGGCCTTCTCGACGGAACCAAGGAGCCTGCCATGCAGACCTATCTCGCCCTCCTCCTGACCGCTGCGATGATCATCGCGCCCGCGGCGGCCAGCGACCTGAGCCATCGCCCGCCGACCAAGCCCCCGGCCACGCACGCGCCACCGCCGCCCGCCGACCCCGACGTCGTCCGCCAGGGTGGCGACACGATCCAGGACGCCGTGCCCTTGCCGATCCCGACCATAGACCTCACCGGCACGACCATCGGCTACAACGACGACTACGCCGAGCAGTGCCCGTACTGGCCGGACGGCCCCGACGTGGTCTACAGCATCGTTCCCGACGTCGATCAGGAGCTGGACATCGATCTGTGCGGCTCGCACTACGACACCAAGGTCTTCGTCTACGACGAGGACTTGCAGCTGATCGCCTGCAACGACGACTTCTACACCGGCCCGCCCTGCGGGGTGTACGTCTCGAAGATCGAGCGCATGCCCGTCCAGGCCGGCGCGGAGTACTTCGTGGTCGTCGACTGCTACAGCGAGCCCGGAAACTACCTGCTCGACATCGTGCCGCACGTGCCGTGCGTGCTCGACTGTCCGGACGGGGCCGCGCTGGAGGGCGAGCCGCCGCTCGCGATCGATTACGTCGATCACCACAACGGCGGCTGCAACACCGACCTCGATGACCCACCGCTGCAGCCCATCACCACCGAGATGTTCTGCGGCGTGAGCGGCTGGTACCTGAACCAGGGCGAATACTGGCGCGACACCGACTGGTTCACCCTGGAGATCCCCGCCGGCGGGGTCCTCGAGATCGTCGGCGACGCGGAGCAGCCCTGCTACATGTTCGAGCTGGGGCCTCAGGACTGCGGCGGCGTGGACGTGGTGCAGAGCGTCGTGATCGGCCCGTGCCTCGAGAACCCGCTGACCATCGCCGGTGCGCCGGGCGACGTGGTCTGGTTCTGGGTAGGTCCGGATACCTTCACGGCGCCCGATGGCCAGGACGTCTACGAGTTCGGCTACGTGCTGCACACCAACCTCGGGCCGGTGGCCGTCGAGAACCGGAGCTGGACGGCGGTGAAGACGCTGTTCCGGTGAGCGATCGGGCGGGGCTGCGGCCTCGTGCGGGCGGCCCGTTTTGACGGCGCCGTGGCTGTCCCCTAGACTGATCCACGAGTTTCGTT
>WJIQ01000017.1 GCA_014730255.1 bacterium | reverse complement strand
GGCATGCTGCTCAGGAGCGACGGGAAGGTCCCGACGGCCACGAGCAGGGCGCTCAGGCCCAGGCCGAAGATGAACAGCGACCAGAAGCCGAGGAACACGCTGCCCGTGGTGCCCACCCACACCAGCAGCGCGGCCAGGAACGGTCCGACGCACGGCGAGGCCACCAGACCGGCCACCATGCCGGCGACGAACGCGCCGACGAGGCCCGCGCGCCCTCCGCCGGCGCCTTGCAGCCGGTTGCGCAGGAAGGCCGGGGCCTCGAGCTCGAAGGCGCCGAACATGGCGAAGCTCATCGCCACCATGAGCGCGGCGATGGGGACCAGCACAACCGGGCTCTGCAGGAAGGCCGTGATGCCGGAGAAGACCGTGGCCGAGATCACGCCGATCACGCCATAGACGATCGCCAGTCCCAGACCGTAGGTGAGTGCGAGGACGAAGCCCTTGGCGACGCCCTTCTCCTGGGTCTGGGCGCCGATCACCGCCAGGGTGATGGGGATCATCGGGTAGATGCAGGGGGTGGCGCTCATGAGGATGCCGCCCAGGAAGACCAGCCCCAGGAACAGGAAGAGGCCGCGATCCTTGATGAACCAGGTGATGCGTCCGGCGGTCCACTCGTCGCCGAACTCGAGCGTGATCTCGCCGTCCCAGGCGTGCTCCGTGGTGCCGTCGCCGACGACCACGCGCACCGGATGCGCGCCCGGCGCGGCGTCGGGGCGCGTGGTCACGGTCAGCGTGAAGCGACCCGCCTCGCCGGCACTTTCCAGCCGCATCATGTCCTCGAAGAGCGCGCCGCCGTCCTCGCCGGTCGCCTCGACGGCCACCGTCAGCGCGTCGGGGTCGGTACCGATCGCCGCGGGCAACTCGAGTTCGAGGACGAGGTCCTTGCCGATGATGGCGGCCTCGTCGGCCGGTCGCACGTCGAGGGCGGCCGGCGACGGCGTCGCGACCACGAGCAGCAGCCCGGCGACGAGCAAGGAGGCGAAGCGGGGGATCGGGAAGCGGTCGGTCATCGTCTCGGCACCATCGCATCTGGGGTGAAGGGGGTCGCGAACGGGTCGTCGGGCACGCACGACGGCCCATCGCTGATATCCTCGCCGGCGGCGGACCGTTCCCGAAGAATCAGCGTTTCGGCTCGACCGTCAAGGATATATCATGGAGTGACAGTAGGCTATCGTTTCTTACGACGCGACCGCCCGCCCCGTGGCGACGGCGGGGACGACGACCCGGGAGAACCATGCGACACACGACGTTTCGTCCCTGGCGCTGGCCGGCCGCGCTGGCGCTCGTGGCCGTGGTCGCCGCCTGCGGTGGCGGCGAGGATCAGCTGATCGGGAGCGAGGCCCCCGACTTCACGCTCACCGACGTCGACGGCCGCGAGGTGCGCCTGTCCGAGCACCGCGGCAAGGCCGTCATCGTCGACTTCTGGGCCACCTGGTGTCCCCCCTGCAAGGCCCTCATGCCCGAGCTCGAGGCCCTCGTCCGCGATTACGACGGCGACCTCGAGGTGATCGCCGTCTCGGTCGACGGCGACCCGCCGACCGCCGTGCCGCCGTTCGCGCGGGAGCACGGCTACTCGTTCACCATGACCGCCGACGAGGGCGGGCACGAGGTCGCGCGGGCGTGGGGGGGGACCAAGGGCATCCCGAGCACGTACCTCGTCGACCCCGACGGTGTGGTCCGTCATCACTGGCTGGGGAAGCACGACCGCGCGGACTACGAGCGGGCGATCCGCGAGGTGCTGGGGCGGTCGGAGAGCTGATCGACGGGGGCGGGGAAAAGAAAGCGCCCCTGGCCGCGGTGCTGAACCTCCGACCAGGAGCGGCTGGCGACTGGGGTCATTTACGCAGCCACCAGAAGAGATCGATGAGCGCCAGGCCCATGATGGCCAGGTAGTCGATGCTCATGTCACTCCCCCCTTTCCCGGTCTGAGGGTTCACGATGCGGTCTTCCATGACATCGGCCGGGGCAGGGAGGGCTTGAGTCGAACCTCTTCGGGTGATGCGAGCGCAGGTTGAGCGTTTTCCGGTCCTCGGGTTCGCGGTCCTCCGAACCGCCGTCCTGCCCGTTAGTTGCAAGAACGGGACCGGGATCGGCGAATCTACTTCAAGTTGTTGTATTTCAATATGATGACGGTGCGGTCGTCGGAGGCCTCGGCGCCGCCGAAGGCGTCGACGCCGGAAAAAACACGACCACACACCTCCGGCGCGGGCTGATCGCGACCCCCGGCCACCATGGCCAGCAGCCGGTCGGTCTCGAAGAACTCCTCGCCGTCGGGGCTGGTCTGCTCGGTGATCCCGTCGGTGTATCCGAGCAGCATGTCGCCGTCGGCGAGGCGGACGGCGCCGCGGCGATAACGGACGCCGGCCGCGATGCCCACGAGTGGGCCGCCGCGGCGGAGTTCCTCCCGTTGACCGCCCCGGCGGAAGAGGACCGGCGGTTCGAGTCCGCCGTTGCAGTAGTCGAGCAGTCCGGACCGGACGTCGAGCACCCCGTAGAAGAAGCACACGAAGCGGCCCGCCGAGGCGATGGCGGCGATGCGATGGTCGAGCTCGGTGATCACGTTCTCGGGCGAGAGCCGGGCCTGGGCGAGCTCGCGGAACGTCACGCGGACGGTGGTCATCATCAGCGCGGCGGGGATCCCCTTGCCGGCGACGTCGGCGACGCAGAAGCCGAGCGTGTGATCGTCGAGGGCGAAGTAGTCGTAGTAGTCGCCGCCGACCTGCCGGCACGGATCGGTGCGCCCGCAGATGAACGCGCTCGCGAGCGCCAGCGGTTCGCGCGGCAGCAACTGGGCCTGGATGTCGCGCGCCACGGCGAGCTCGGTCTCCAGCTGGTGGCGGCGCAGGCTCTCCTCGTGCAGGCGCAGGCTCTCGAGCACGGGGGCGACCTGCAGGGCGAGGGTCGCGAGGTTCGCCAGGTCGTCCTGCGAGTAGAGCTCGTCGTCGGACTTGGCGCCCCATACCAGCATGCCCTGCAGCTGGTTGCCGGTGACCAGCGGGACGAGCAGGACGGTGCCGCTGAGCGGGACGGCGGTCGGCGCACGCCGGCCGCCAGGGCCGCTGGTCCAGTCCTCGAACTCCTCGGTGTGCACCGGGCGCCGGAGCCGGTCCAGGAAACCCACCAGCGGGTCGTCGCGCGGGATGGTCGGCCCCGGCGGCAGGCTCGACGGATACCGCCCGATGTCCTCCAGCTGGTCGGCCGTCCGCGACGGTGCAAGGTACAGGCGCAGCTTGTGCGGCCGGTAGAGGTGGTGCAGGCGGGCGAGCAACATCTCGTGGGCGGCCTCGGGGTCGGTCTCGACGGCGAGGCCGCGGCTGAGCGCGGCGATGGCCTCGCGGTTGGCCCGACGCGACGGGTAGAACGCGGCGTCCACCCAGCCCTGCACGCGCCGGCGCAGGGGAAGCACCACCAGGCTGCTGATCGCGATCACCACCACGAGGATGGGGTAGGCCGAGACCTGGTACGTGCGCGAGATGAGGTTGCCGATCACCGCGACGGTGGCCAGGTAGGCCGTCAGCACCAGGACGGTGAGCAGGCCGTAGACCAGGCTCGCGCGCACCACGAACGCGGTGTCCAGCGCGCCGTAGCGCATGATCGCCAGGCCGAAGCTCACTGGTACGAGCAGGAGCGAGAACCCGAGGTATTCCCAGTTGGGGAAGGTCGGAACGAGGCCGCTGCCGACCGCGAAGGCGGTCAGGAACGGCACGATGCCCAGGACCAGTCCGAGCAGGATCACCCGCAGCTTGGTGTGCAGGACCGGCCGGTCACGCCGGAGCACCTTGCGGGCGAAGACCACGAGGCCGGCGACGAAGTAGCCGAGCACGTAGGCGGTGGCGGCGACTTCAAGGGCACCGACGAGAGGCGAGCCGGGATCGAGTCGGACGGCGTGGGCGATCACGGTCAGGATCACGAAGCCGAGTGCGGGCGCGTAGAGCCAGCGCCGCGATGGACCGCCGGCGACGGGGTCGGTGGCCGGGAAGAGGACGAAGAAGCGCAGGAACGCCGCGGGCCAGAGGTACTGCAGCACCTCGCGCAGGATCTGCTTGGCGTGCTGATACGGGACCGACGGCAGATCGGGGATGTCGGCGAGGAAGAAGGCGAAGATGAAGCAGAGCCCGAAGAAATCGCGAGCCACCTCGTCGTGCCGTCGGGCCAGGACCCACCAGCCGATCATCAGGAAGGACAGGCCCGCCAGCCAGGTGCTCAGGCCGAAGACCATGGAGGAGCGCGTGCGGCGTTCGGGGACGACGGTGGCGACCAGCCGTGTGCCATCGCGTTCGACGACCACCTCGCGCGGGCCCAGGTCGTAGCGTCCGGCGATCTCGGCGAACCAGTCCGCCGCCGATCCGGTGGCGACACCGTCGACGGCCACGATGCGATCGCCGGCGGCGAGGCCGGCGCGGTCGGCCGGACCGCCGGGAGCGACGGCCTGGATCTCCAGTCCGCGCTGGCTCAGGCCGAGATCCGGCTTCTGGATGACGTGCAGCGAGACCGGCAGGATCGCGAGCAGCAGCAGCGGCGCGAGCACCGTGGTGGCGATCAGGCGGGTGATGCGTTGCGCGCGGGTCTCGCGGGACGTTGCGGCGACGGACAAGCTGGAGCCTCCCGCTGGGGGGATGCTCCGAGCCTACCACGGGCCCTCTGGTCTGACCACCACCGAGAGGGTCAGTCGCAGCCCCGGCCGGTCGCGCCGACGAGCACCGTCGTCGCGCCCCCGCGACCGCCGGGCAGGCACGGCGAACCTCCGCGCAGGGCGTAGTCCGGCGTGACCGGTCGGCAGAAGAGCGGGTCGGCGCTGAAGTTCTCCCGGCGGCCGGCGAATCCGGCGGCCGGGCCGGCCCAGTCTCCACCGGGGTGGCCGTAGATGTTGCAGGCCGCCAGCTCGACCGCCACGGTCGGGGTGCCGTCGACCGCAGCGGGCGTGTTGTAGGCGAGCAGGGTCCGCTCGCCGACCAGGCCGCCGCGCACCAGGGTGACCGCCGCCCCGTCGGCGTCGGCCAGGTTCCCGGTGATGGTGCACCCGACCAGGCGCGGACGCCCGCCGGCGATCGCCATGGCGCTGCCGCCGAGCCCACCCACGTTCCGCGCCAGCACGCAGTCGCGAAGCTCGAGCTCGCCACCGCCGACCCAGACCGCTCCACCGACGTTGCCGGCCTCGTTGGCCACGAGGCGGGTCCGTTCCAGCCGGAGATCGGTCCCCGCGCTGACGGCGAGGGCACCGCCGCCGATGGCCATGTTGCTCGAGAAGCGGCAGCCGATCATGCGGCCGGGCGCGGTGCTGCGCCAGAGAACCGCGCCACCGAGCGTCCGGGCCGCGTTGCCGGTGAAGACGCACTCCTCGAGACGGGGGCTCCGCTCGCCCCGGCACGCGAACGCGCCGCCGCGTTGCGCCTCGCCTGCCTCGAACCGGCAGCGCGAGAGACGCACCGCGGCGTCGCGGGCGACGACGAGGCCGCCGTCGTGCGTGGTCCGTCCTCCGCGCAGGGTGAAGCCGACGACCGCGGTCGTGCTGTCGCAGTCCTCGAAGATGAAGACGCGACCGCGGCCCTGAGCGTCGATCACCACGCAGTCCGGCTGCAGGGTCGCGCTCCAGAGGGTCACGCCGGAGGGCACCCGGAGGTTGCGTTCACGGTAGACGCCGCAGCTGACGAGGACGAAGTCGCCGGCCTCGGCGCCGAGCAGGGCATCGCCGATGGTCGCGTGGTCGTCGGGGACGGCGATGGTGCGCGCGGCCGAGAAGGGGGCCGTGGCGAGCAGCGCGGCGAGCAATCCAGCCAGCCATATCGGTCGGGTATCGGTCATGAGGGCGCTCCAGTGCCGTGAGGGTCGATGCCTCACCATTAACCGGTTCCCCCGCAGTTGACCAGCGAAAAACGACCCGCTGCGAGGGCGATCTCGCCGACCCGTGGTTGAAGGCGAGGGGTCGCGGTGTTACCTTGCCAACCGACTGAATGACGGCCGTTTCGGCCGTTTTCGTGCGTGACAGCCATCCCACGTCGGACCGACCGACGCGGCTCGCCAGGGAGCACCCAGTGAACGACATCCGGCAGCAAGCACAGTACTCGCCCGCGGGCATCGAGGACCGCTGGTATCGTCACTGGGAGGACCACGGGCTGTTCGCACCGGCGGAGACCGGTGACGAGCCGTTCGTCATCACGCTGCCGCCGCCCAACGTCACCGGCATCCTGCACATGGGGCACTGCCTGGGCAACTCGATCCAGGACACGCTGATCCGTTACTACCGGATGATCGGCCGGCCGACCCTGTGGGTGCCCGGAACCGACCACGCGAGCATCGCCACCGAGCAGGTCGTCTCCCGTCAGATGCGCGAGGAGGGGCTGGACAAGCGCGAGGCGGGCCGGGAGGCGTTCCTCGAGCGGGCCTGGGCCTGGAAGGAGCAGACGCACGGCCGGATCACGGCCCAGCTGCGTCGCCTCGGCTGCTCGCTCGACTGGCCGCGCGAGGCGTTCACCATGGACGAGGCGCGCAACCGGGCGGTCGCCCGCGCGTTCGTCGATCTCTACGAGAAGGGGCTGATCTATCGTGATCTGTACCTCGTCAACTGGTGCCCGCACTGCCTGACCGCGATCAGCGACGACGAGGTCGAGTACCGCGAGCTCGATGGCGCGATGTGGCACATCCACTACCCGTTCGCCGACGGGGACGGCCACCTGACCGTGGCGACGACGCGGCCGGAGACCATGTTCGGAGACACGGCCGTGGCCGTGCATCCGGACGATCCCGAGCGCAAGCAGCTCATCGGTCGCATGGTCTCTTTGCCGCTGACCGAGCGCACGATCCCCATCGTCGGCGACCCGCACGCCGATCCGGAGAAGGGCACGGGCTACGTCAAGATCACGCCGGCGCACGACCCCAACGACTTCCTGGTCGGACAGAGGCACGACCTGCCCCAGGTCACCTGCATGGATCCGCACGGGGTGATGAACGACGCGGCGGGCGACCTCGCCGGCCTCGACCGCGTGGCGGCTCGCCAGGAGACGATCGCCAGGCTGGAGGCGGCCGGGCTGCTCGCCGAGGTCGAGAAGCACACGCACCAGGTCGGCCACCACGATCGTTGCGGCACGATCATCGAGCCCTACCTCAGCAAGCAGTGGTTCCTGCGCATGGACCGGCTGGCCGAACCCGCCGTCGCCGCGGTCGCGGACGGCACGATCCGCCTGCTTCCCGAGCGCTGGGTGGGCGTCTACCACAACTGGATGCGCAACATCCGCGACTGGTGCATCAGTCGCCAGCTCTGGTGGGGGCATCGCATCCCGGTCTGGTACTGCCGCGATTGCGAGGCCGAGGTGGTCGCGCTCGAGACCCCGAGCGCGTGCCCCTCCTGCGGGTCGACCGGGCTCGCCCAGGACGAGGACGTGCTGGACACCTGGTTCTCGAGCTGGCTGTGGACCTTCTCGCCGCTGGGCTGGCCGGAGCGCACGGCCGATCTCGAGCGCTTCCACCCGACCAGCGCCCTGGTCACCGCCGCCGACATCATCTTCTTCTGGGTCGCGCGCATGATCATGGCCAGCTACGAGTTCCTGCAGGAGCCGCCCTTCACCGAGGTCCTCTTCACGGGGATCGTGCGCGACGAGCAGGGACGGAAGATGAGCAAGTCGCTGGGCAACAGCCCCGACCCGATCGACCTCATCGACGACTACGGCGCCGACGCCCTGCGCTGCTCGCTGGTCATGCTCACGCCCACCGGCCAGGACATCTTCTTCAGCGAGTCCTCGCTCGAGGTCGGCCGCAACTTCTGCAACAAGATCTTCCAGGCCACCAAGCTGATCCTCGGCGTCTGGGACGAGTCGGAGCTCGCGGCCGAGACCGCCGCCACCCCGCCGGCCGTCGGCAAGCTCGAGGTCGCGCGCGATCGCGACTGGGACGGCGCGCCCGCGGCGGCGTTCGCCGGCCTCTGGCAGGACACGTTCGGAGCGCCACTGCCGACCGGGCTCGCCGACGAGGACCTCGCCCTCGAGGACCGGTGGGTGCTCGGCCGCCTGATCGCGACCGTCGGCGACGTCAACGACGCTTACGAGAAGCGGCGCCTGAACGACGCCGCCTACGGCGCCTTCAACTTCTTCCGCCACGAGTTCTGCGACTGGTACCTCGAGACCATCAAGCCGCGCCTGCGTGACGATGACCAGCGCGACGCGCCGCTGCTCGTCGCGGTCCTGAGCCTGGCGATGAGCTACAAGCTGCTGCATCCGGTGATGCCGTTCATCACCGAGGAGCTCTGGAGCTGGCTGCCGCCGTCCAGCGGCAGCATCATGGTCTCGCCGTATCCGGTGGCCGGAGCCGCCGCTCCCTTCGCGGCCGAGCAGGCCAGCTACGCCGAGGTCATGGAGATCACCGGCGTGCTGCGGAACCTGCGCAGCGAGCTGAACGTCCAGCCGGGCAAGCGCGGCGCGGGCATCCTGCGGGTGGCGGACGAGGCGCGGGCGAGCGTGCTGGGGGCCGTCGCGGGTCGGATCGAGCTGCTGACGAAGCTCGAGTCGGTGACCGTGGCCGTCGGGGGGGAGGACCCGCAGCCGGCCGGTGCGGGCGTCGCCGGGGACGTCGAGGTATTCCTGCCGATGGCCGGTCTGGTCGACCTGGACAAGGAGCGCGGGCGCCTGCAGAAGGAGCTCGGCAAGATCGAGGGCTGGCTGAAGGGTTGCCGGGCGAAGCTGGCCAACCCCAAGTTCGTCGACAACGCACCGGACGACGTGGTGCAGAAGCAGAGGGATCTGCTGGCCGAGAACGAGGACAAGGCGACCAAGCTGCGGGAGCGGCTCGACGCGCTCGCCGACTGAACCTCGGTGAAAGGACCTGGGATGGCGGAGGGATTCGCGAGCAAGACGCCCGGGCAGCAGCTGCGCGAGGCGCGCAAGGCGCGTGGTCTCGAGCTCGGAGCCGCGCACGAGGGCACCAAGATCCCCGTCCGCCTGCTCGAGGCCATGGAGCGCGACGAGTACCACAAGGTCTCCGGACCGCTCTACGTGCGCAGCTTCCTGCGCAACTATGCCGGCTGGCTGGAGATGGACGTCGAGCAGGTGCTCGCCGCCTACGAGGCGCTCGCCGGCAGCGCCGAGGCCGGCGACGACGACGTGACCTGGTCCGAGGACACCGTCCAGGTCCGGCGCGTCGGATCGACGATGCGGCGCGAGGTGATCATCGGCATGGTCGCGGTCGTGGTCGTGGTGGCCGTCGCGCTCGGGCTCTGGCTCGGCGGCGGCGACGACGGGCCGGCCGGGACGACCCGGAGGGTCGAGGTCGAGCCCGTCGACGAACCCTCCGCGCCAGGCGGCGCCGACAGCCTCGTCGGCGAGGTCGCGGCGGAGCTGCCCGTACCCTGGCCCGCCTCGTCGGACGTACCCCTGGAGCAGGGGACCCCCCGGGCGCTCGTCCTGCGGGTGCTCCTGCCCGAGCCGGCGAACTGCTCGGTGCGCGCGGACGGCCAGCAGGCCCTGCGCCCGGTGGTCTGGCCGGAGGCGCCGCGGCCGCTGCCTGACGCCTCCATCGAGCCGGGCGTGGCGTACGCGGTCCGGGGCGGCTACGCGATCTACTGGGGGGCCGAGGACAACTTCACCGTCGAGCTGGGCGACCTGACCGGTGCCAGCGCGATGCTCAACGGCGTCACCCTGCCCGTCGAACGCTGGCAAACGGGGCAGCCGGTGGTCCTGGACCGGCACGCCCTCGACGGATCGGACGGGTGACGTGGGTCTCTTCCGGATCCAGGCGCCGTTCGAGCCCACGGGCGACCAGCCGGAGGCGATCCGCCAGCTCAGCGCGGGGATCCGCCGCGGCGATCGCTTCCAGACCCTGCTGGGGGTGACCGGATCGGGCAAGACCTACACCATGGCCAACGTCATCACCGAGGTCGAGCGCCCGACGCTCATCTTCAGCCACAACAAGACCCTCGCCGCCCAGCTCTACGGCGAGCTCAAGGGGTTCTTCCCGGACAACGCCGTCGAGTACTTCATCAGCTACTACGACTACTACCAGCCCGAGGCGTTCATCCCGCAGACCAACACCTACATCGAGAAGGACACGAGCATCAACGACGAGATCGAGCGTCTGCGCCTGCGGGCGACCAGCTCGCTGCTCGCCCGACGCGACGTCATCGTGGTCTGCTCGGTCTCGGCGATCTACGGCCTCGGCAACCCCCGCACCTTCCGCGAGGGGATCATCCACCTCGAGCAGGGGCAGACCATCGAGCGCGACGACCTCTTGCAGCAGCTCGTGGACTCGGCCTACCAGCGCAACGACATCGAGCCCGACTACGGCACCTTCCGGGTGCGCGGCGACGTGGTCGAGGTGCGCGCCGCCCACGAGGAGCGCACGCTGCGCATCGAGTTCTTCGACGACGAGATCGACCGCCTGGCCTGGATCGATCACCTGACGGGCAAGACGCTCGAATCGGTCCGCACCGCGGCGATCTTCCCGGCCAGCCAGTTCATCACCGACCGCGCGCGGTCGCAGCAGATCGTCGACCAGATCGCGCGCGACCTCGAGGATCAGCTGGCCATGTTCGACGCGGGCGGCCAGGCGCTGGAGGCCCAGCGGCTGGCCAGCCGCACGCGGTACGACATGGAGATGATCCAGCAGATCGGCCACTGCCCCGGCGTGGAGAACTACTCGCGCTACTTCGACGACCGCCAGCCGGGCGAGCGTCCGGCCTGCCTGCTCGACTACTTCCCCGAGGACTACCTGCTGATCATCGACGAGAGCCACGTGACCGTGCCCCAGATCGGGGCGATGTACAACGGCGACCGTTCCCGCAAGGAGAAGCTGGTCGAGCACGGGTTCCGCCTGCCCTCGGCGCTGGACAACCGTCCGCTGCGCTTCGAGGAGTTCACGCAGCTGGTCCCGAGCACGATCTTCGTCTCGGCCACGCCCGGCGACTGGGAGCTCGAACAGTGCGGCGGCGTGTTCGTCGAGCAGGTGATCCGTCCGACCGGCCTGGTGGACCCGCCGATCGAGGTCCTGCCCGTGGCCACGCAGGTCGACGACCTGATGGCCCGCTGCCGAGAGGTCGCCACCCGCGGCGAGCGAGCGCTGGTGACCACGCTCACCAAGAAGATGTCCGAGGACCTCACCGAGTACCTGGGCCAGGCGGGCCTGAAGGTCTCGTACTTGCACAGCGACATCTCGGCGCTCGACCGCATCGACATCCTGCGGCGGCTGCGCCTCGGCGAGAGCGACGTGCTCGTGGGCGTGAACCTGCTGCGCGAGGGACTCGATCTGCCCGAGGTCTCGCTGGTGGCGATCCTCGACGCCGATCGGGAGGGCTTCCTGCGCAGCGAGCGCTCGCTCATCCAGACCGCCGGTCGGGCCGCACGCAACGTCCACGGCAAGGTCGTGATGTACGCCGACCAGCTCACCGACTCCATGCAGCGCGCCATCGCCGAGACCGAACGGCGGCGCGAGAAGCAGCTGGCCTACAACCTCGAGCACGGGATCACCCCGCGCACGATCCTCAAGAGCCGGGCCGACATCCTGCAGCAGACCCTCGCCGCCGGCGACCGCGAGGAGCACCCCGCGGTCGCGGACCGGCCCTGGGAGACGATCATCGATCACACGATGTCCCCGCGCGAGATGGTCGAGATGCTCGAGCGCGAGATGCGCACGGCGGCGAAGGATCTGCAGTTCGAGAAGGCGGCCCAGATCCGCGACCGCATCGAGGACCTGAAGGCCCAGTGGGGGTTGACCACCAGCCGCAAGGAGGAGGCGTGATGGACGCGCGGACGCTCCTGGCCGATCCCTGGCTCGACACGCTCCTGACGCACGCCCTGTCCGAGGACATCGGAACGGGCGACGCCTCGACCGCGATCACCGTCACCGGCGACCAGCGCGCCGAGGCCCGGGTCTCCGCGCGCGAGGCCGGGGTGGTCGCCGGCCTGGTCCTGCTCGAACCACTGGTGCGGAAGCTGGACCCCGCGCTCGAGGTCGTGCTCGCCGTGGACGACGGGGCGCGCGTCGCCGCGGGCCAGCGGGTCGCGTCGCTGCGCGGGGCGGCGGCTCCGCTGCTCACGGTCGAGCGGACGGCGCTCAACCTGCTGCAGCAGCTCTCGGGGATCGCCAGCCTGACCGCGCGGTACGTCGACCGTGTCGCGGGCACCGGCTGCCAGGTGCTCGACACCCGCAAGACCGTGCCGGGCCATCGCAAGCTCGCCAAGTATGCCGTCCGCTGCGGAGGCGGCTCCAATCACCGCCTCGGCCTCGACGACCGCATCATGCTCAAGGACAACCACTGGGCCGCCGGCGGGCACGGGATCGAGGAGCTCGTCGCCCGGGGGCGCCAGCGCTATCCCGACCTCGCCATCGAGGTCGAGGTCGACCGGCTCGACCAGCTCGATCGTGTGCTGCCGCTCGGGGTGGAGTGGGTCCTGCTCGACAACTTCGCGCCCGAGGAGGCGGCCCGGGCGGTGGCCCGGCGTGACGCGGCGGGCGCCGAGACCCGGCTCGAGGCCAGCGGCAACGTCACCCTCGAGACCATCGGCGCCTTCGCCCGCGCGGGCGTCGACGCGGCGTCGGTGGGCCGCCTGACGCACTCCGCGCCGGCGCTCGACCTGGGCATCGACATGGAGATCGTGTCGTGACCGCGCTACTGATCGACATCGGCAACAGCCATGCCCGTGTGATCCGGGCCGACGTCAAGGCCGGGGCGCTGCGCGAGCCGGTGGCCGGACTCCTGACCGAGGCGACCCCGCGCGACGACGAGGCGGCCCGCACGTTCGCCGAGGCCGTGGCCGGACACGGCACGACCGATGCGATCGCGGGCGTGACCTCGGTCGTGCCCGCGGTGACGCGCGCGCTGCGCGAGGCGTTGCCGGCCGTCCGCACCGTCGATCACACCTGGGCGTTCCCGTTCGGCTACGCGGTGGAGACGCCGGAGACCGTCGGCGCCGACCGCTGGTGCAACGTCACCGCCGCGGTCGCCGCCGGCCACCGCGATGCCATCGTCATCGATGCCGGCACGGCGACGACCATCGACGTGCTGGTCGACGGGGTCTTCCTCGGCGGACTGATCGCTCCCGGCATGGCCTTCGCCGCCCGCAAGCTCCAGGAAGAGGGTGCGCGCCTGTGGCCGGTCCCCTTCGAGCGCACGGAATTGCGTCCGGGGCGCCACACGGCGGAGGCCCTGGCGATCGGGGCGTACCACGTGGGCGTGCACGGCGTGGTCGGCACGGTGGAGGCCCTCGCCGACGGCATGCCGGGCGTGCCGATCATCGCGACCGGCGGCCTCGCGCACCATCTCGCCCGACCGCGGTGGCAGGTCGACGAGCTGTGGACCCTGCGAGGTCTGGCCTACCTGCTCACCGCGTGACTTCGGCCCCGCTGGCGAGCGGGCGTCACCGGGCGACCGCGCTCACGTTGTCGACGTAGAACGTGCCGGCCCCGTCGTTCCAGGTCGCGAAGCTCACGTGCGTGACGGCCTCCGGGGTCGGGTGGTTCTTGGTCTTGAACGCCTGCAGCGGTCCGTGGACCGGGCCGTCGTCCACCTGGACGGTGAACGTCTTCGCCGGCACGTCGATCTCCACGGTGATCGTGTACCACTCGCGCAGGTCGAGGTCCTCGACGAGGATCGTCTTGTCGTCCCAGCTGTTGCGGCCCTCGCGCGCGAAGAGGTCGATCTTGCCCTCGCGCCCGGCGTTCTCGAAGCCGAGCATCGCGAAGCGCTCGCGGCCGGTGGAGCTGGGGCCGCGCTTGCGGTCGAGGCTCGTGCCGGCGAAGAAGAAGCCGGAACGGTTGTATTCGGGTCGGATCATGCGCACGGCGATGTCGTACACGATGCGCAGCTTGCCGGTCTGCGGCTCGGCGAGGCGCTGCGACAGATAGGTGTTCAGCTCCGGGTGCGCCTTGAGCATGGCCTTCTGCGTGGCGTTGCCGTAGATCTTCTTGCGGCTGAGCTT
>WJIQ01000016.1 GCA_014730255.1 bacterium | reverse complement strand
GCGCTGCTCGGGCTGCTCGCGGGGGCGGCCACACCGAGCGGGCCGGCCGGTCTGCTCTATCCCCTGCAGGTGATCGGCCAGTTCACCGGCGACGGGCCGGACCTGCAGCGGACGATCAGCGAGCTGGTCCCCCTGCTCGAGACGCGGGGCAGCCTCGCCACGACGCTGCTCGTGTTCAAGGCCTCCATCGTCTGGGGCGTGCTGTGGTGCGTGGCCCTCTGGCCGCGCGTCTCCTGGCTGCGCATCGCCCTGTGGGCCCTGGGCCTCGTGGCCGCCTGGAATGGTCAGCGGAACCTCGGCCTCTATGCCGTGACCTTCGCCCTCCTGCACACCGGTCCGCTGCTGGACCGGCCGACCGCACGCGGCCGCCTGCTGGGTCGCTGGCAGGGGCGCGTTCCCGCCGCGGCGGGCCGGGTCGCCCAGGTCCTGGGGACGGCGATCGGCTTGACCGTGATCGGATTCTGGCTGGTGGCCATCGTCACGGACCGCTTCTACCTCGGCGAGGGGGTCGCGCGGCGCTTCGGCGGCGGGCTGACCCCGGCCACGTACCCGATCGCGCCGGCCAAGGATCTCGCCGGACGCGGCGTCCAGCGCGTCGCCAACACCGTCGACGCCGCCTCGACGCTCATCCGCCTGGAGGCCGGACGCGTGAGCATCGACGGCCGCACCGAGGCCTACCCGGCCACCGCCTGGCGCACCTATGCCGATTTCCGGAGCGGCGGCACGGCGACCCGGCGGCTGCTCGATCGCTGGCGCGCCGACGCCGTCTGCGTGGTCCATCGTAATCCCGCCAGCCACGCGATCCTGCGCGCGCTGATCGACGACTCCGCCTGGCGCCCGATCGCCGTCGACGCCGCCGGCGTGGCGCTCGTGCGCGCGCCGGATGGCCGCGAGGAGAACCCCGGCGCCTGGCTCGTCGACCGGAGCGCGGCGATCACCCGTCGCCTGCGCGAGGCCTCCGGCCAGGGCGACGTGCGGCTGGTCGACGAGGCCGTCGCCTGGGCCGGTCTCCTGCAGCTATATGGACAGATGCCGCCCGCGCGCGATCTGCTCGAGCGGGCGGTCGCGATCCGCGGCGACCATCCCGTGGCGTTGCACAACCTGGGCAACCTGCTGATGGCCCAGGGCGAGCTGGAGAGCGCCCGGCGTCGCTTCGAGCGGGCGGCGCGTCTGAACCGGAACGCCGCGCCGCCGCTGGTCAACGCCGGCTCGTGCCTCTTCCGGCTCGGGCGCATGCGCGAGGCCGTCGCCAGCTTCGAACAGGCCGTCGCGCGGGATCCGCGAAACTTCGAGGGCTGGGCCAACCTGGCCGAGGCCCGCCGTCAGCTCGGCGACCGGGAAGGCGCGGGCGCGGCCTACCGCCGCGCCCTCTCGCTGCGTCCAGGGGACCGTCGTCTGCGCGAGCGCGCCCGCACGCTCGGCATGTGACTAGTAGCGCACCTCGACCGTGTACGTGAGCGTCGTCTCGCCGTCGGCCGCCACGGGCAGGCGGAAGAGCAGCTCCTGGGCCGAGACCTTCTCGTGCGCGTGCGAGCTCCGGGTCATCGTCCAGTCGCCGCCCACGGACTCGCGCACCTCGACGGTCACGTCCTCGTCCTTGTGATTGCGCAGCTCGACGCGCCAGGTGGTCCGATGCACCCGGTCGGCGACGCGCTCGTAATCCATGCGCGTGCGCTCGGCGACGAGGTCGAACGCCTTGCCCACGGTCAGCTCGACGCGCTCGTTCTTGGGCGTGTGCGGGATGCGGTCCTCGCCCAGGAGCTGCTGGCGGCCGTCCCCGGACTGGCCATAGACCCGCACCACGCCGGCCGGCAGGGGCAGGCCGAGCTGGTTCTTCTCGCGGTTCTCGAACGCGTAGCTGACCCAGACGTCCTGCCGGTCGTCGGCGGTGCCGCCACGGAAGTAGTGCGACGCCCCGCGCACGGTGTAGATGCGCTCGACGTCCAGGCCGCTGGCAGCGAGCATCGAGACCTGCTTGCTGCTGTTGTTGGGCAGGTCGGTGGCCCAGGGCACGGTGTACAGGTGGTAGTCGTAGAGACTCTCGGACTCCATCTGCGGCGCCCGGCCCGACTTGGTCATCATCGCGTCCATGACCATCTCCGGCCGCATCGCCTGCCGCACCTGCTGGATGTCGCCGGCGACGAGCTGCAGGGTCGCGCCCGCGAAGCCGGACCCGCTGCGGTTCTCCACCGTCACCCAGCCGCGCAGGTCGGCCTGCACGCCCTCGGGGTCGAGCTGCAGCACGTAGTCGGCATTCCACGAGAGGCCGCTGGTGAGGTAGCTCACGTCGAGGTCGGCCTCGGCCGCGTCGTCGCGCTGCACCCGCCACACGAGGGTGGGCCGCGCCCGCAGGTCCTCGGGCAGACTCGGCAGCACGATCCGTCCCGGCATCTCGAACATGATGTCCCCGTCCACCTCGAAGACCGGCCCCTGGGCGGTGGCCAGCAGGCGGCCGCTGACCCGACCGCCGTCCTCGAGGATCCAGGCGACCTCGCGCCCGACGTACTTCTCGAGGATGCTCTGCCGCGACATCAGGTCGAACTCGTAGTTCTGCTCGAGCACGCTCAGGCCGCGGTCACCGCCGATGAGCAGGGTCGCGGGCTTGATCTTCTCGGGCACGCCCCGGAACTCCAGCTGGAACTCGCCATCGGGCATGCGCACGGTGCGGACCTCGCGCACCAGGGCGAGGTCGCGCGTGTACACCGTCAGCTCGATGGCCTGGCGCTGGTCGGGGTCCGAGCGCACGGGCGTGTCCGCCATGGCGCCCGACGCGCCGAGCAGCAGCGTGGCGGCGAGGACCGTCGTCAACATCTTCTGCGAGATCATCAGAATACTCCTCTTTTGATGCGGTGAGTCCCGGCTAAAGCACCGCGGTCCGGGGTCGATCCCTGTCATACACAAGACGGGGTCGGCACGCCAGCCGTTGACACGACCCGGCCGATTCCCGGCTGCTCCGGCGGAGGAACACATGCAGCAGACGGTCATCATCGCCGACGACGCCCAGTTCATGCGCGTGATGCTGAAGGACATCCTCGAGGACCTCGGCTTCACCGTGATCGCCGAGGCAGCCGACGGCCACCAGGCCGTGCAGCGCTACGTCGAGCATCGCCCGGACCTGATCCTGATCGACATCACCATGCCCGGTCTCGACGGGGTCGCCGCCTGTCGCGAGATCGTCATGCGCGATCCGGACGCCCGCGTGGTGATGGTCTCCGCCCTCGGCCAGAAGGACGCCGTGCTCGAGGCCGTGCGCGCCGGCGCGGTCGATTTCGTGATCAAGCCGTTCGAGCCCGAGCGCGTCGAGGAGACCCTGCGCAAGCTCCTGGCCGGTTCGGCGCTCGCCCACTAGCCCTGGCTCGACCGGGCCAGCACCACGAGCACGACCAGCCCGAGCGGGATCACGTAGAACGCGAACTTCCAGAAGTGGCGCTGGACCACCGCCAGCGCCGTCCAGCGGATCGCCAGCAGCCCGACGAGGAACGCCACGAGCGCCGCCAGCGCGAGCCCGACCGGTCCGGTCCGCGTCGAGAGGTCGCCGTCGATCAGCTGCAGGACGAGCGCGCCCGCGATCGCCGGCACCGACAGGAGGAAGCTGAAACGGGCCGCCTCCGGCCGGGGCAGACCGAGCCACAGCGAGGCGGCGATGGTGCTGCCGGAGCGGCTGATGCCGGGGCAGATCGCGACGGCCTGGGCGCATCCGATCACCAGGGCCTTCCAGGGCGCGACCGGCCGCGGGGTCCAGGGCTCGAGCGGGGCGGCGACCTCGCGGGTCGCCCGCGTCGAGAGCAGCACGACGCCGGTCACCAGCAGACCGACGGACGCGTAGATCGGGGCCGCGAAGGCCTTCTCGACGGCGTCCTTCAGCAGCAGCCCCACCGCGACCGCCGGCAGCGTGCCGATCACCAGCGAGAGCACGTACGCGCGCGCGGCGCCGTCCAGGCGCAGGAGGCGCCCCACCTCGCGCCGATAGACCACGAGCACCGACCCCAGCGTGCCGGCATGCAGGACGACGTTCAGGAAGAGGTCGCCCTCGTGACCACCGATCAGGCTCTGCAACAGGACGAGATGACCGGAGCTGCTCACGGGCAGGAACTCGGTGAGCCCCTGGACCACCGCCAGGAGGATGATGTCGAGCATGCGGGCCTCGCGTTTCGGGATCGGGGGGAAGCCGGCCGGTCAGGATCGCGCCGGGTCCTCGCGCAGGATGCGCGCCTGATGATAGTGCCGACGCGCATCGACGGCCAGCCCGAGGGCATCGCAGGTCAGCGCCAGCTGGAAGTGCAGCCCCCCGTCCTCGGGAAAGGCCGCCTCGGCCTCGGTGAGCGCGGCCATCGCCGCCTTGTAGCGCTCGAGCTTGTGCAGGCAGACGCCCCGATGCAGGTGCGCCCGCACCAGACCGGGGTCGAGCCGCAGCACGAGGTCGAAGCGACGCAGCGCATCCTCGTAGCGGCCGCGCTTGAGCAGGCAGACGCCGGCGTAGTAGTGCCCGCGGGAGCACTCGCGGTCGGCGGCCACCGCGTTCTCGAACGCATCGAGGGCCCGCACGAGGTCGCCCTCGCCGAGCAGGACGAGGCCGAGGTTGCAGTAGCCGTCGGCATCCGGCTCGCGGCGGACCGCCTCGCTGAAGGCGACCACCGCGTCCTCGGTGCGCCCCTCCTCGGCGTACAGGGCGCCCAGGTTGTGGAACGCCGCCGCCGGCGCCCGGTCGTGGAACGTCGCTCGCTGGTACGCGGCCAGCGCCGCCTCGCGGTCTCCGAGATGATCGAGAGCCGCCCCCAGGTTGGTGAGCATGCGCGGATCGCCCGGCGCATCGACGAGGCCGGACTCGAAGGCCCGGCACGCCTCGTCGAACCGATCCGTCTTCAGACAGACGCAGCCCAGCCGGTACAGCCAGTCGGCATGGGCTCGCCCGGCCGTCATCGCGCGGCGATACAGGGAATACGCATGCTCGAGATCGCCGGTCTCCTCGGCGCGGCGGCCGGCGGCGAACAGCTCGGCGGCGGAACGGGCGCCGGAATCGCTGGATGGGCTCGTCATGGTCGGAATGGTACGCCCGGGTGCGACCCGGGTCAATGTCCGGACGTCGGCGGGCAAGGTCGGCGGGGTCAGCCGTCGACCACGTGCACCTCGAGGATGATCCGCCCCTTGCCGTCGGGGCCGAGGGCGCTGCGCGGCACCGTGACCGGGATCACGAGCGCCGCGTTGCCGGCGGCCGGCGAGCCGCCCGGGGCGGCCGCACCGCTCGCGGCGGGGGCGCTGGACGGGATGGGCGGAGAGTGGTCGACCGCCGGGCCGTAGCTGTCGCCGGGGACCGGCGGACCGGGGTCGAACCCGGGCTCGGACGCCGTCTCGGGGCTGGCCGCCGACTGGGATTGCAGCAGATGGCTGATGGTCAGGCTGAGCGCGGCCTTGAGCGTCTCGCGCACGCCCTCCCCCGCGGCCGCGGCGGCCGGGTAGGCGAGCAGTCCCCAGGGGTTGAGCAGGCTCTCGAGCTTGTCCACGGCGAGCACGCTCTCGCCGTCGCGCCGGTTATACTGCAGGACCATCGGCAGGGACATGATGTCCAGCCGCCAGAGGTCCAGATACGCCTTCAGGGCCTCCATGGCGCTCAGGCTCTCGTCGAGCCGGTCCACGCGGCTGTCGCAGACGAAGACGACCCCGTCGAAGGATGGCCGGGACCCGCTCGCCACCGGCGGTTCCTGACCAGCATCCATGCATTGCACGATGACCTGCCAGTCGCCCTTGTCGCCGTTGCGCAGGCTGAACGCGATCTCCCGGCTGGGGTCGCTGGTCGCCATGACGAGCCGGTGCTCCGGGGGCAGGGAAGCCTGGATCTGGGCAAGATTTGCCCGCTTCCCGCAGTTGGCCGGGCCGTAGTACAGGATGCGGCAGACCGCCGTCGATGTGGCCGTGGTGGTGGGCAAGGTCCGCCTCCCGGACGGTGAAATCGGCACAGTCCCTTCCGGCGTTGCAACCCGCATGCCATCCTCGACGCCGCCAACTGGGCCGTCGTCAAGCAGTTGGAAACGGGTTCGCCGGGGCCCGCGAAGAGGCAAGCAACTTGCATGGTCGACTGCGTGAATGACCGTACCCACGGAGCCCGGCGCCGGCGCCGGCCGCGACCCGACCCAGGAGCGATGCCATGACCACGAAGACGAACACGGATGTGATCCTGCGGACGATGTTCGCCCGCCTGCTCAACCTCGAAGTCGACCCGCAGCTGGAGTCCCGCCTCGGCGCCGTGATCGACAGCGTGCTCGAACGCGTCTCCAGCAACTACGACCTGGACACCGTCCAGGGGCAGAACACCTTCCGCGCGCTGCTCTGCTCGATGGTGGTGCACGGCTGGGGCAACGGCATGCATCCCTTCCACAATCCCACCGCCGACAAGGAGGGCCATCCGGTCGAGGTGCGGGTCAGCAAGGACATCCTCATGGAGATGGCCGACCTGCAGTCCCTGCGGTACGTGAAGAAGGACGACCAGGGCCGCGTGAGCAAGGCCCTGTTCGAGCCGGACCAGAACCAGCGCGTCAAGCAGCAGATCGACGACATCCTGGGCGAGATCGCCTCGGAGCACTGGCCCGAGTCGTGAGCCTCCCCGATCCCGCCGGCACGCAGAACGCCCGACAGGTCGGCTGTCGGGCGTTCTCGTTCCACCATCCTGCCCGGTCGCTGGTCGCCTAGAAGACCTTGTTCCCCTCGGCCAGGATCTCGTTGAGCGCGTCCTTGAAGTAGCTGGTGTTGCTGGCCGCCTCGGCGCCCACCTTCTCCTTGTACAGCTCCCAGGACTTCTTGATCTCCGGGCCGAGCGCCTCGAGCAGGTTGCCGTCGGCCAGCGCCTTGTCCCGGATCTCGCGGTTGTAGACCAGGATGTCCGAGACCAGCGCCCGCGCGAGCATCTCGGTCTTGTCGCGGCGGCGACGACGACCGCTGCGCGGCGCCTCCTCCGCCACGGCCGTCGCCGTCGACGGCTCGCTCGGTGCCGATCCGGCCTCCGGCGCCGGCTCCTGCGGCTTCGCAGGCTGCGGAGGTGCCGGCGTGGGCGCGGCCGGAGGCGTCGCGACCGCCGGATCGACCGAGGCGGCGGCGGCCGGCGGCTCGAGCGCCAGGTCGTCGGCACCGGACGCCGGCGGCGCCTCGGGTGCCGGAGGCATCGTCGGCTCGGCCGGCGGCGACGGCGGCGTCTGGACCGGCGTGGGCTCCGGCGCGGCCGCCTGCGGGGTCGGTTCGACCTGGGCGGCCGGGGCCTCGCGCCGCGTGCCGTCGAGCGTGAAGACGGCGGCGCATTCGGGACAGCGAACGCGAATCTCTCGCGGTGGAACCTTGCTGGCGTCCAGCTTGTAGCGCGCGTTGCAGCCGCTGCACGTGACGATCATGTCCGGATGCCTCCTCGGGGGCCTGGCATGGTACAGGTGTCTCCCCTGGTTGATCGACCGGACCGGCGGGGCCTTTAGGACCGTTCTCGCGTCGGCGGGCGTCAGCCCGTCGCCAGCGGCACGAGATCGCCGTACTGACCGTTCAGACGCGCGCGCAGACGCGACCAGCGAGGTGTCTGCAGGCCGGGATCCTCGGCCAGGATACGGCGTCCGTCCTCGCTCGCGGCCGTGGCCAGCTCGCCGTCGCGCAGCGGGTTGGCGAGCCGGAACCCGGGCATGCCGTGCTGGCGGACGCCCCAGAGGTCGCCCGGCCCACGGGTGCGCAGATCCTCCTCGGCCAGGGCGAACCCATCGTCGTGGTCGGCGAAGTAGCGCAGACGCGCCTCGGTCTCCTGGGTGAGGCTACCGGACGGGACGAGCCAGCACCAGGCCTCGCCCCCACCCCGGCCGATGCGGCCGCGCAGCTGGTGCAGCTGCGCCAGGCCGAAGCGCTCCGCACCCTGGATCACCATCCACGCCGCCTCCGGCACGTCGATGCCGACCTCGACGACGGTCGTGGCCACGAGCACGTCCAGCCGGCCGGACGCGAAGTCGTCCATGGCCGCGTGCTTCTCGCGTGGCTTGAGCCGTCCGTGCACCAGCCCCACGCGCAGATCGGCGAACGGGCCGGACCGCAGCTCGGCGACCTCGGCCTCGGCCGCCTTGATGTCGGTCTTCTCCGACTCCTCGACCACGGGGTAGATCACGAAGCCGCGCTTGCCCGCCCGTGCGAGCCGTCGGCACTCGTCGAGCACCTCCCGCTCGCGCCGGGCCGGCACCAGCCGCGTGCACACCGGCTGGCGGCCGGCCGGCTTGGCGTCGATGATCGACAGGTCGAGATCGCCGTAGAGGGTCAGCGCGAGGCTGCGCGGGATGGGTGTTGCGCTCATCACCAGCAGATGGACCGGATCGTCGTCGCCGCCGCGGGCGCTCTCGCCGCGCTGCCGGACCCCGAACCGGTGCTGCTCGTCCACGATGGTCAGCGCGAGGTCGGGCAGCCGCGCCTGGTCCTGCAGGACCGCGTGCGTGCCGACGAGCAGCTGGACCTCCCGGGCGCCGGCCGACGCGAGGATCGTCCGCCGCTCGCTCGCCGGCGTCGAACCGGTAAGCGTCTCGACGACAACGCCGAGCGGCTCGGCCAGCCGGCGCAGCGTCTGCCCGTGCTGGCGGGCCAGGACCTCGGTCGGCGCCATGAACAGGACCTGATAGCCCTGCTCGATGCAGAAGAGCGCCGCGATGAACGCGACCAGCGTTTTGCCCGAGCCCACGTCGCCCTGCAGCAGGCGGTGCATCACCCGCCCGCCGCGCAGGTCGGCCAGGATCTCGGCCAGGACCCGTCGCTGGGCGCCCGTCAGCTCGAAGGGCAGCGATTCGACCAGCCGCCGGGTGAGGTCGCCGGGGCGAGCGAGGGCCAGGCCGGGACGATCGCGGAACCCGCCCCGGCGCAGCGCCATCACCAGCTGGATCTCCAGGAGCTCCTGGTACGCCAGCCGGCGCCGGGCCCGGCCGAGAGCGGCCTGGTCGTCCGGGAAGTGCATCTGCTGGAGCGCCTCGGACAGCGCGGCCAGTCCCCGCTCGGCCAGCCAGCGGTCCGGCAGCGGCTCGTCGAGCTGGGGGGCGACCTGCACGAGCGTGGCGTGGATCAGGCGGCGCAGCCAGTGCTGCCCCACGCCGGCGGTCAGCGGGTAGACCGGCACCAGCCGACCGGTGTGCAGCGGCGCCGCGTCCTGGTCCGCATGGTCGGGGGCGTCCTCGCTCACCTCGAAGTCCGGGTGCACCATCTGCCGTCGGCCGCCGTAGACCTGCACCTGGCCGCTGAGCATCACCTGGCGGCCGCTGCGGAACTGCTTGAGCACGTACCGCTGGTTGAACCAGACGCAGAACAGGACGCCCGAGCGGTCGGCGACGGTGACGGTCTGCTGGGTCCCGCCGCGCCGCGTGCGACGCTCGCCGCAGGTCAGGACCTCGCCGGCGACGGTCGCCGTCTGGCCCGGCACCAGCTTGCCGATGGGCACGCTGCTGGAGCGATCGAGGTGGTTGCGCGGCAGATGCCAGAGCAGGTCGCCGACCGTGCCGATGCCCAGGCGTCGCAGGGCCGTCGCCCGGGCCGGGCCGACGGACTTGACGTACTGCACGTCGCTGGTCAGCTGCAGGACCTTGCCAGCCATGCTTTCGCTCGCGTTCGTCGGTCGCCGGAGGTCAGCGCGTCCGCATGAAGAAATGCGTGCGCCCGCCGGCCTCGATCGCCGCGGTCACGTCGCCCGGTTCGAGGTCCGTCACCGCGTCGCGGACTCCCGGCATCAGGTCGACCGGCCGGACCCACCCGATGTCGCCGCCCCGCGCGGCCGTCGGACCGGACGAGAACCGGGTCGCCAGCGTGGCGAAGTCCTCGCCGGCAGCGATGCCCTCGCGCACCTTCGCGACCGCGTCGGGGTTGGCGGTGACGATGTGCCGCAGCCGGAACTTGCCCTCGGCCACGGCGCTCTGCTCCTCGGCCCGGACGGACTCGAGCCGTCCCCGCCACTCGGCCAGCTCGTCGGCGGCCCCGGGGTCGAGCTGCTCGAGGCGATCCAGCGTCGAGAGGGTCTCCTCGATGCGCCCCCGGCTCTCGTACATCTGCGCCAGGACGACCAGGGCCTCGATGTATCGCGAGTCCAGCGAGACGGCCTTCTCCACGGCGGCCAGCGCGCGCTCGGACTCGCCCCGCAGCTCCAGGTGCACGCCGTACTTGAAGTGTCCGACCGGGTCGTCCGGCCTGGCCTCGAGGTAGGTGACGAACTGCTCCTCGGCGCCCTCGAGATCCCCCTTGATCTGCAGGGAGTTGGCGAGGTTGAAGCGGTTGTGGGGATTCTCCGGCGCCAGCGCCACGGCGCGGCGCAGGGCGACGATGGCCGAATCGACCTCGCTCATGGCGAACCAGGCCTCGCCCAGCCCGCCCCAGGTCGCCCCGCTCGGAATCGTGTCGACGGCGTGCCGGAAGATCTCGACCGCCTCCTCGTGCTTGCCGGCGAGGATGGTCAGCTCGCCGAGGACGACGAGGTTCTCCTCGGACTCGCCCTCGAGGTCGACGACGTCCCGCCAGTGCGTGGCCGCGCGGTCCCACAGTCCGCGGCGCCGTGCCAGATCGGCCAGCATGTGGTGCAGCCAGAGGTCGTCGGTGCCCTGCATGCGCAGCTGCAGCAGCAGGTTGTAGGCGCGGGCGTCGTCGCCGAGCCGGAGGCTGAGGCGGGCGAGCCCCTCGAGGATGCCGGCATGGTTGACGTCGAGCTGCAGGCCCTCCTCCCACTGGTCCATGGCCTCCTGCGGGTTGCCGGCGACCAGGTGGGCCCGGCCGTACCAGTACCGCACGCGCGGATTGTCCGGCGCGACCGCCAGGGCCCGCGCTCCGAGCTCCAGCCCGTCGTCGATCCGCTCCTGCAGGACGGCGATCACCGTCAAGGGCAGCAACGCACGGAGCGACTCGTCCCGGGCGAGGCACTGGCGCAGGAACGGCTCGGCCGCGATGTAGTTGTCGTCCTCGAAGTACCGCTGCCCCTTCTCGCAGGGATCGACGGCGGCCTCCTGGGCCACCGCGGCGGCGGACATGAGCATCACGCCCAGACATGCGCGTCGGAGACTGGTCAAACGGGGTCCTCCCGGGGCGGATACGGCAAGGGACGCGTGGCGTGGACACGCCAGAACATAGTGAAAAGGGCGGCGACCTAAAAGAGTTCCACGCTCAGGCGATCCAGCGGCGCACGGGCGCGAGCCAGAAACCGGCCGAGAGCCACGACCAGGTCACGACGTCGGGCCGCACCCGGGCGCGGGACCTCACCAGCGCCTCGGCGCGGTCGGCGGCTCCGCCCCGCCGCAGCGTGCAGCAGAGCTCCGGCACCCAGGCATCCGGCACGGCTCGCGGCGCCTCCAGGCGTGGATGCGCGAGCAGCTCGGGCTCGCCGGCGATCCGCGCCGCGGCCGCCCGCAGCCACAGGCGTCCCGTCTCCTCGTCGCCCTCCTCGTCGGCCACGAGCGCCTGGATCTCGTCCCAGGCCGCCTGGTAGTGACCGCCGAGCAGGAGTCCGTGCACGGCGATCTGGCGCCAGGTCCCGGCCGGGACCTCGCCCGGTCCGCTCACCCCCACCGCCTCCGACCAGTCGGCGGGCAGGGTCGGCTCGCGCCCGCGGGAGACGTCCAGACGGGCCTGCAGGAGCAGCGGGCGCGCGTCGTCGCCGTTGCCCGCGCCGCCCGGCCAGTGCGTGATCGCCGCCTCGACGGCCGCCCACTGGCCCGCCGCCAGCAGCATCACCGCCCGCAGGAAGGTCATCTCGGCATCGGCGGTCCAGATCTCGAGCAGCGTGTCGAGGCGTCGCTGCGCCGCATCGTGCCAGCCGTCCAGGTCATCGCAGGCCACGAGCAGCAGCTCGGCCCGCGCGAACTGCCGTCCGAGGTCGTTCCAGCCCGACAGCAGCTCGCGGCAGACGCCCCGTTCACCGAGCAGGAGCGCGAGGGTCGCACGCAGATAGGCCAGGAAGAGCTCCTCGTGACGGCCGATCGTCCCCTCGAAGCGCGGCACGGCGACCTCGAGCGCGTGCGCGGCCTCGCGCAGGCGCCCACGCTCGGCGAGGATCAGGCCGTGCAGGCTCACCGCGCTGCGATAGCGATCGTTGATCGCGAGGGCGGCCTCGACCTCTCGCTGGGCCAGGTCGAGCCTCCCGACCTGGTACAGCGCCGCGGCGTGCTTGGCGCGGATGTCCGGATAGCGAGGGTAGCGATCGACCAGCTCGGTGAACGCCGCCAGCCCCTCGTCCCAGCGTCCCGCCCGGCACTGCGCGACCGCCTCGTTCAGACGGCGTTTCGCGTCGTCGCCAACGGCCACGCGGCGCACGCGCGCCGTCAGGTCGTCGGGCAGGTCCCCGACCGCGTGAGGGTCGTCACGCGCGAACTCGCGGACGAGCTCGTGGTCGACGCGACGGCCGCTCTCGAGCAGCTTGTCGAGGCTTCCGGCGGCCTCGGCGTCGCGTCCGAGGCCCTGCAGGGCGGCCGCCTCGAGCAGCCGCGCCTCACAGTAATCGGGATTGCGCTGCAGCGCGGCGCGGGCGTGGCCAAGGGCCGTGTCCCAGTCGCCGGTGCCGCATGCCGCGGCGCCGGCGAGGAACTGCAGATCGGGGTAATCGGGCCAGTGGCCGGTGGCCTCGGTCAGCGTCCGTGCGGCCTCGGCGTGGTCCCCGTTCTCGAGCAGGCGACGGCCCTCGCCGACGAGGGCCTGACGCAGATAATAACCGGTGACCGAGCCCTGCGGCGACGCGCGGTCGGCGGCGTAGACCTCGCGCAGGATGGGCAGCGCCTCGGCGAGACGACCATCCTCGACCAGCGCGATCGCCCGCGCGTAACCATCCTGGCTGCGGCCTCCGAACATCCTGCGCAGGAACGTCATCGCGCCTCACGTTCGCCGCGGACTCAGTCCACGTACTTGCGCTCCCATGCTGGTCGCGTCTTGTCGTTGGTCAGCACCGAGCGCCGGAACCGCTGACCGGTGGTCCCGCCGGCCGGCGGCGGATCGCCCCCGAGCTCGACCGTCCCCATGGGCTCGAGGAATCGCTGGCTCGTCTCCGACGTCGGTCGCTCCGCTGGCCCGGCCTCGTGCACCGTCCCGGCGCCGGCGGCCGCGGCCCGGGCGGCGAGCTCGTCGGTCGACGTCGAGATGGTCTGCTGCATCGGTGGCGGCGACGGTTCGCGGCCGACCTCGGGAGGCGCCGGTGCGGCCGGCCGCGGATCCGGAGGCGCGGGCGCAGGAGGCTCGGCCTCGACCGCTTCGGCCGGCTGACTCGGCCATGCCCGCTCGACCGTCTCGGCCGGTTCAACCGATTCGACCGGTTCGACCGGTTCGACCGCTCCGGCCGGCTGACTCGGCCGTGCCTGCTCGACCGTCTCGACCGGTTCGACCGGCCCGTTCGAATCCATCGTTTCCGACACCTCGGCCGGCCCGGTGGGTTCGTCGGGTCCGGGCGCATCCTCCCCGCTCCGCGGGGCCTCCGGCAGGGCGGCCATGAGCGACGCCATGGCGTCGGCCGCCGTCGGCTGCGGCCGCCGCTGCACCGACGAGGGGAAGCCCGTGGCGATCACGGTCACCTGCAGCTCGTCGCCTAGCTCGGGGTCGTTGGCGAACCCGAAGAACACGTGGGCGTCCTGCCCGGCCGCCTGCTGCACCAGGGTCATGGCGCCGCGCAGGTCCTCGCGCGTGACCTCGCTCGCGGCGAGGTAGACGAGCACCGCGCGCGAGCCGTCGATGTCGACCTCCTCGAGCAGCGGCGAGTTGATCGCCGCGCGGGCGGCCTGCGCCGCGCGGTCCTCGCCCCCGGCCCGGCCGGTGCCCATGATGGCCGCCCCGCTGTCCTGCATGACGGTGCGCACGTCGGCGAAGTCGAGGTTGACGATCGCGCTGCGCGAGATGATCTCCGTGATGCCGCGGGTGGCCTCGTACAGCACGTCGTCGGCCAGCCGGAAGATCTCGGTCATGCTCGAGCCCGCGGTCTCGATGTCCATCAGCCGCTCGTTGGGGATCACCAGCAGCGCGTCGACCTGATCCCGCAGCGCCTCCAGACCCTGGTCGGCCTGCTGGCCACGGCGGACGCCCTCGAAGAGGAACGGACGGGTGACGACCGCGACGGTCAAGGCGCCACCGGCCCGCGCGTGCTCGGCGACGACGGGTGCGGCACCGGTGCCCGTGCCCCCGCCCATGCCGGCGGTCACGAACACCATGTCGGCATCCTCGACGATCCCTGCGATGAGCTCGCGATCCTCCTCGGCCGCGCGGCGGCCGATCTCGGGATCTCCGCCGGCGCCGAGTCCGCGGGTGATCTCGTTGCCGATGGCCAGCGTCTGATGCGCGCGGGAGGTGTCGAGGGCCTGGCCATCGGTGTTGACGGCGTAGAAATCGACGTCGCCGAGGCCGGCCTCCACCATGCGGTTGACCGCGTTGCCGCCGGCGCCACCGACACCGACGACCTTGATGCGGACCCGCCGCGCGTTGTTCTCCGGTGCGAAATGGATGTTCATTGACCCGCCTCCTCCATGAGATGGGCATGAATTCCAGGATGGGCATGAGTTCCAGGATGGACGGACGGGCGAGCGTTCCGGCCCGTGGTCCATCGTCCAGTCATGTCTCGAACGGGCGTCCTTCGCCTCTGAGGCCATTGGTAGCACATGAAGGCCGGACGCACCAACCCTAATTTGGATCGACGGAAGGGCCACGCCCACCGCGTCGCCACAGGCCGCGGAGACGGTCGATCCAGCCCGGCGGGCGCTCGGTCTCCGGCTCGGTCGCCGCGGCGGGACCGAGGCCGCCGCCCCAGAGGCCCAGGCCCAGCGCCGACGCCCATTGCCCCTCTCCGAGCCGTGAAAGGTCGTCCACCGATTCCGGCAGGCGACGCGAACGCGTCGGCAGGCCGAACACCTCCTCGCAGAGCTCGCGGGACCCGCGGCAGCGGCTGCCGCCGCCGGTCAGGACCACACCCGCGCCGAACGAGGCCAGCGGCAGATCGGGTCCGAGCGCATCCTTGACCAGGGAGAGGATCTCCTCGAAGCGCGGCTCGAGGATCGCCGCCACCAGACCGGGCGTCTCGACGGGGTCCTCCTCGTCGAAGAGCGCATCGATGTCGGCCTCCTCGACCAGCGATCGCAGCACGACCCCGCGGTCGCGCTTGACCTCCTCGGCCGCGTCGGCGCCGATCCGCAGGCCGCTGGCGAGGTCGCTGGTCAAATGCTCGCCTCCCCAGGGCACCGATCCGATGCCCAGCAGGCGTCCGCCGGCCAGGGCGGCCCACTGGGTGACGTCTCCGCCGACGTCGATCAGCAGCACGCCCTGATCGCGCTCGTCCTCGCTCAGCAGGCACGAGGCCACCGCCAGCACGTCGACCGCGTGGCCGACGGGCTCGAAGCCCGCCTTGTCCACCGTGTGCTCGATGTTCTGGATCACCGAGCTCGACCCCGTGATCAGGTGCGCCTTGACTTCGAGGCGGCTGCCCACGCGCCCTCGCGGTTCGCGCACGCCGCCGATGCGGTCGACCGAGAACTCGATGGGATTGACGGTCAGGGTCCGGTGATCGAACGGGATGGTCAGGCTGCGGGCCATGGTCATCACCTCGTCGACGTCGCGCTGGGTGATCTCGCGACCAGCCTGGCCGAGAGGGATCTGGCCGGTGGCCATCACCGACCGCAGGTGCGATCCGGCGACGTTGAAGGTGAAGCCGCGGATGTCCACGTTGGCCTCGTCCTGCAGCCGTCGCAACAGCCGGGCCAGCGCCAGGCTTCCGGTCTTGATGTCGACGAAGTCGCCGTCCTCGAAACCGTCGGCCGGTTCGCTGGCGCCGGCGACCACGCGGGGCCGGCCACCGACGGGTACCTCGAGCACGACCGCCCGGAAGGCCGTGGTCCCCAGGTCGCAGGCGACGATCAATGGCGCGTCGTTCATCGGTTCCCCCGGGCGGCGGTCAGCTCTGGTCCGCCGCCGGCGATGCGATGGTGATGCGATCGGCGAAGCGCAGGTCCACGGCCGCTCCGCGCGGGATCCGGTCGCGGGCGAGCAGGTAGCGGCCCAGACGCTCGTCGAACGCCTCGCGACCGAGGTGCACGGTGCCCGCGCGATCGGCGAGCTCGAGGCAGATCCCCGTCGCGGTCAGGCGCACGAAATCGACGGGGCAGGCCACCTCGAAACCGGTCGCGGCGAGCGCGTCGAGCAGCCTCGCGACCTGACCGGCCCGCACCGGGTCGATCCGCCACGCGTCCGGTCCATCCTCGGTCAGGCTCGCCCCCACCAGCACCGGCAAGGCCGGCGGGTCCAGGTGGTCCGGCATCGGCAGCACCCGGCCGTCGCCGACGAGCACGAGGTCGCGCACCGGGTCGGCATCGCGCGGCGCGACGACCAGCAGCGGCCGCCATTCGACCAGCTCGACCACGACGGTGTCCGGGACGCGCCGCCGCGCGTGGACTTCGCGGACCCAGGGCAGTCCGGTGAAGGCCGCGGCGATCTCGCCGGAGGATAGCCGCCAGATGTTGCGCCCGAGCACGTCGCGGAGCGCGCGGTCGACCTCGGCCCTCGTGCTGAACCGGTACGGACCGGACTCGACCCGCGCGACGGCGAAGGTGGGCGTGGTGAGCATCCACCAAGCGCCGGCGACGAGCATGGCGACCGTGACCGTCACCACGGCAGCCCGGGCGGCCGTCTGGCGGCGCGACCGTCGCGGCGTGCGCCATCGCGCGAGCGTGCGGACGCGGTCGCCGCGGAGACTGCCGATGGCCACGCGATCGCCGCTCACGCGCTGCGCCCCCGGTCGAGGTGGCCGCAGATCTCCGGCACCATGCGGCCGATGCTGCCGGCTCCGAGCGTCAGCAGCAGATCGCCCGGGCCCAGCGCCTCGTCCAGCCACCTGCGGACCGCGTCGATGCCGTCGAGCACCACGGCCTCGCGTCCGCAGCGATCGGCCAGCGTCGCGACGAGCAGCCCGCTGTCCACGTCGCCGGGGTCCTCCTCGCTCGCGGCGTAAATGGGCAGCAGCGCGACCGCGTCGGCGGCGGCCAGCGCGTCGGCGAACTCGTGCGCGAAGTGTCGCGTGCGCGAGTAGCGATGCGGCTCGAAGAGGGCCACCACGCGTCGGTCCTGCGCCCGGGCGACCTCCAGCGTCGCCGAGATCTCGGTCGGGTGATGGCCGTAATCGTCGATCACGAGGACGCCGCCGTGCTCGCCGTGGCTCTCGCACCGGCGGCCGACGCCGGTGAACCCTCGCACGCCGGCGGCGGCCACCTCGAAGTCGACGCCGAGATCGCGCGCGACCGCCATGGCGGCCAGCGCGTTGCGCAGGTTGTGCCGGCCGGGCTGCGGCACGTGCAGCTCGCCGAGTTCCTCGTCGCCGGCGAGGATCCGCGCCCGCTGTCCCGCCGGTCCGCTCCGGATCGACTCCGCATCGGCGCGCAGGTCCGCCTCGCGCGTCAGGCCGTAGGTCACCACCCGCCGGTCCAGGCGCGGGGCGATCTCGCGAACCACCGGATCGTCACTGCAGAGGATGGCGGTGCCGTAGAAGGGAACGCGGCCGAGGAACGCCAGGAAAGCGTCGCGCAGCGCGTCGAGGTCGGGATAGAAGTCGACGTGCTCGAGGTCGACGTTCGTGACCACGGCGATGGTCGGCGCCAGGTGCAGGAAGCTGCCGTCCGACTCGTCGGCCTCGGCCACGAGCCAAGATCCCGCCCCGAGGACCGCCCCCGAGCCATAGGCCTGGACCCGTCCGCCCACGATGACCGTCGGGTCGAGCCCGCCCGCGGCGAGGGCGGCGGCGCACAGGCCCGTGGTGGTGGTCTTGCCGTGCGAGCCGGCGATGGCCACGCCCTCCTTCAGGCGCATCAGCTCGGCCAGCATCTCGGCCCGCCGGATCACCGGGATGCGCCGACGGCGGGCCTCCCGCAGCTCGACGTTGGCCTCGGTGACCGCGGTCGAGCGCACGACGACGTCGGCGCCGACCACCTGGTCGGCCGCATGGCCGATGTGGATGCGGGCCCCGCGGGCCGCGAGGCGATCGGTGTTGGCGCTCCGACGCAGATCGCTGCCGCTGACGGTGAAGCCCAGGTTGAGCAACACCTCGGCGATGCCGCTCATGCCCACGCCACCGATGGCCACGAAATGGACGTGTCGGGTGTTCCGGAACATCGCGCCTCCCTGCGCCTCGCCGTCCGGGGATCCTGGCGGAGAGTCCGACGCGAGAGTAGCGCGCCGGCCGGCGCCGGTCAAACGCGCGCTGCGATCAGCCGCCCCGGCGGCGGCGTCCACGGCTCTGGCGGTCGACGTTGATGATCAGCCCCACGGCGGCGAGGTTGGTCACGAGCGCCGATCCGCCGTAGCTGACGAAGGGCAGCGGCACGCCCATCACCGGGATCACGGCCGAGACCATGGCGACGTTCGCCGCGCCGTAGATGAAGAGCATGCCGCCGAGACCGGCGGCGAGCAGCCGGCCGAACAGCGTGGTCGCCCGGCGGGCGATCACCATCGCGCGCCAGAGCACGGTCACCAGCGCGGCCACCACGATCAGGGTGCCCACCAGGCCCAGCTCCTCGCCGATGAAAGAGAACGCGAAGTCGGTGTGGTTCTCGGGCAGGAAGGCGAACTTGTTGTGGCTGTTGCCGGGTCCGAGCCCGCGCCAGCCGCCCGCCCCCATGCCCAGCAGGGACTGGTGCACCTGGTAGCCGAAGGGAGGCTCGCCGTCCGGACCGATCCCCTGCCAGCCCGCCCACCACTGGCTGATGCGGAAGTTCAGCTTGCTCACCACGTGGAAGCCGGCGGCGAGGGCCGCCGCGGCGGCCGGGACCGTCGCCAGCACCCATCGTCCGTCCAGACCGGCGAGGAAGAGCATCAGCAGGGTCACCAGCGCCATGACCACCACGTTGCCGAAGTTGGGCTGCAGGACCAGCAGGACGACGAGGGCGAGGGGCCCGATGGCCAGGGTGACCAGGAGGTTCCGGGCGGCCAGCGGCCGGTCGAAGTGCGAGGCGGACAGCCGGTAGGCCAGCAGCAGCACGAGGGCGAGCTTGGCGATCTCGATGGGCTGGAACTGGCCGAGCCCGGGGATCTCGATCCAGCGGTCGATGCCCACGCCGCGCATGACCACCGGCAGGGCCATCAGCACGAGGCTGCCGGCGAGCGCGGTGTAGACCAGCCAGGCGCGCCGCAGGCGGACGTGGTCGATCATGGCCAGGGCGACCGCGAGCACGATGCCCAGCGCGAGGCGCTGCAGATGGCGCAGCAGGTAGTAGTGCATCGTGCCGACGCCCGGCTGGAAGCTCCCGGCGCCGAACACCGCGATGGTGCCGAGCAGGACCAGGGCCAGCACGGCGCCCAGGAAGACCATGTCGACGTCGTCGCCGCGCAGGGCGGACCAGGATCGCGGCCAGCGCATCTCACTCCTCCCCGGCGCCCAGCGCCCGGACGGCCGCGACGAAGGCCTCGCCGCGTTCGCGGTAGTTCGCGTACATGTCGAAGCTCGCACAGGCGGGCGAGAGCAGGACCGTGGCGTCGGGCCTGGCGAGCGCCGCTGCCTCGGCCACGGCCGTCGCGAGGTCGTCGGCCGCCGAGGTCGGCACCACGCCGGCGAGCGCCGCGGCGATGGCCGGCCCCTCCTCGCCGATGGTGACCACGTGACGGACCGAGGACATGACCTGGCGCAGCGGCGTGTAGTCCTCGCCCTTGCCGCGGCCGCCGGCGATGAGCACCACCGGCCGCGGATAACCGGCCAGCCCGACCTCGACCGCGTGCACGTTGGTCGCCTTGGTGTCGTTGACGAAGCGGACGCCGCCCAGCCGGCCGACCAGCTGGTGGCGATGCGGCAGACCGTGGAACGTCTGCAGGCCGGCCGCGATGGCCTCCAGGTCCTTGACCAGGGGCAGCGCGGCCGCGGCGACGGCGGCGGCGTTGAGCAGGTTCGGCGGCGAATCGAGGGCGAGGTCGGCCAGGTCCACGAGGTCGACGCTCTCGCCGCCGCGGCGCACGCGCAGCCGATCGCCGGCGATCCAGGCGACGGACCCGGGATCCTCGTCGCCGAACAGCGCGAGCCGTCCGCCGTGGCGCCAGCGGCGCGCCTCCGGGCATCCGGTCCAGGTGACGTAGTGGCCGTCCTCGGCCACGTGCGCGGCCAGTCGCGCCTTCGCGGCATGGTAGGCCGCGAGGTCCGGGTAACGGTCCAGGTGATCCGGCGCCAGGTTGAGGACCACGCCGACGTCGGGCCGCCAGGTGTCGATGGTCTCGAGCTGGAAGCTGCTGCACTCGACGACCGGCACGGCCGACGGGTCGAGCTCGTCCACGACCGCCGCGAGGGGCGTGCCCAGGTTGCCGACCGCGGCGCTGTCCAGCCCGCCGGCCCGCAGCACGTGCGCCAGCCAGGCGGTGGTCGTAGACTTGCCGTTGGTGCCGGTGATGCCGATCGAACGGCCGGGCAGATACCGCGTCGCCCACTCCAGCTCGCCGTGGATCGGGACGTCGGCCACCCGCCAGCGCGCGAGCGCCGGATGATCCGGCGGCACGCCGGGGCTGAGCACGACCGCGTCCGGCTCGGTCGCGAGCCTCAGCGGCCAGTCCCGTCCGGCGATCACCTCGTCGAAGGCCCGGTCGGCCAGGGCGACGAGCGCGTCGGCCTGCCAGCGCCGGGCCACCGTCTCGCCCTCGGCATCGTCGACCCCGATCACGCGCGCGCCGTGGCGGCGCAGGAGGGCGCCGGCCGCGCAGCCGCTCCGCCCGAGGCCGAGCACGAGCAGGGCTCGCCCCGCGATCTCGGGCCGCGTCATGGAGCGTCCTCCGTCCAGCCGTGGGCCTCCTGAAGCACGTCGAGGACCCGCTCCATCGCGGCCGACCGTGATCCCTTCAGGAGGATCCGATCGTCCTCGCCGGTGTGCGCGTCGAGCCACGCCGCCGCCGCCGCCGGGTCGTCGCAGCGCACGGTGGCCCCACCGCTGGCCTCGTGGCCCTCGGCCAGGGGACCGGCCTCGTCGCCGACGGTCACGAGGGCAGCGAGGTCGAGGGCGGCCAGCGACGCGCCGCACTCGCGATGGAGGCGGTCGCTGTCCGGACCCAGCTCGGCCATGTGTCCGAGGACCGCGTACGCCCGGCCGCCCCGGAGGTCGGCCAGCATGCGGGCGGCGGCGACCACGCTGGTCGGGTTGGCGTTGTACGCGTCGTCCAGGAGCAGGCGTCCGGCCAGACGCCGCAGGTGAGCGCGATGGGGCGACGGCACGAACCCGTCCAGCCCCGCGCGGATATCGTCGTCGGCCGTCCCCACGGCGCGGGCGGCCAGGATCGCGGCCACGAGGTTGGCCGCGTTGTGGCGCCCGGGCAGGGGCACGGGCCAGCGCTCCCCATCGAGCTCCAGCCAACCTGCCGCGGTCCGGTCGCCGGGCTTCCACGCCCAGCGGTGATCGCCGGCCTGCCGGCCCCAGGACACCAGCCGGCAACGGATCCGTCGTCGCCAGTCGGCGTAGCCCGGGCTGTCGGCGTTCAGCACCGCGACCCCGTTCTCCGGCAGCACGGCCACGAGCTCGCCCTTGCCCTCGATGATGCGCTCGAGGTCGCCGAACTCGGCCAGGTGCGCGGCCGCCGCGTTGGTGATCACGCCGACCTCGGGGCGCGCGAGGGCCGCGCGGCCGGCGATGTGTCCGACCGCCGACGCGCCCATCTCGATCACCGCCAGCCGGTGCTCGGGCCGCAGGCCGAGCAGGGTCAGGGGAACGCCCTGCTCGCTGTTGAGGTTGCCCGAGGTCGCGTGGATCGGCCCCGACGACGCGAGGGCGGCCCGGAGCAGGTCCTTGGTCGTGGTCTTGCCGTTGCTGCCGGTGATGCCGATCACGCGGACCGGCAGCCGCGCCCGCCAGCTGCCGGCCAGGGTCGCCAGCGCGCCCAGCGGATCGTCCACCGTCAGGACGACGCTCCCTTCCGGGGCGGCCGCGTACGGCAGGCGATCGGTCAGCGCCACGGCGCCGGCCGCCAGCGCGTCCCCCGTGAACTCGCGTCCATGTGCGCGCGGGCCCGGCAGCGCGACGAACAGCTCGTCCCGGCCGATGCGGCGCGAATCGAGCCGCGCACCGTTGATGGTCCGGTCCAGTCCCGTCGGATCGACCGGCTGCCAGCCGGCGGCCGTGGCGACGGCCGTGGAGACGCCGATCCCGGCGGCGGCCAGATCGGCCACGGCATCGGCCAGCGCATATCCCTCAGCGACCATCGCTCCTCCTCGCGATCCAGTGACGCACGATCTCCCGGTCGTCCAGATGCAGGACGCGGTCGCCGACGAGCTGGTAGTCCTCGTGCCCCTTGCCCGCGATGACCACGACGTCGCCCGCGCCGGCGTCCGCGAGTGCGGCCTCGATGGCCCTCGTCCGGTCGACCACGACCTCTCGCCGCCCCGCGCGCGGATCCTCGACGGCGTCGAACCCCGTCACGACGTCATCGCAGATCGCCTGCGGGTCCTCGCTGCGAGGGTTGTCCGAGGTGATCCAGGCCGTGTCCGCGAGTTCGGCGACGACGCGCGCCATCAGTGGACGCTTGCCCCGATCGCGGTCGCCCCCGCACCCGAAGACGACCGACAGCTCCCCCTCGACCAGCTCGCGCGCGGTCTCCAGGACCGCCGCCAGCGCATCGTGCGTGTGGGCGTAGTCCACCACGGCGAGGGCCCCGCTGGGAAGCAGAAATCGCTCCATGCGACCGGGGACCTGATCGACCGTCGCCAGGGCGTCCAGGCAGGTCGCGGCGTCCAGGCCCAGGGCCAGGCCCACCGCCAGCGCCGCGGTCAGGTTCTCCACGTTGAAACGGCCGACCAGCCCGCTGGCCAGGGTCAGCCGCTCGCCCCGCCAGTCGAGCTCCAGGCGGCTACCCGTCAGGGCGAGGTCGGCCGAACGCAGCCGCAGATCGGCACCGGTGACCGTGGGATCGACGCTGAAGCCGACGCGCTCCCCGGCCGGATTCCCGATCGGTGCGAGCGCGGGGTCGGCGTCGTTGACGACGAGCACGCCGGGACCGGCCCGTCGCCGCTCGCCGGCCAGCAGGTCGACGATCCGTCGCTTGGCCGCCAGGTAGGCCTCCATGGTGCCGTGGTAGTCGAGATGGTCGCGGCCCAGGTTGGTCAGCAGGGCCGCGTCGACGGCGAGGTCGGCCGTGCGCTCCTGGTCCAGCGCGTGCGACGAGATCTCGAGGGCGACGCTGCGGCAGCCCGCGGCGCGCATGCGTGCGAGCCAGCGGTACAGCACCGGTCCGCCGGGTGTGGTCAGCGGTGCGGTCACCTGCTCGCGACCATCGTCGTAGCGGATGGTGCCGAGAAGGCCGCACGGACCGCCGCGGGCGGCGAGCACCGCCTGCAGCAGGAAGGCGGTCGTCGTCTTGCCGTTGGTGCCGGTGACGCCGGCGACGCAGAGATGGTCGTCGGGCCGCCCCTCGCGTTCCCGGGCCAGACGGGCCGACAGCCCCCGGGTGCGGGAGGCCGTGACCCAGGTCACGGGAGAATCGGTGCCAGGAGCGGCCCGGAGCTCGTCGAATCGGGCCTCGTCGATGAGGATCGCCGCCGCGCCGGCGGCGGCCGCCTGCGCGACGTAGGCGTGGCCGTCGGCGCCATGACCGGCGACGGCCACGAAGAGGTCGCCCGGTGCGACCTGTCGGGAGTCCTCGACCACGGCGCCCACGGCCACGCCGGGATCGCCGTGGATGCGCAGCTCGGGCCAGGGCGCCAGGAGTTCGGCCAGGACCGTCACCAGGCCGCCTCCAGGCTGACGGTGATCGGCGCACCCGATAGCGGGGTGCCGGGCGCCGGGTCCTGACGCTCCACGTACCCGGTTCCCTCGAGCATCACCTCGAGGCCCAGGCTGGCCGCGATCGCACGGACCTGGCGGTTGCTCAGCCCGATCAAGTCCGGCGCATGGGATGGTTCCGTCGCGCGCGCAGGGCGGGTCGTCAGCGTGACCGGCGTGCCGGGAGCGACCCGTCCACCGGCCTCCGGGACCTGGGCGAGCACCGGCCCGCCCTCGAGCCCGCCCGTGACCTCCAGGCCCGCCAGGCGCAGTCGCTGGGCTGCCCGTGCGGCGTCCAGGTACAGGACGTCCGGCACGATCACGCCGTCCTCGCCCACCGGGGCCGGGACGGTGATGTGGTCGCGGCGCCGGTCGCTGAGCCAGTCGGTGGTCCGGCGGATGTCGTCGACGATCGCCGCGAACAGCGGCGCGGCGCTCGTCGAGGCGTAGTGGTGCTCCCAGTCGGGCTCGTCGAGGACCGTGACGATGACCAGCCGGGGATCGTCGGCCGGCAGGTAGCCCGCGAAGGTCGCGATGTAGAGGCCGGGCACGTAGCCCTCGCCCGGGCGGGCCTTCTGGGCCGTCCCGGTCTTGCCGGCCATGGCGAGGCCGTCCAGCCGGATGCCGCGGGCCGTGCCCCACTCCACGACGTTCTCCATGGCCTCGCCCAGGATCGCGGCCACGTCCGGCTCGAGCACGCGTCGCAACGGCCGCACCGGCCGGCGCTCGACCACGCGGCCCCGCTCGTCCCGGATCGTATCGACGAGGCGGGGGGCGAGCAGCGTCCCACCGTTGGCCACCGCGCCCACCGCCAGGGCGAGCTGCAGCGGCGTGACCGCGACCTCCTGGCCGATGGCGATCGTCTCCTGCGAGCGGGCCGACCAGCCCGCGGGCACCTGGAGGGTGCCGTCCTGCTCGTTGGGATACGGCACGCCGGTGCCGCGTCCGAACCCGAGGTCCAGGAGGGTCCGGAAGTGCTCCCGGGGCGAGATGTTGGCGACCGCCCGCGCGAACCAGCGGTTGCTCGACAGCGCGAGGGCGGCATGGAAGCCGATGCGACCGAACTCGTGGCCCGCGGCCTCCCCGATCTCGAAACCGCCGAATCGCCCGTCGCGGCAGTCGAAGACGGTGGTCGTGTCGACGGCGCCGCACTGCAGCAGCGCCGCCGCGGTGAAGATCTTGAACACCGACCCCGGCTCGTACGGGACGGTCAGGTTGCGGTTGACCCAGGCCGCCGCCGCGGCCACGGGGCGCTCCCTGGTCGCGACCAGGGGCCAGCTGGCGGCCGCGAGGATGTCACCGGTGTCCGGGGCGATCACCAGGATGCTGCCGGATGCAGACCCCGTGCGCTGGACCGCCGGGGCCAGGCGGCTCTCGCAGATCTCCTGCAGGTCGGCGTCCAGGGTCAGGATGACGTCCCGGCCGTGGCGCGCCGGCTCGACGACCACCTCGCCGTGGTCCTCGCCCCGCCGGGCCGACTGGACGCGGCGCGCCTGGCCTGGCTGGCCGGCCAGCAGGTCGTCGAGTCCCAGCTCCAGGCCGGTCAGATGCCGGGTGCTGTCGGGGTCGACCCGGTAGAACCCGAGCAGGGACGCGCCGACGCCGTCGAGCGGGTAGACGCGGCCGAGCTGCTCCTGGACGTTGACCTCGGGGAACCTCGCCAGGCGTTCCCGGCGCGCGTGGTCGAGGTGGGTCTGCGCCGAGAGCACGCGATACCGGTCGCCCAGCCGCTCCAGCATCCGCTGGTGGTGTCGCGGGTCCCCGCCGAAGACGTCACTCAGCGCCGCGGCGAGGGCGCCGCGGTCCTCGACCAGGGTTCCGGACAGGCCGACCCGGTAGGAACTGACCGTCAGCGCCAGCGGGCGGCCCTCGCGATCGAGGATGCTGCCCCGGGGGGCCGGGACGACGCGGGTCTTGAGCCACTGGCCCCGGGCCTCGTCCCGCCACTGGGCGTGCTGGACGAGCTGGACCTGGACCATGCGGGCGGCGAGCACCAGCCCCACGGCCACGGCCAGGAACCGCACGGCGGCGAAGCGCCGGTCCGGTGTCCAGCGCCCCGGGGTCACGGCCGCTCGCCCGCCAGGGCGGACGGAACGCCGGCGACCGTGCGGTCCCGCGCCAGGACCTCGCTCCCGGTCGTCGGCCGCACCATGCGAGCCACCAGGATCGGGCCGGGCTCCTCGGGGCAGACCAGCCCCAGCTCACGCTCGGCACGGCGCATGATGCGCTGCCGGGAGGTCTCCGTGTTCCAGGTCACCGCGAGCACCGCCTGCCGCGCCGCCATCTCGTCGCATGCGGCCCGCAGGGTCTGGATCTCGCTGCGCAGCTGGGTGACCTCGCCGGCCACCTGGATGGAGGCCGCCAGCCCGGCGGTCACCAGGAGGCCCGCGAGCACGAACTTCCAGGGCGCGGCGCGACCGGCGCCACGCCGGCGCGCCATCACGGTGGACGTCGGGACCCGACGGATGGTCGATACTCCGGTCATGATCGCTCCTTCGCGGCGGATGGAAGCACCTCGGCCGCACGCAGCCGCGCGCTGCGGGCGCGCGGGTTGGTAGCGACCTCCTGGTCGCCGGCCGTGACCGCGCGACGGGTGATCGGTCGCAGGGTCGCCGCGTGGCCGCACCGGCACACCGGCACCTCCGGCGGGCAAAGGCAGTCGCGGCGCTCGCGCGCCAGCCACTGCTTGACGCGCCGGTCCTCGAGCGAGTGGTACGAGATCACGGCGATGCGGCCGCCGGGACGGACGACGGCGATGGTCGCGGCCAGCGCCTCCTCCAGGGCCCGTAACTCGTCGTTGACGGCGATGCGCAGGGCCTGGAAGACCCGGCTGAGGATCGCGTTGATCGGTGCGCTGGCCGGCAACGTGTCGCGGACCACGTCGGCCAGGCGCGTGGTCGTGCGCACCGGCTCGTCCTGATCGGCGAGCTTGATCGCGCGCGCCAGGCGGCGCGAACCGCGTTCCTCGCCGTACTCGAAGAGGATGCGCGCGAGTTCGACCTCGTCGACCGTGCCGAGCAGGACGTGCGCGGGTTCTCCCCGGCCCTGGTCGAAGCGCAGGTCGAGCGGCCCGTCGGCGCGGTAGCTGAAGCCCTTGTCCGGATCGTCGAGCTGGCGGGAGCTGACGCCCAGATCGAGCAGGACGCCGTCGACCGCATCCCAGCCCTCCTGGCGGACGGCCACGACGAGGTCACGGAAGCTGCACTGCTGGCAATGCAGCCGGGGGCGGTCGGTCGAGATCCTTCTGCAGGCCGCGACCGCCTCCGTATCCAGGTCCAATCCCAGGACGTCCGCGCCGGCGTCCAGGAGGGCCTCGCTGTGCCCCCCGAACCCGAACGTGCCGTCCACGAATCGCCGGCCCGGCCCCGGCTCGAGCAAGCCGAGGATCTCGTCCTTGAGGACCGGGACGTGCGCGCGATTCATCATGGCGCCTGGACTTGCATGGCCCGGACACGAGCCCCCGCGGGCTCGGGGCCGAGCGTCCTCCTCTCGAGCTCACCATCCCAGTCCTCCATGGCCAGGATGGTGCGCAGGTAATCGTTCCAGTTCTCGAGGATCAGCCGGTGGCCGAACGACCGTAGCCCGCGCTGCCAGCGGACGAGCATCCCCACGCAGCGATAGTCGAGGTGCACGAGCTCCGTCGCGTCGAGCACCACGAGGCAGCGTCCGCCGATCAGCAGATGATTGACCGACCGGATCAGGCGTGTCGCGCCCGGGCGATCGAGAACGCCTCCGAGGTGGATCCGCACGGTCCGTCCCTGGACCTTGATGCGATGCTGGCAGTTCGGTCTCGGTGTGCGACTGGTCGTCGAACTGCGGATCCCCTCGGTCGGCATCGTGGACTCCATTCCGCGATCACCGCCCCTCCGTGGGCGGCGTGTCCTCGCTCACTCGAAGAAACGCTTGAAGTACTTGCGCGGTGGCGCCGCGCCCGCCTGCTCCGCTTCCGCTGCTTCCGTCGGTCGAACGAGTTCCATCCGGTTGACCATGCCCCGGACCTTCACGCGCTTGCTGATCCCGATGCGCTCGAGATACGCCGCGGGGATGGCGACGCGCCCCTGGCTGTCCATGGGGACCTCCTGGGAGTGGTCGGCCATCCAGCGGAGGAACTCGTCGCGCTCCTCGTCCGCGTCCATCGCCATGATCTGCTGCATGGAGCGGACGTACTGGTCGAAGGTCAACAGGCTCACGATCCCGTCCGGGTCCTCGAAGATCACGAAGCGGGGAGGCTCCTCCTCCTTGGCCAGATCCTGGCGGCGGAAGCGGAACGGCACGGCGAAGCGCCCCTTGTCGTCCAGGGCACGTTCGTAGGAGCCGAAGAAGAACGGCTCCATGGGGTTGCTGCTCGTGGTCGCGTCGTCGCTCACCGCATGGGACTCCTGCTGGCCCGCCTCGTTTTCACCATATTCCCCCATAAACACCCACCACAATCCACCCGCAGGATAGATGGCCCCATGAACGCTGTCAAGCGGGTTTATCGAGGGAAACGAGAATTTTCGAGAATCGCCCCTGAATCCCATTGAATGGGCTTTAACGGCCGATCTGGCGAGAAGAGGCGGCTGGTGGGGAAAGGTGGGAAGAAAAAAGAAGGACGGCCGGCCTCAGCGGCGCAGGTCCGAGGGTCGCGGGACCAGCAGGTCGGCCCAGCGGGTGCCGGTCAGGCGCTGGAACCGGACCATCATGATCGCCGCGCCGAGCGTGTAGGCCACCGTCGAGGCCCAGGCCGCCCCCATGATCCCGAAGCGGGGGATCCAGAGCAGGCAGAGCGCGACGTTCACCACGACGGTGACCGCGCTGGCGTGGGTGTTCCACGCCGGCCTGCCCCGCCCGATGAAATCGCCGGCGAGGATCACCCCCGGCGCGAACGCGACGATGCCCGGCAGCAGCACGCGCAACGGCGCCGCTGCCGCCTGGAACTCGCCGTCGCGGACCAGCGCCAGCAGCGGCTCGCAGACCACCGCCAGGGGGATTGCCGCCAGCGCCGTCAGCCCGAGACCCAGGCGGACCGCGCGCGCCGCGGTCCGATCGCGGTGCCGGTCGGCCTGGTTCGACGACGAGTGCACGAGCAGCGGATTGAGCGCCTCCGGGACCAGCCAGAGGAGCTCGGCCGCCCAGGCCGCCGCCGCATAGAGGCCGACCGCCCGCACGTCGAGCGAGGACTCGAGCAGGAACTGGTCGAGCCGCAACAGGAGCAGGTAGATCAGGGCCGACAGCTGCCCCAGCCAGCCGTGACGCACGAGCCGCCCCGCGAGCCGCGGCAGCGGGGTGCGCGCACGTCCGTCGGCGGGCAGGCGCGTCGTGACCGTCACCCAGGCGCGACGCCCCAGGACCAGCCCCGCCAGCGCATGCGCGCCCACCAGCGCGAGCACCGCGGCCACGATCCCGTGCGACCACACGAGCAGCAGCAGCACCATCGCCGCGAGCAGCAGCAGCGCGCGGCCCGACGCCGTCACGGTCCCGACCACCACGCGACCGGCCGCCAGCAGGTCGTAGTTCGCCGTCTCGTAGGCGACCAGCCCGAGCACCGCCAGCGGCACGGCCGCCAGCAATCCGGGGTGCCAGCCCAGGCTCCCCTCGAGCCAGCCCCAGGGGGCGGAGTCGCGCGTGAGCAGCGCGAGGATCACGAGGACGCCGGCGACCACGAGCAGCCAGGCCCCCTGCGCGCGCAGGATGCGCCGCGGCGACTCCTCGCCGTCGCGCAATCGCGGCACCGAGGCCAGCCCCACCCCCGCGCTGAGCACGGCGCCCAGCACGGTGATGATCGTCACGGTCAGGCTGTAGCGTCCGTTGCCCTCGGGACCGAGCCCCTGCATGACCACGATCGCCGTGGCCACCCCCGCCGCCTTCTGCGCCGCGCGCCACAGCAGCACCTGCGATCCGGTCAGCGCGAGCTTCATGGGCCCACCCCCGCCGACCCGCGGACCAACCCGGCGAACCGCCGGTGCGCGCGGCCATACCACGAACGGGCCAGCAACTGCGTGCGGGGTTCGGCGACGGCGCCGCAGCGGCGCTTGAAGTCCCAGAGCGTGTCGCGCCCCACGCACCCGCCGAAGTCGACGGCCTCGAGGCCGCGCTCGCAGGCGGTCATGACGTTGCGCCAGTAGAGCAGGGTGGTCGGGAAATGCGTGCGGACCAGGTCGGGACGGACCGCCCCCTGCCACGCCACCAGGCGCCCACGGGAGACGAAGCCGACGTGCCCGGCGACCACGGCGCCGTCGAGCCGGACGTGATCGAACGAGGTCGCCCCCGGCGCCGCTTCGAGCAGGGACGCGAGGAAGGCGAGGGGTACTGGAGCCTGGGACCACTGCGCCGCCTTGGCCTCGTACAGCGGGTACCACTCGGTCAGCGCCTGGACGTCGGCGCCGGAGTGCAGGGTGGCGCCGCGCTTGAGCCCGCGGTTGCGCTCGTTGCGGCGGTTGTTGGTCCACAGCTCGCGCCCGACCTGATCGAGCCCGCCGCGGCAATCGACGATGGCCGAGTCGTAGTCGTCGCGACGCCAGGTGCGCGGCGGCGCGAGGGCGGCCACGCGATCGCGGTCGTGGCCGGACGCGGTCAGCGCCACCAGGCCCGTCCGCCCGCCCAGCGCATCGGCGATCGAGCGCAGCAGCCGGCCGACCACTGCATCCCGCCGCGCCGGGCCGAGGTCGCCCCGCACCAGCGGACCGCCGACCGTGCCCTCGACCTGCCCCTCGAGCCGCACGAGCCCCCGTCGCGCCCGGCCCAGGAGCACGGCGCCGCCCAGCAGGTCGTCGCCGGCGCGCACGGTGTGCCAGCGGGCGAAGGCCGCCGGGAAGTGGCGGGCGGCCAGCTCGGACCACAGGGACGTCTGCGTGAACTCGGCGTCCGGCGTGCGCGACCAGAGGTCGTCCCAGCCGGGCGGCGGGGCGTCGGCGATCGCGGTGGTCAGATCATGGGCGGCGTCGCCACCGGTCACGTCCGGCTCCGGGCCGTCAACGGCTCGGCCAGCCCGGGGCGGTCGAGCACGTCGGCCAGGTCGCGCCGCAGCGACTGGCGATCACCGCGTCGGGCGTGGTCCAGCAGGCGCGGCAGGGCCGCCACCGCCGCGGCCGGATCGCCGACGCGGCATCGCGCGCGATGGATCAGCTCGGCACCGCTCGCTTCGAGCTTCTCGCCCGGATCGAGCAACGACTCGTGCAGCTTCTCGCCCGGCCGCATGCCGACGATCTCGATGCCCGGGCCGCCCTCGTCCGGATCGAATCCGCAGAGCACGAGCAGGTTGCGGGCGAGCTCGAGGATCGGCACGGGCTCGCCCATCTCGAGGATGTACGTCGTGCCCGCCTCGCCGAGGACCATCGCCTCGATCACGAGCATGGCCGCCTCGCGGATGGTCATGAAGTACCGGGTCATCTCCGGGTGGGTCACCGGCAGCGGTTTGCCCGCGGCGATGCGGTCGAGGAAGAACGGCACGACCGAACCCCGGCTGCCGAGGACGTTGCCGAAGCGCACGGTCATGAAGCGGGTCTCCGCCCCGTCCTGCGCGTGGCGGACGAGCAGCTCGGCGAGCTTCTTGCTCGCACCCATCACGCTGCTCGGTTCGGCCGCCTTGTCCGTGCTGATCAGGACGAAGCGCTCGGCCTCGACCCTCCGGGCGAACTCGATGAGGTTGGCGGTCCCGCCCGCGTTGACGACGATCGCCTCCTCGGGGTTGTCCTCCATGAGCGGGACGTGCTTGTGCGCCGCGGCATGCAGGATCAACCCCGGCCGGTGACGACTCGCGAGCACGGCCAGACGGTCGACGTCCCGGATGTCGGCTACGATCGGCACCAGACGTGTGCCGGTGTTCAGGGCATCCAGCTCGCCCATGATCTGGAACAGGCTGTTCTCGCCGCGGCCCAGCAGCAGCATCTCCGCCGCACCGAGCGCGGCGAGCTGCCGGCAGAGCTCGCCGCCGATCGAACCGCCCGCGCCGGTGACGAGCACCGATCGGCCGGCCACAACCGAGCGGGCCGACTCTGCCCGGAACCGCACCGATTCGCGCCCCAGCAGATCCTCCGGGGCGACGGGCCGGACCTGCTTGAAGCTCACGTCGCCGTCGATGATCGCCCGCAGGCCCGGGGCGATGCGGAACGGCAGGCCCGCCCGCTTGCAGAGCAGGACCAGCCGGCGGATCAGCGAACCGCGCGCCGACGGGATCGCGATCAGGATCTCCTGCGCCGCCAGCCGATCGGCGGCCTCGACCAGTTCCTGGATCTTGCCGGCCACCGGCAGTCCGAGCACGTCGGTGCCGATCAGCGACGGATCATCGTCGACGAAGCCGACGGGCTCGAGTCCGAGCCCCGGATCACCGCGCATCTGGCGCGCCAGCATCTGACCCGCCTCGCCGGCACCGACGATGAGCATCCGGGTCCTGGGTTCCTCCGCCGATCCGGCCACGGCCTCGTCCTCCCTCGAGAAACTCGTCGCCCTAGAACGCCACGGCCAGCGGCACCACCCGCACGGCGTCGTCCTGGGAGATCTTCACCACGTACATCCCCGACGCCACGCGCTCGCCCAGCCGGTTGCGTCCGTCCCAGAAACCCGAGGGGTCGGTGACGCGGTCGTCGCGGTAGACGATCTGCCCGACGAGGTTGAGGACCTCGACCCGCGCCGGATTCGCCTCGTCGACCTCCAGGCCACCGATGCCCACCCGCGCCGCCCCGTCACCCGGGAAGGGGTTGGGATAGAGGTACAGCGACGCGAGGGCCTCGGCGCCCGTCGTCGCGCGCGCGGGCACGTCCACCATGACAGCGCCGAGATCGCTGGTCAAGGCCAGGCGCGCACCGTCGGCCGAGATGGTCAGATCGCGGTAAGAGCCGCCCGGAAGGGGGGCGATGGCGCTCGCGGAGTAGAAGCGCTGGTCCAGGCCGCCGAAGGTCACCAGGTCGGTGTACGAGTCGACGGTCACCGCGTCGTCCGTGATGCGGAAGCGGTCCAGGCCGCCATCGGTCAGGATCCAGAGATCGCCGTTGCGATCGAACTCCAGGCCGCGCACCAGCTGCCCCAGCAGACCGGGCTCGAGGGTCTGGTCCTTCTGCGACCACTCGCCGCGCAGGGTGGCCAGGCCGAACTCGGGCGCGTACTCGAAGCGCACGAGTCCGGAGCCTCCGACCCAGATGGTGCCGGCCGCATCGGCGGCCAGCGTGTTGACCGTCTCGAAGGTGACCGTGCTCGGCGAGACCGACATCAGGGCGGGCGACCAGTGGTCGTCGCTCGGATCGTCCCAGGTCAGCGGGTCGTCCGGGCCGGAGCCCAGGCCGTTGATGTCCCAGCGCTTCAGCCCGGTGTTCTGCACCGCGAACCAGACGACGTCCCGGCGCTCGAAGGCCATCGCGCGGACCAGGTTGCCATCGAGATCGTCGATCGAGACGTGATGCCACGACGCATCGTCGAACGGCGCCTCCGGGTCGAAGAGGATGTCGACACCGAACTGGGAGTTCTCGGCCGCACCGTCCCACCACTGGGCCGCATCCGAGCCGAAGAGGATCGCGCCGTCCGGGTGCGTCGCCATGGTGATCGCCCCGTCGGTCCGCATGGCGGTCGTGCCGCGGTTGATCCGCTCCCAGCTCTCCTCGCCCCCGGGCGCGGCCGCGGGCCGGAAGCGCAGCGCCCCGACGGTGTACTGATAGATCCAGAGGTCGTCCCCGCTCGAGGTCATGGTGAGGATGCTGCCCGAGAAGTTGTAGAGGCCGTTGAAACCGTTCTCCTCGCTTCCCTCGCGATCGACGTTGTACCAGGTGGTCCCATCGTAGCCGGTCACGCCGTCGCCCTCACGGTCACCGACCCACGCGCGACCGCGATCGTCGATGGCCACCCCGTCGAAGCCACCGCCGACGCCGAGGTGGCACGTGGCGACCTCGTACGGCGCCTGCGCGGCATCGCCCGTGGGCGCGAGCCACGAGCGCGACGCGCGCGAGCCGGGGCCCAGGGCCAGGCTCGTGATCTCGCCCGCGACCCAGATCTCGCCATCGACCGGGAACACCGAGGTGATCTCGAGATCCTCGCCGTCGGGATCGGCCGGCACCGTGATCGCAGGAGCGGACCCGCCGATCAGCCTCACGACGTCGCCGAACCGCGTCAGGGCGATCATCGCGTCGCCGTCGGCGGCGAGGTCCACGAACGGCACGGTGCCGAAGACGTCGACCCATGTGCGGCCTTCGTCGTCCCAGCGCTTGATGCCGCCCTGGGTCGCCGCCCAGATCGCCCCGTCGCCGGCGGTGACCAGTCGGTTGATCACCGGCCAACCCGTGTCGGCGTACTCGTAGTTGGTGAAGGCGTTGTCCACGAACCGGGACACGCCGGTGGGCGTGGCCACCAGCAACAGGTCGCCCGAGAGGGCGATCGCGTCGACCGTGTCGTCGATCAGGCCCTCGAGCGTCGAAAAGTAGGCCCCCTCGCGACCGCCGTCGATCACACCGATGCCGTTGCCGTCGGTCCCGTAGTAGATGCGCTCGGAGCCGCCGATCTGCTGGCCCGTCACGCAGGTGACCGTGAGCGAGGCGAGGCCGTCGCGATAGAGCTGGAAGAACTCCTGCCCGCTGCCCGGGTTGCTGATCGCGGTGATGCCCCCGTCGTCATAGGCGACGAGCAGGCGGCTGCCCGACCAGGTCATGTCGTTGACGAAGTGACCGCTCAGACCGTCGGCGCGGTCCAGGTGCCGGCGCAGCTCGCGCGCGTCCGGATCCCACTCCAGCACGCCGCCCTTGGCCATCCCGGCGTAGACCAGCCCATCCACCTCGATGGCGGACACGATCCGGTGACCGGTGAGGATCGGACGGAAGACCGGCTCCTGCGCCATCGCACCGGCGGTCCAGAGCAGGCACCAGATCATGATCAGGCGCGGTAGGTTGATCGAGGTCTTCATGATCGTTGCACCTCCTCCCCGCTCGCGCGAGGAGCCGTGGTTCCCGAGGACGACGGGCGTCGCCCCCATCCTCCGGGGTTCAGGAAGAACGTCCGCCATGCCGAGCCACCGGTGGCCGGCGCGTCGTCCGATCGCGCCCACGCGCCGGTCAGCCCGGGGCGCAGGGTATCGAGTTCGGTCAGGAGCCTGGCCGGGTCGGCGAGCGCCGCGTCCGGCCGGAGCGGCGCGCCGACCAGGCCGACGCGCCCGGTGACCAGGGACCGCGCGAGGTCGGTCTGCGACCAGATCGGCAGCGGCCAGCCATCCGGGTCGGTCTCGATCGTCAGGGTCTCATGATGCGGCCGTCCCGCCGATCTGTCGACCTCGACGGCGCGTAGCTCCCCCCGCCGGCGGCGCCGGCGGCGGGACGGCCATCCGATCAGCGAGGCCACGACCAGCAACGTGCCGAACAGGATCTCCACCGGTCGCAGCAGTCCATGCCGGACGGCGAGGCCGTCGTCGGGGTCCAGCACGCCACTGGGGCTGGTGCCGAAGCGGTCGGCCCGCGCGCCCACCGACAGCAGCCAGGCCTCGTCCAGGATCCAGCGTAGCCGGATCCTCTGACCGCGCAGCGCGGCCAGGGTGGTCCAGAGGTCCGCATCCGGCCCCGGCCGCTGCCAGAACGCGATCTGCGAGACGCGATGGCGCTCGACGAGATCGGCCAGCCGATCGGTCGTGCCCAGCCACGGCACCTCCCCGCTGCCGAGCGCAGGCCGGTCCGGATCGGGGGGATCGTCGGTGAGGTAGCCGACCACGTCGACGCCGGCCTCGCGCAGGTCCTGCCCGGACGCGAGCCACGGCGCGAGCTGCGACTCGGCGCCCACCAGCAGGGTCCGCTCGAGCGTGAAGTAACCCTGCGTCAGGCGTCGATGCAGGCCGTGCGCCCAGTGCAGCGCCCAGGCCGCGAGCAGGGTGTACAGGCCCAGGAACACGACCAGTACGGCCCGGCTGACGACCTCGTCCCGCCCGAGGTACGAGCCGGCGAGCAGCAGCAGGGCGACCATGCCCATCTGGCGCAGATGCGCGGTCCAGATCAGCCCCCTCTGCAACGAGGCGCGGCCATAGCGCCCCATGAGCGTGAAGGCGACGGTGACCATGAGGGCCGACCATCCCGCCCAGCCCGCGTACCAGGACAGGCGCAGCAGCTGGTCGTCGAACAGCGGCCCGGCGAGCCAGCGCACGCCGTACGCGCCGAGCAGGGCGACCGCCAGCAGGGCCATGTCCAGCGCCCAGTGCAGCACCACCTCCACCGGTCGGCGCCACTTCTTGGCCACGTACACCACCAGGCTCCATTTCTCGTAGAACGAGATCAGGCTGGTCAGGTGCAGCCAGAAGCTGCGGCTGAACGCACCCTTGGCGCTCGCGCGCCGGTGCCGGTGCACGAAACGCGCGTCGGGCAGGTAGACCACCTCGTAGCCGCACTGCCACATCCGGTAGCACCAGTCGACGTCCTCGAAGTAGAGGAAGAAGCGATCGTCCATGGGCCCGCAGCGGGCGAGCGCCTCGCGGCGGACGAGCAGGCAGCCGCCGAGGACCCAGTCCACCGTACGGGTGGTCTGGTGGTCGAAGTCGCGCATGAGGTGGCGGTGGATCGTCCGGCTGTTCGGCAGGAGCTTGCCGAGGATCGTGCGCCTCAGCAGCAGCGTCCAGAAGGTGTAGAAGCGTCGGCACGACTCCTGGATCGTGCCGTCCTCGTTCAACAGCTGCGGGCCGATGATCCCGGCGCGCGGCGTGTCCGCGGCGAACGCCACGAGGCGATCGATGGCCCCCTCGAGGACGACGATGTCCGGATTGAGGATCAGGTGGAAGTCGGCCGGCACGAGCGCCATGCCCTGGTTGCAGGCCTTGCCGTATCCGACGTTCTCGGTGTTGCGCACCCAGCGCACCTCGGCGAAGCGGGCCTGCAGCTCGTCGAGCCCCGACGCGGTGCTGGCGTTGTCGATGACGACGATCTCGTGGTCGCATGACGGGGCGTGGGCCGCGAGCGACTCGAGGCAGCGGCCGAGGTCGCCGGGCGTGTTGTAGTGGACGATGACGATGCTCAGACGCCGGGTCACGAGACCTCGCTACGATATGCGCTTGAAGCGCAGGGCCCAGACCATCCAGGCCGCCTCGAAGATGATCCTGCGGGACATCTTGCTGGTCCCGACCTGCCGATCGACGAACATGATCGGGATCTCCTTGATGCGGTAGCCGCGCTTCCAGACGTGGAAGTTCACCTCGATCTGGAAGCTGTAGCCGTCGCTCTTGATCCGGTCCAGGGGCAGGACCTCGAGCAGCTCGCGGCGGAAGCACTTGAAGCCACCGGTGCAGTCCTTCAGCGGCAGGCCCGTGATCATGCTGGCGTACATGTTGGCCCCGACCGACAGGATGAGCCGGCTGAGCGGCCAGTTGACCACGGTGATGCCATTGAGGTAGCGCGACCCGAGCACGAGGTCGTGGACGGCGATCTCGCGCAGGAACTGCGGCAGCGCGGCCGGATCGTGGCTGAAGTCGGCGTCCATCTCGAAGACGGCGTCGTGGTCGGTGTTGGCCAGGATCCACTGGAAGCCGGCGATGTACGCCTGGCCGAGCCCCTCCTTCTTCTCGCGCAGGAGGAGCTTGACCCGGCCGCCGTAGTCCGGGAGCCGTCGCACCACGTCCGCCGTGCCGTCGGGCGAGTTGTCGTCGACCACGAGGACGGACAGCCGGCTGTCCTGCGCGAGGATCTGCGGCACCAGCCGCCCGATGTTCTCGGCCTCGTTGTACGTCGGCACCACCACGATGGGCCGTTCGATGCGTGTGCGTTCGGTCGAGCTCGATCGTGTCGTCATGGCTCGGTGCGATCTCCCACGGGAGCGGCGACCGGCTGCCGCAGGGAGCGGAGCCAGGGCCAGACCACCAGCACGAGGGCCATCGCGAGCCCGCAGATGGCCAGTATCAATCCGCGCGTGAACGCCGGATCATGGTACTCGAAGCGCACCTCGTGTCGACCCCCGGGCACGGCGACGGCGCGCAGGACGTGGTCGGCGACGAGGAGCGGCGCCTCCTCGCCATCGATCTCGACCCGCCAGCCGTCCGTGGCAAGATCGGCAAGCAAGAGCAGGGCCGGCCGCGGGGTCTCGACCGCCAGGACCACCTCGTCGAGGCCGTCGCGCACGAATTCGGGCGCTGGCAGGAGTTCCGGGCCGGTCTCGGGGGGCGGATCGGGCGCGCGGTCCAGCCGCACCACGGCCGCGGGGTCGTGCCGACCGGCCTCGAGATCGTCCAGGAAACCGTCCAGATCGTCTCCTCTGGCGGGCACTGGCTCCCAGCGGTCGATCAGGCGCGCCCGCGGCAACGCCTCGCGCACCTCGTACACCGTCCGGTCGCCGGCGTCGATGGCCTCGGGATCGACCGCCAGGCCGGCGGCCGCCAGGCGTTCGAGCGACTCGGCGGGCAGCGGTCCGGGCGTCAGGATGGCCGCCGCGGCGAGCCAGCGCGCCACCGGACCGCTGGGCATGCCGGCGAACAGCCGCTGACGGATGATCTCGGCGGCGGCCGGCTTGGCCGGATGGTAACCGCCGAGCGATCGCACCCCGGCGGTCATGAAGGCGTTGCTGCCGGCGTCCTGTCCGAGAGGAAGCAGGCGATCGTGGCCGACCACGCGCTGCAGGACCTGCGCCTGGCCCAGTGGCAGCTGCACCCGGTCCGATGGGCGCCAGGGCCGCTCCAGCGGCTGGGTCCGGGCCAGACGGGCGCCACCGTCGGCCGTGCGCACGACGTCGACCAGCCCCCGCTCGGGATGGGTGACCAGCTGGGCCACCGAGCCCAGATCCACCGCCACGAGCAGCGCCAGCGCCGGCACGAGGCCCAGGCGCCGGAACGCGTCGCGACGCGCGGCCAGCAGGAGCGCCGCGCCGGCCACCATCACCACCAGGCCCTGACGGACCAGCAGCCCCGAGTGCACGTCCCAGGCCGCCGCCAGGAGCGCCGGGGCGGTGGGCTTGCCCGAACGCTCGGCGAGGCCGGAGAGGTGGTCGCGGTACGCGTCCTCGAACAGGCCGCCGCCACCGCCAACCAGCAGGATCGCCCCGACGACCATCACGCCGATGGCAACGCGCCCGAGCCAGGTCATCCCGATCCGCTCGCCGCGGGCGAGGGTCGTCGCACCCAGGGCGGCGAGCACGGCCAGCAGCAGCGCCGGCACCACCATCGCCATGGACGGAACGCGGAACTTCGTGAAATAGGGCAGCACCTCGTAGGCCAGCTGGTAGATCCCCGGGCTGAACCGCCCCATCGCCAGCAGGAGGCCGAGCGCCGCGGTGACCGTGAACGCCAGCACGAGGCGACGCCGCGGCGACCACCACGCCGCGACCGCCAGTCCGAGCACCACCAGTCCGAGGTAGTTCGGATAGTCGGTGAAGGGCATCCGGCCGGCGTACGTCGCCTTGCCGAAGCCGGCCGCACCGGGCACGACCGTGGCCGCGAGGTCCTCGGGGGCCAGGCTCCAGTCGGTGGCGTACTCGTAGGGCGTCCGTCCGCCGCCGCTGGCGCCCTCCTGGCCACGCGTCGAGATCTCGGCGTAGTCGTGCACCGGTAGCAGCAGCACCGAGCCCATGGCGAACCCCAGCGCCAGGGCGACCGCCATCAGGCCCGACCGCCGGCCTCGCTCGCGCAGCGGCGGCGCCTCGTCCGTGGCCAGCGGACGCACGAGATTCCACACCGTCAGGAAGCCCAGGACGAGCAGCGTGTAATAGCTGATCTGCACGTGTCCGCGCAGGAACTGCAGGCCGAGCACGATGGCCGCCAGGCCGACGGCGCGCAGCCGGCCGCGCGCCAGCACCTCCCACGCCAGCCCGAGCAGCCAGGGCATGGCCATCGCCGCGCCGAGCTTGGACCCGTGGCCGTGCACCCCCCAGGCCACCACCCGCGCGAACCAGAGGAACACGACGCACGCGAGCAGGCGGCCACCCCACGGCACCTGCCAGCGGCCGAGCAGCCACCAGACGCCCACCCCGCCGAGGATCAGGTGGGCGAGCATCCAGGTCAGCGGTGGAAAGCCCAGCTGGTTCTGCAGGAGGTTCTCGAGGAGCAGGGTCGGCGGATAGACGCCCAGGGTGTAGGCGAGCGAGCCGAAGGTCGGCATGCCGATGAACAGGTACGGGTTCCAGAACGGGTAGTCGCCCGCGGCGCGGGCCTGATCGGCGACCTGCCGGAACGCGTCGGAGGCGAGGGCGTCGGCACTGCCGAAGACCCGGTCCTGGAAGGTGGCCCCGGGGTAGAGCACCGCCACCAGGACGAAGGCGACCAGCCAGGGCACCAGCGGAGCGAGCCGTCGCCAGATCGGCGGCGAGGGGTCGGCCGACGCCGACCGGTTCGTCGCCGCCGGCCGCGAGGCGTCCGCGGACTGGGAACTGCGTTTGCGCCTGGACACGTCGAACTCCTCGCGGGGACCCCCTCCGGGGCGGAATCGTCGCTCAGGTTACCATCGGGTCCGCGGACCTGTCCACTTCCGCCCCCGGCACCGGCCGGTGGCGGATCTCGTCCAGCACCCCGTCGATCATCGCCAGCGCGGTGGCCGGCCGTCCGTGCCAGCAGTGCCACAGCACGTGGGCCGCGTGGTACACCAGCTGGGCCGGCCCCAGCACGGGCCACCGGCGCGCCGGCCAGTGCCGCGCGAGCAGACGGACGTGGCTGCGGCTGCGCAGGTAGGCCTTGCGGGGACTGACCGCACCGAGGCTGACGCTCACCTTGTGCAGGATCACGGCCCGGGGAACGTGCCGGATCACCGCTCCGAGCCGGCGCAAGCGCAGGCTGTAATCGACGTCCTCGCCGTAGAAGTGGAAACCGTCGTCGAGCAGACCGCCGTGCGCGAGCCCCTTGCGCGTGACCAGCAGCGCGCATCCGGTGCCGTACTCCACCGGCCGCGCCCGTGTCGGCAGCGTCCCGGTCCGGCGACGGATGCCCGCGTGGTGGACCCAGCCGCTCCAGGCACCGACCCTGCCGCCGTCGTACCAGGCACGCGACGGGTCGTCGGCGTAGACGATCCGTGGCGTGCCCGCCCAGGCGCGCTCGTCGGCCGCGACCCCGGCGCAGAGCCGCTCCAGGCTACCGCCGGGCACGATCGTGTCGTTGTTCAGCAGGAGCACGTGATCCTGGGGCCAGCCCTCGTCGGCGAGCCGCCGCAGGGCCACGTTGTTGCCGCCGGCCCACCTCAGGTTGGCACCGGTCTCGATGATCTCGACCCCGGGGTGGTGCTTGCGGGTCCACTCGACCGAGCGGTCGGCCGATCCGTTGTCCACCATGATGACGCGCAGGTCGGGGTAATCGCTGTCGGCGAGCGAGCCGAGGCAATCGGGCAGCAGGTCGCGCCCGTTCCAGTTGACGACCACGACGCACAGCGATGGCAACCGGGGTGCGGGCTCAGACACGGTCGCTCACCCGGTAGGCGGCCTCCGGCTTGCGTCCGGCGACGATCAGCTCGGCCAGGAGCCCGAGGCTGACGAACTGCACCGCCATGACGATCAGCACCAGCCCGCCGACCAGCATCGGCCGCACGCGCAACGGATGACCGGTGGCCCAGTAGACCAGGAAGTAGAGCGAGATGGCCAGGCCCGCCCCGCCGAACAGGGCCCCGAACCGTCCGAACAGGTGCAGCGGCGACGTGCCGCGCGCGTGCAGGAAGTAGACGGTCAGGAGGTCCAGGAAACCGTGCAGGAAGCGGTTCCAGCCGTACTTGGTCGCGCCGAACTTGCGGCGGTGATGGCGGACCGGCATCTCGGTGACGCGGAACCCCTCCAGGTGCGCGAGCGCCGGCACGTACCGGTGCATCTCGCCGTAGAGACGCACGCGATCGGTCACGGCCCGGCGATAGGCCTTCAGGCCGCAGTTGAAATCGTGCAGGCGCAGGCCACACATCCGACCGGTGGCCCAGTTGAAGAGCTTGCTGGAGTTGTTCTTCACCCAGGTGTCCTTGCGGTCCTGCTTCCAGCCGCTGACCAGGTCCCAGCCCTCGTCCAGGCGGGCGAGCAGGTCGGGGATCTCGTCCGGGTCGTCCTGCAGGTCGGCGTCCATGGTGACGATCCGCTCCCCCCGCGCGGCGGCGAAGCCCGCGGCCAGCGCGGCGGCCTTGCCGTAATTGCGGGCGAAGCGGAGCCCGCGGACGCGCGGCTGATCGACGTGCAGGCGCTCGACCGTCTCCCAGGTCGTGTCCACCGACCCGTCGTCGACCACCAGCACCTCCCAGTCCAGATCCAGGGGCGCGACCGCCAGGGCGATCCTCCGGGTGAGTTCGGGCAACGAGTCGGCCTCGTTCCAGGCCGGCACCACGACCGAGAGGTCGATCCGTTCCCCGGGCGTCACCACCCGGCTGTCCGGCGTGAGGATCCTCTCATCCGGCGTCATGCCCGCTCCTTCGTGCCACCGTCCAGGCGGCCTCGGCCGCGAGGCCGTCGCCGAGCGCGACGGCCGGCCGCCAGCCGATCCGCTCGGCCGCCCGCGAGACGTCCGCCGCGGTGTGCCGCACGTCGCCGCGCGCGGTCTCCTCACGGAGGATCTCCGGCCCGGCGCCCGGCACGCGGGCGGCGAGCTCGGTGGCGAGGACATCGAGCGCCTCGCGCAGGGAGACCCGCGAGCCGCCACCGATGTTGACCACCTCGGTCACGTCGGGCGCCACGGTGGCCAGCAGGTTGGCCCGCACCGCGTCACGGACGAAGGTGAAGTCGCGCGTCTGCGCGCCGTCGCCGTAGATGCTGAACGGCCGGCCGTCGAGGGCCGCCTCCAGGAACTTCCGGAAGGCCATGTCCGGGCGCTGGCGCGGTCCGTAGACCGTGAAGTAGCGCAGGCTGGTGGTGGGCACGCCGTAGTTCTCGCCGTACAGCACGCACAGATGCTCGGCGGCGAGCTTGCTCACCCCGTAAGGCGAGCGCGGCATGGGCAGGTCGTCCTCGGTCACCGGATAGCGCGGCTGATCGCCGTAGACCGAGCTGCTGCTCGAGTAGACGACGCGGACGAGATCGTCGCGGACGTCCTCGTGCCGGCAGGCCTCCAGCAGCCGCTGCGTGGCGAGCACGTTCCAGTCGAGGTAGCGCGTGAACTCCGCCCCCCAGCTCGCCCGCACGCCCGCCTGGGCGGCGAGGTGGAAGCAGACACGCTTGCCCGTCAGCAGCATCCTCAGGTCGAGGTCGTTGAGATCCCTCTCGCGGAAACAGAAGTCCGGCGAGGCCAGCGGCCCGGCGAGATTCGCCCGCTTCTGCGCCACGTCGTAGTAGTCGGTGAGCGAGTCGACGCCCGTGACCTCGCACCCCAGCGCCAGCAATGCCCCGGTCAGGTGGCTGCCGATGAATCCGGCGCAGCCGGTCACCACGACCGGCGTGCCCTCGGCGAGCAGCTCGGACACCGGCGCGGGCAGCTCCTGGCGCAGGCCGTCCCAGTCCAGGCCGCTCACTTGCGATCCTCCGGCAGGGCGCCGCTGTCGCGCAGGCGCTGCTCCACGTTGTCGCGCTCCTGCTGGCCCGCCCGCTCACGCATCCTCTCGAGCTGGCGGCGCATCACCGGATCGTCTTCGCCGGTGACCTCGCGCCAGCGGTCGACCACCGCGGCCGCCGCGCCCACGTTGCCGGCCGACTCGTGGATGCGGAACTGCAGCTCGTAGCCCAGGCGCCAGGTCGGATCCTCGGCCAGCTCGGTCTCGATCCAGGCCAGGGCGAGGTCGTACTGTTCCAGGGCGACCAGGCTGCGCATGCCCGAGAGGACCGCCGCCTCCTCGACCTCCGGCGGGAACCGGCCTCGCACGCGCGAGAGGTACGACAGCGAGCTGTCGAGCCGGCCTCGCTCGATCAGGAGCGCGGGATAGTAGCCGGCCGCGACCAGGCTGTTGTCCGGGTCGAACCGGAGCGAGAGCTCGTAGGCGATCATCGCCCGGTCGGTGAGCCGGTCGTAGACCAGCGTGTCGGTGTCGGCGAGCGTGCCGTCAGGCTGGCGCAGCTCCTCGGCCATCGACAGGTAGGTGAACCCGGCGCGGGCGATGCTCGCCGGGTAGTTGCCCAGCAGGTTCTCGGTGGACGGGTTCCGGTACACGTCGGTGCGATTCTCGCCCACCATGTCCAGCAGCGCCGCGAGATCGAGCCCCTCGGGCATCGGATCGTCCGTGAGGTAGTGGCCGCGCGGCTGTTCGGTCGACCAGCCCGCCTCGGCGGCGAACCGGTCCAGGCGCGCCTCGTTGTCGCCGGTGGTGACGGCGCCGAGCTCGTAGGCGCCCAGGACGTTGACCAGCAGGCGATCCGGATCGGTCGACGGCATGCCGTCGTCGCTGCGCGTCTCGGTCAGGCGGTAGGCCAGGCCCTCCATCTGCAGGAACGGGTAGTACCGCGCCATGTTCCCGCGCGGGATCGTGACGGCGAAGAACACCGGCCGCGGGTCGCGCTGACGCCGGTTGGTCTCGACGATGTCCTGCACCACGTACTCGCGCACGGGGTAGACCATCACCTGGCCGCTGTCCTGGTCCCGGTAGAGGCGCGGCCGCAGCGCGTCGATCTCCTGGTTCGTGTAGCTCAGGGCCACCGGCACGGGCAGACGCTTGAGCTGCTTGACGTACCAGGGCAGGTTCACCAGCGAGAGGTTGACCACGGTCACGTCGCGGCGGAAGTGCTCGACCTCCTGCAGGTACCAGATCGGGAACGTGTCGTTGTCGCCGTTGGTGAAGACGATCGCATTCTCATCGAGGCCGGCGAGGATGTTGTAGGCGTACTCGTACGCGATGCGGTTCTCGCTGCGGTCGTGCGTGAACCACTTGCGGTGCGTGTCCGGGCCCAGCGACCAGACCAGCGGCAGCGCCGCGAGCAAGACGAGTGCGCCGGCGGCGATCCCGCTCAGCGGATCGACCCGCACGGCGCGCGGCCACTCGATCTCGGCGGCCGGCCGGGCCGTGGCCCGGCGCTCGCCGTACGGGAGCACGGCGCCCCCCATCAGCGCGACGTAGATGCCCAGCACGAACACGCGGTCGCTCGGCGTGGCGAACAGCCACAGGACCCACGCGGCGGCGAGCACCATGCCCACGAGCCCGGCGAGCATCCCGAACTGCCAGGCCCAGGGCTTCTCGTTCCAGATCACGCCGCCGGACCCGCCGACGCCCAGGCTGTCCAGCCATCGCGCGCAGCCGAGGCCGACGAACACGGCGCCGAACAGGAACAGCCCCAGCCAGCCCGCCTTGGTCTCGGCGCCGATCACGGCCATGAGCACCAGGGCGACCACGAACGCCACCAGGACCCGGAAGACGAAGCCGTTGAGCACGAACGGCCGCGCGGGCGGCGGCGGCATCACGTCCCGCTGCAACTGGTCGAGCGTCCGACCCAGGGGCCCGCTGGTCCAGCGCAGGAGCGCCGCGGTGCCCAGGCCGATGAACACGCTGCCGAAGAGGAAGGCCGCGAAGTAGAAGTAGTCGCGCTCGCGCACCTCTTCGTCGGTGAAGTTCAGGTACAGGGTCAGGCCGTCGGCGTTGATCAGGTATCCCAGCACCAGCAGCCACACGAGCGGCCGCGCCCGGCGCACGGTGTGCACGACGCCGAGCAGCGCCAGCAGGATCGGCCCGACGAGCACCGAGGCGCGATCGAGCCACTCGCCCGGGTGCGGCAGGAAGGACCACTGGCGCAGCAGGAAGTCGTAGTAGTAGCCGAACTGGAAGGCCAGCGGGGCCTGGCGCTCGAGGGGATTCAGCGGGGGATACTGCTCGCGGCGCAGCACCGAGAGCAGGGTCGCGAAGTCGTCGGGCACGGTCTGGTTGATCGCCGGCTCGGGCGTCGCCCCGGCGCGGATCATCAGGACGGCGTGCACCGACAGGCCGACCATGAACAGCAAGAGGCCGAAGAGCGCGAACGGCCGCCAGGCCGGCTCGTCCGGGTCGCTCGCCCCGGCCAGCCGGCGCAGCTGCGGCCAGGCCGCGCGCACCACGCATCCGATGGTGAACAGGATCACCATCGCCTGCAGCACCTGGCCGTCGGTCACGAAGGTGGTCGAGGCCAGGAACAGGGCCAGGCCGATGCTCACCAGGGTCAGGTCGAGCACCGGCAGCTGCCGGTCGGTCGCCAGCCAGACCATGACGAAGAACGCCGGATAGACCAGGAGCGACCCCAGATGGAAGCCCACCCCCAGGCCGCAGAGGTAGATCAGGAGCAGCAGCAGCCAGTCGCTCCGGCGCTCGGTGCGGTGTTCGTACCAGACCAGGCTCACCCAGGTGAGCAAGGTCATCATGAACCCGGCCAGGCCGTAGACCTCGGCCTCGATGGCGTTGTTCCAGAACGTGTCGGAGAAGAGCAGGAAGAACGCGCCGACCAGGCCGCCGGCGCGGGCCAGCCAGCCCGCGTCCGGATCGTTCGCGCGCGCGACGCGGACGATGATCAGGTAGACCATCATCACCGCCAGCGCGCTGAACACCGCGGACATGAAGTTGACCGCCCAGGCCGTGCGGAAGGACGGCTCGTCGAGGTCGGGACTGCCGAAGACCACGTCGAACACGCGTCCGACCAGCACGTACATCGGGGTGCCCGGCTGATGGGGGACGCCGACGATGTGGCTGGTGGTGACGTATTCGCCGCAGTCCCAGAAGTCGATGGTCGGCCCGAGCGTGGCGGTGTAGACCCCGAGAGCGGTCACCAGCACCAGCGCGGGCAGCCAGGTCTCCACCCGGCGATACCAAGTGCGGTCCAAGACGGTCCCCTGACGTGATCGGCCGCGCATGCGGGCGCCAACGTAAGCGACGATACCCGAAGAACTTCAGGCGGCAGAAGGTAACACAGCCGGGCGGGGTCCACAAGCGCCGCCACCCGGCCCCCGGTGGACTGGGTACCCCTCGCGGCGGCCTGGGTTCCCGCCGATCAGGACGACCGCGTCGTGGCGGCGGCCCCGCCGGCGAGTCCGCGACGGCGCCACCAGAGCACGCCGCCGGTCAGGCTCACCAGCACCATGACCAGGAAGGCGACCATCTCCATGGCCACCGTCCCGGGCACCGGCAGGCCGGCGTTGGCGGCCACGAACCCCTCGGCCCCCTTCTCGCGCAGTCCGATCCCGTTGACCGTCACCGGCAGCGTGAGCAGGAGGGCCAGCAGCGGGATCAGCACCAGCAGCTGCAGCGCCTGCCCGGTCGAGGGGTCCAGCCGCAGGCCGTGCGCCACGAGCAGGTGGACCACGATCCGCAGCGTCTGCACGCCCATCGAGAAGACGAACACCCGCCCCAGCCAGGGCCACCGCCGGCGGAAGACCGCGAACTCGGCCACCATGTTGCCGACCTGCGCCGCCACCGTCGGCAGCCGCAGACGCACCAGGAGCCGCGGCGCGAGCTGTCCCAGGCGGCGGCTGACGAGGATCGCCAGGACCACGAGCAGGCCCACGAGCACGGCGGCGAGGATCCAGACCAGCGACGGCAGGGCCACGTCGAGCGCGATGCAGACCAGCCAGGCCAGGACCGCGACCACCGTCAGCGCGCTCAGGCCCAGCAGGCGGTCGAGCAGGGTGACGCAGAAGACCCGTCCCGGGCAGCCCTCCTGACGGCCGAGGTCGACGATCTTGTAGGCGTCGCCGCCGATGTTCGCCGGCAGGAAGTTGTTGAAGAAGAGCCCGATGAAGTACAGCCGGCGGATCTCGCCCGGCGCGGTCCGCAGCCCCGACGCACGCAGCAGCCACGACCACTGCATCGCCCCGCCGATCACCGATAGCAGGTAGACCAGGACCGCCGCCACGAGCCAGCCCCAGCGAGGCGAGACCAGGGCGGCCGTGACCTCGCTCAGCGAATGCCGCGACAGGACCAGCGCCAGCAGCCCGACGCTCACTACGAGCTTGATCAGGAAGATCAGGTGCTGCCGCATCAGGCGCGCCCCCCGCTCGCGGCGACGATGCGCGCGCAGAGGTCGAGGGTCTCGTCGATGCAGCGCGGCCAGCTGAAGCTCGCCGCCCAGGTGCGCGCCGCCTCGCTGTAACAGGCCCAGAGGTCGCGGTCGTGCAGCAGCTCGAGCGCCGCCTGGGCCATGGCGCGCGGATCGCCGTAGGGCACCAGCCGACCGGTCTGCCCGTCGCGCACCGAGTCGCGCAGACCCGGCCGGTCGCTCGCGACCACCGGCACGCCACACTGGTTGGCCTCGATCACGGTCAGCCCCCAGCCCTCCTTCGGACTGGGGTTCAGGAAGACGTGGGCGCGATGCAGCAGGGTGACCAGCTCGTCCCAGGGAAGGTGTCCGGTGAACTCGACCCGGCCCTCGAGGCCGAGGTCGGCCGTCAGGCGTCGCAACCGTGCCTCGTCCGGCCCGCGCCCCATGATCTTCATCGTGGCGGCGGGGAACTCCCTGACGATGTGGCCGAAGGCCCGCACCGCGACGTCGTTGCTCTTGTACCGTCGCAGGCGCGACCAGCACACGACCAGGGGCGCCTCGTCCCGCGGCGGCGGGGCGTCGAGCCGGAACCGGTCGTGCTCCAGGCCGCAATAGACGACCTCGATCCGGTCGGCCGGCAGGCCACGGGCGATCAGGTCGTCGCGCGTCGAGGGGCTGATGACCTCGAACCAGGCCCGCCGGTAGACCAGCGGCAGCGGCCACTCGCCCGCCCAGACGTAGGTGGCCGCCAGCGGGTTGGTCTCCCGGTAGATCGTCCGGCCGAACAGGTGCGGCACCACCGCCAGCACCGGCACCGGACCGGCGTAGAGCGGCGTGTAGAACGGGATCTTGTTGATGTCCTCGAGGACGAGGTCCCAGGACTCCTCGCGCAGCCGGCGACGCACCATGCCCGGGAGCAGGAAGTTGGCGACGCGCCAGTCGCCGTGGCGACGGATCCGGACCCCGTCGATCTCGTCCTCGGCGGGCGCGCCCTCGTACGCGGAGCAGACCAGCTCGACCTCGTGGCCGGCCGCCACCGCCCCGGCGAGGATGTGGTGCAGGTGCTGCTCGGCGCCCCCACCGAGGGGATCGCCGATGTCACGCCAGTTGACCGCGAGGATCCTCACGCGGGGCTCCCGCGCTTGCGGCCGATCACCCCGATCGTGGGCGTGGTGTAGAGCGACAGCCGCGTCCGGCCGAACGTGCGCCGCCAGCTCCGACCGAGCGGTCCCAGCGGCCAGATCGGCTCGGGGTACTTGGGCAGTCGCTTGCCCGTGTGCCGCAGGACGACCTTCCGGAGCGCGCGGTACCACAGCCCGGGCACCATCCAGTCGCCGTAGCTGCGGGCGATGTCCGTGCCGGCATCGCGCATCAGCCGCTCCAGCTCGCCGACGGTGAACTGGGTCTCCCAGCCGGCGAACCAGCGGCCGAGCCGGATGAGGACCTGCTTGCCGACGGTGTAGTAGTGGAAGGTCTGCGGCACGTCGACCACGAGCATGCCGCCGGGCCTGAGGACCCGCACGTTCTCGCGCAGCAGCGGCATCGGGTCGCGGAAATGCTCGAGCAGGCCCTGGTGGAAGATCACGTCGAAGGAGTCGTCGGCGAAGGGCATCGCCAGGCCGTCGCCGCAGACCAGGGCCACGGTGACGCCGGCATCCCGTGCGGCCAGCTCGATCAGGCCGAGCGACCCGGCGACGTAGTCGAGGGTGTAGACCTCGGCGCCCGCGCGCGCCAGGGCCACCGCGTCGCGCCCCGTACCGGCGCCCACCTCGAGGATGCGCTTGCCCGCGAGGGGGCCCAGCGCGGCGATCTCGCGCACCAGGCGGCCGTCGTTGTCGTAGACGTCCTCGAGGCCATGGCGATCGGCCTCCTCCCAGAATTCCTGCCAGTGGCGCGGGGTCGACTCTCTCACGCCTGGTCCGCCCCCCGGTCGCGATCCCCGCCGGGCGCGGTCGCGTCGGCGGCCCTGAGGTCGGCCGCCGCCCGGTCGAGCACGCCGTTGACGAAGCGGACGGCGTTCTCGTCGCAGAACGAGCGCGCCAGCTCGCAGGCCTCGTTGATGGCCACGCGGTACGGCACCTCCGGGAAGTACCGCAGCTCCGCCAGCGCGAGCGTCAGGATCAGCCGCTCCAGCAGGCCGACCCGCTCGATGTCCCAGTTGGCCAGCAGCGGGGCCACGCTGGCCTCGAGCTCCTCGCCGTGGTTGATCACGCGACGGGCCACGCGCCGCGCGAACTCGGCCGTCTCGGGGGCCGACTCGCGGCGCTCGATCTGTTCCTCGAGGCAGTCGGTGAGGGTGCGGTCGCTGATGCGCGCGGCGTACATGGCCTGCAACAGCAACGCGCGGCCCTTGCTGCGTTTACCCACGATGTGTTCTCCGCTCCGGTGGGCGTGCCCGACATGGACGCGCCACGAACCTGGGATTATGGGCCCGGCTGCCGGGCGTCGCAAGGTCTAGCCCGCGTCGATGCGCGCGAACAGGTCGATCATCTCCAGCGCGGTGAGCGCGGCGTCGAACCCCTTGTTGCCCGCCTTGGTTCCCGAGCGCTCGATGGCCTGGTCGAGGGTCTCGGCCGTGACGACCCCGTAGACCACCGGCACGTCGGCATCGAGGCTGACCTGGGCGATGCCCTTGGTCAGCTCGCTGGCCACGTAATGGAAGTGCGGCGTGTCGCCCTGGATCACGCAGCTGAGGCAGATGACCGCGGCGTAGCGACCGGTCTGCGCGAAGCGCTTGGCGGCCAGCGGCACCTCGAAGGCGCCGGGCACCCAGCAGGTCTCGACCTGCGCGTCCTCGACGCCGTGCCGCCGCAGGCAGTCACGCGCCCCCTCGACCAGCTCGGAGGTGAAGAAATCGTTGAAGCGGCTGGCGACCAGCGCGATCTGCTGACCGCGCGCGTCGAACCGACCCTCGAAGGTCTTGCCCATGTCGTCTCCTCGGCCCGCCTCGGCTAGGCCTGGCTCTCCTGTCCGGAGTCCTCGAGATGCTCCAGCAGGTGTCCCATGCGCTCTTTCTTGGTCTCGAGGTAGCGCAGGTTGCGCAGGTTGGGGCGGATCTCGATGGGGACCCGCCCGGTGATCTCGATGCCGTAACCCTCGAGGCCGACGACCTTGCGCGGGTTGTTGGTCATCAGCTTCATGCGGCGCACGCCCAGGTCGCGCAGGATCTGCGCGCCGATGCCGTACTCCCGCAGATCGTCCGGGAATCCGAGCTCGTGGTTGGCGTCGACGGTGTCCGCGCCGGCGTCCTGGAGGTTGTAGGCCCTGAGCTTGTTCACCAGGCCGATGCCGCGCCCCTCCTGGCGCATGTACAGCAGGACCCCGCGGCCGGCGGCGTCGATGGCCTTCAGGGCCGCCTCCATCTGCTCGCCGCAGTCGCAGCGCAGGCTGTGGAACAGGTCGCCGGTCATGCACTCCGAGTGCACGCGCACCAGGACCTCCTCGCGGCGATCGATCTCGCCCCGCACCAGCGCGAGGTGGGTCTGGCCGTCGACGCGCGAGTCGTACGCGACGAGGCGGAAGTCGCCGAACCGCGTGGGCAGGCTGGCGTCGGCAACGCGCTCGACCAGCCGGTCGTGGCCACGTCGCCAGCGGATGAGGTCGGCGATGGAGACCAGCTTCAGGTCGAAACGGTCGGCGATCTCGCGCAGCTCGGGCAGCCGGGCCATCGACCCGTCGTCGGCCATGATCTCGCAGAGGATGCCCGCCGGGTACAGGCCGGCCGCCTGGCAGAGATCGACCGCGGCCTCGGTGTGCCCGGCCCGCCGCAGGACGCCTCCCGGCTGGGCCTCGAGGGGGAAGATGTGGCCGGGCCGGGCCAGGTCCTCGGGGCGGGTGTGCGGGTCGATGAACACCTGCACGGTGCGCGCGCGGTCATGGGCGCTGATGCCCGTCGTCGTGCCCTCGGCGGCGTCGACGCTCACGGTGAAGTGGGTCGCCAGGGCGGCCGTGTTGTTCTCGACCATGGGCTCGAGGTCGAGCTGCTGCATGCGCTGGCTGGTGGCGGCCAGGCAGACCAGGCCACGCCCGTGCTTGGCCACGAAGTTGATGGCCTCGGGCGTGACCTTCTCGGCGGCCATGATGAAGTCGCCCTCGTTCTCGCGGTCCTCGTCGTCGACCACGATGATGATCTCGCCGGCGCGCAGCGCGTCGAGCGCCTCGTCGATGCCGTCGAGCGGGATCCGGTCGTTCATGAGCGCCCCTTGCGGCCGAAGCCGCGGTCGAGGATGTAGGCGAGCGATGGGATGCTGCGATCCTTGCCGTCGCTGGCGGCGCGATCGTCCGCACCGCCGAGCGCCCCGAACGCCTCGGCCGTCCGGCCGGTGCGCGCGGCCTTGACCAGGACGTCCATCTCCAGGTTCACCTCGTCGCCGGTGCGGGCCTGCGCGAAGCGGGTCCACTGCAGGGTGTACGGGATCAGGTTCACCGTGAAGCGGTCGGTGTGCGGCCCCTCGTCGACGGTGAGCGAGACGCCGTCGACGGCGACCGATCCCTTGGGCATGAGCCAGGCCGCGAGCCGCCCCCCGCAGCGGACGGTCATCAGCAGGCTGTCGCCACGCCGCGCGACGCGGGCGATCCGGCCCGTGCCGTCGACGTGGCCGAGCACCAGGTGCCCGTCGAGCGCCTGGCCCGCGCGCAGGGCCGGCTCGAGATGCACGCGCCGGCCGATCCGCCAGCGGCGCAGGGTCGTCACCCGGCGCGTCTCGACCGCCGCCTGCACGGTGACGACCTCGCCGCGCGTGCCGGTGACGGTCAGGCAGATGCCATCGACGGCGAGGCTGTCGCCGGCGGCCAGGTCGCCGGCGGTGCGCGGCGCCCGGATGTCCAGCCGTGTCGACTCCCGGCCGGGCACCAGGCGGCGCAGGGTTCCGATCTCGCGGATCAGCCCGGTGAACATCAGCGGCCTCCTGCGGCGGCGAGGATCGCGAGGGTGCTGGCGAAGTCCCGCCGGTCCCAGATCATGCGGACGTCGCGACCGATGCGGTCCACGCGCGTCAGCGACCAGCCGTCCGCGTCGCCGGCCGCGGTCCAGTCCGGCCAGATCGGCCCCTCGCCCACCACGCACGGGGCCACGTACTGGATCCAGCGGTCGACGAGGCCCAGCGCCAGGAACGCCGCCGCGAGCCGCGGTCCGCCCTCGAGCATGATCGCGTGCAGGCCGCGGGCGGTGATGGCGCCGACCAGGTCGCGCGGATCGACCGCCCCGCCCGGCAGCGTGTGGCACGGCACGCCGGTCGCGTCGACGGCCAGGTGCACCGGACCGGTGTCGGCGTGGAAGACGAGCCAGTGGTCCCGATCCAGGGGCGCGTCGTGGCCGCCGTCCCGGGCGACGACGCCCGCCAGGGGCGGCGCGGACGGCCCGAGCGGCGGCTCGCTCGCCAGGCGCGTATCCAGGCGCGGCCGATCCTGCCGCGCGGTGCCGTGGCCCACCAGCACGAGGTCGACCCAGCGTCGGCGGTCGTGGACGTCGCGCCGCGCCGCCTCGCCGGTGAGGTAGGCCGGCGATCCACCGGTGGCGCCGGCGGGTCCGAAGCGGCCATCGAGGCTGGTGGCGGTCTTGAGCTCGATGTACGGCCGCTCGAACTGGTCGGAGCAGACGTAGGGCCAGATGAGCTCGAGCGCCTCGGCGGCGAGCACGCCCCCGCGGACGGCGACGCCGGCGTCGCGCAGTCGGGCGGCTCCGCCGGTGGCCGACCGGTTGGGATCGGCCACCGCATGGACCACGCGGCCGATCCCCGCGGCGAGGATCGCCTCGCTGCAGGGCGGCGTCCGGCCATGGTGGTTGCAGGGTTCGAGGGTGCAGTAGAGGGTCGCCCCGCCGGCCCGCTCTCCCGCCGCGGCGAGGGCCACGACCTCGGCGTGCGGTTGGCCGGCTCCGGCGTGCGCGCCACGACCGACGACCTCGCCATCGCGCACGACCAGCGCGCCCACGGGCGGATTGGGCCACGGGCGGTCCGGGATGCGCCGGGCGAGCCCGAGCGCCTCGAGCATGAATTCCTCGTCGCGGTCGAGTGGACGCGCCGTCGACGACCCTTCCTCTGGCATCAAAAAACCCTTCGAGCAGCGTGGCGCGAAGGGGGAAGCGGGGGTCTTGAGCAGGTGTTTTCAGCGGCTCGATGCCGCGTTCCCGCTCGCCACGTACCCAACTTCTCCCATCCGGACTGTCACCGTCGGCCCCGGAATTCCACCGGATCCTGCCCTTGCGGGCTCGCGGGCTGTCACCGCCGGTGGGGACTTTCACCCCGCCCTGAAGCTGGACCGTGCTCGTCGTGCGACGATCACTGGCACCAAGTTAGCCAGCGGCCGCAGGCCAGTCAAGACGCCCCCCTGTCGCGCGCTCGGGGATTTCCGTAACGTGATGCGCGGCAGTCGGGAGGCCGGAGGTCCCGCATCGTTGACCACGCTCCCGCTGGAACCCATGAGCGAAGCGACTCCGGTCCGGACCATGAGTCGCATTATGGAGCAGCGGATCGTTCGCCCACAGGTTCCGTTGTCCCTCTCCGACGCTCGGCTGCCGCGACATCGAGGGGTGGGGGCTGGAAAACGCTTCGCGAATTTTCCTGCCCCCACCCCTCGATGTCGCGACGGTGGGTGCGGGTGACTCAGAGGCGGTGTGGTGGAATGGAGTGGGCTCGATCGGAGGGGGGATGCCGAGGAAGGGGATCGGGGGCGGGCTGGTTCTGGTGGGGCTGGTGGTCGCCGTCGGAGGGGCGGTGGAGGTGCCGTTGCCGGGGCTCGCGGGCGAGTACGAGATGCTGGACGGGCTGGAGCCGGACTTCGGGTACCCGAGCACGCGCACCGTCGCGTTCACCATCCCCGACGGCGTGACCGCCATCGACCAGCTGCACCTGGTGGTCTCCGGCGAGTGGGCCGCGGGCGAGATCGGCTGCTCCGGCGTCGGCGGCGACGAGTGACACGGCGGGCGGGGCCATGGACCAGGAGGGCGGCCGGAACATTCGCGAAGCGTTTTCCAGCCGCCCTCCTGGTCCATGGCCCCGCCCCCACGCCGCGTCACTCGTCGCCGTCGACCTCCTCCCCCCACTCGGAGAACAGGGCGTCGCAGAACGTCTCGGCGTCGAACGGCTCGATATCCTCGACCGTCTCGCCCATGCCGACGTAGAGGACCGGCAGGCCGAGCGTCTCGGCGATGGCGACGACGATGCCGCCCTTGGCCGTCCCGTCGAGCTTGGTGAGGATCAGGCCCTCGACCGGCACGGTCTCGGCGAAGATCTTGGCCTGCGCCAGGCCGTTCTGGCCCGTGTTGGCGTCGACCACCAGCAGGGTCTCGGGATC
>WJIQ01000127.1 GCA_014730255.1 bacterium | reverse complement strand
CTGCGTGCGCAGGACCACCGGTGCGGGGGCGAGCAGCAGATCGTCGCCGCGCCAGGTGCGGACCGGGCGCGGTGCGTTCAGCCCGGCCTCGTCGCAGCCGGCCAGGAACGCCTCGGTCGCGGCGAAGACGTCGCCACGCAGCCGCTCGAGGTCGACGACCGTCGGATACGCCTCCGCATCGTCGTCGATGATGATCCGTCCCTCGAGCACGCCGACCCAGTAGCGCTCGGCGCCCAGGGCGTGGTGGAGCTGGGCATGCACGGTCGCATAGCCGAAACCCGGTAGCTCGCGTTGGACCTCTCCGGCCTCGAACTCGCGGCAGTGGTCGAGCAGGGTGGCGAAGCTCCGGTGGCAGCGTGCATGGATGTCGATGATCGAGGCCACGGTGTGCATGAAGGTCCTCCTCGACGGACGTCAGATCAGAGATCGATCCCGAACCCGGCGTAGGTGCTCCAGTCGGTCCCGTCGACGCCGGGCGGGGGTTCGGAGTCGTATTGCATCGATGCGCCCAGCTCGACGTCCACGCGGCCGGTCACGTCGACCGCGAGCGTGACGTCGGCGGTGGCGCGCATGTCGCCCGGGTCGGCGAACAGGGGTTGCCAGAACCCGACCGCCGCCAGGCGCGCGGTCTCGCTCAGGGTGTGGGTGAGGCTGACGAATGTCGAGAGCCGGCCGCGCGCGGTGTGCGCGTCCTCGCCATCGAGGCGCTCGAGCTCCAGCATCGGCGTGGCGCCCACCGCGAGCCGTCCGCGATCGTCGGAGACCACGTCGAGACGCGCCCCGGCGCCCAGGAGCCAGCGCGAGGTGAGATCCTGGAACGCGTCGCTCTGTAGCTGGGCGAACGCGACGGTCGCCCAGCGTCCCCCGAGGTCGCGGTTGTGGCGCAGGTGGGTGACCAGCTCGCGGGCCTTCACCGCGTTGTCGCTCTCCTCGTAGCTGCCGGAGACCTGCCAGCGCAGGCGGTCGCGCGCGCCGCGCCACTGCACCCGCGCGCCGGTGTCGAGGAGCACCTTCTCGGTGTTGCCGCCGCTGGCGGTCCAGCGCCCGTTCAGCCCCCCCGACCAACCCGGTGCGAGCGGGCCGGATCCGAGGGCGTTGAGGATGGTGCCGGCATGGGTGGTGGCGGCGACGAGCGTGAGCACGAGCGCGGGGATGATCCTGATCACCACGGGTGACCTCCATGTCCCGGGTGGAGCGACGACGTATCAGAGTCGTCCCGGACCAGGATTCCGGCAAGGTCGCTCATTCGCACGGTTGGGAACGGATCTCGGAGCGCGAGCCGAAGGTGGGCACGCCTCCCGGCTTCGGTTAACGTGACGGGCGATCCGTTCACGGCCATCCTCGAGGATTCCCGGCTTGACCCACCACGATCGACCCGCCGCCACGACCACCCCGGCCGCCGTCCTGCAGGAGCGTCGCATGCGTCTCCTGCTCACCCTCAGCGGCCTGTTCCTCGGCACCCTGGCCATGCTCAACATCCTGGGCATCAGCCGCTTCGTGGTGCTCGGCTCGTGGACCGAGGCCACGGGCTGGCAGTGGGGCAGCTGGGGCGACGTGAGCTTCGCCGTGGCGGTGGGCGTGCTGCCTTATCCGCTGACCTTCCTGTGCACCGACCTGATCAGCGAGTTCTACGGGCGGCGCCGCGCGAACTTCATCGTGCTGCTCGGCCTGGTGATCAACGTGTGGGTGGTGGGGATCATGTGGCTGGGGGGCGCGCTACCGGGCGGCGGTCCCACCGAGGAGGCGTTCTTCACCATCCGGCGGCTGACGTTCGGCGCGGTGACCGCCTCGATGATAGCCTATCTCTGCGCGCAGTTCGTCGACGTGCAGCTCTTCCACTTCTGGAAGTGGCTGACGCGCGGCCGGCACCTCTGGATCCGGAACAACGGCTCGACCGTGGTCAGCCAGTTCGTCGACACCTTCGCGGTGATCACCATCACGCACTTCTACGCCGCGGCGCTGCCGATCGACGCGGCCGAGCCGATCTGGCCGCAGCTGTGGGTCTTCATCGCCACGGGGTATGCCTTCAAGCTGCTCGCCGCGCTGCTCGACACGCCGATCATCTACCTCGCGGTCTCGCTGCTGTCGCGCTACCTCGGCCTCGACCCGCGTCGCGAGGGCGACGTCGAGCATCATGCGGTGGGGCCCGCCGACGCGGCCGCCCGCTAGCCGCGACCGTCGTCCCGTCGCTTCTGCTCGGCCAGCCACCGCTGCAGCTGATGCAGGCGCGCGGCGGCCCAGTCGTGATCCGGCCGCATGGCCAGCAGGTCCTGCAGGATCGTGCCCGCGCGCGTCCACTCGCGCCGCTGGAGGGCCCGTCGGGCGAGCTGCTCGAAACGGGCGACTCGCTGCGGGCTGTCGTACCGCTCGTAACCGAGGGCCTCGAGGTTCCAGGGTCGCGCGGGCGTGATCTCGGCCATGAGTTCGTGCGCGATGGACAGGGCGGTGGCGCTGTTGGCGAAGTAGATCAGGCCCTCGTCCGTCGACGGGTCGGCGACGGCCAGCGCGACCGTGTCGCCGTTGTCGCCCCACTGCCAGATGAGCGGGCCGTCGGGACCGTCCATGGTGCCCCAGCCGAGCGACCAGCCGAGGTGGCTCCGGGCGGCGGCCGGCCCGCCCAGGTCGGCGCGGACCTCGGGCTCGAGGAGCTGGCGATGCGAGGCGTCCGACAGGCCCTCGCCGGCGAGGCACGCCCGCAGGAACCGCGCGTAGTCGGTCGCGGTCGTGTGCAGGCTGGCCGCCGCGCTGCCGTCGGGGCAGCGGCGCCGGGGTTGCGGCCGTCCCTGGCGATCGTGGCCCGTGGCGCGGTTGCCGGCGAATCGCGGTCGCCAGAGGTAGCTGCTCCGTGACATTCCGAGCGGCTCGAACACCTCGCGCCGGGCGAGCTGCTCGAGCGTGCGGCCGGTGACCGCTTCGAGGGCCTTCCGGAGGTAGCGGATGCCCTCGCCGGAGTAGGTGAACCGCGTGCCGGGCTCGGCCACGAAGCGCGTGCCCCAGTTGGGCAGGCCGGTGGTGTGCGAGAGGCACATGCGGGCGGTCACGCGCCCGTGGCGCGGATCACCGACCAGACGATCGTAGCGCACGTATCGGACGAGGGGTGTGTCCAGGTCGATCACCCCGCGGTCGACCAGGCGGAGCGTGAGGTAGGCGAACACGGTCTTGCTCAGCGATGCCGCCTCGAAGACGGTCTCGCCGTCGACCGGACCCCGGGTCCGCGCGTCTCGCACGCCGCGGGCGGTGCTCCACGTGATGGAGTCGCCGCGGACCATCGCGAGGCTCAGGCCGGGGACGTCGCCCAGGCGCATCAGGCGGGGCAGGCGCTGGTCGAGGGAGCCGGCGCCGAGGGCCGTGGTCGCGAGCAGGATCATCAGAAGCGCGATGCGGTGGCCGCCACGTCGGCGGCCGCAGGAGATGCGGTGGAACACGGTGAGCTTCTTCGCGTCGGCGGAGCGTCGGGTGGGGGCGCTCCGCTGGTTCCGGCACCGGGCGAGATACGGAACTAGGTGCTGCAAGTTGCAGAAAACAAGGTCATTTATGCGAGATTGTTTTTGATTTTGGGTTTTGATGTCTAGGCATGAACCGAAATTCAGGGTGCCGGCGTTGCCGTGCCTCCAGCCGCCGTCTACGTTGTTGGCTGAATTTGTCCGAGATCGTGTTCACCCCCCCCTGGCACGATGAGAGGTTTCATCGATGATCGGCGAGTCCATCGGCCCCTACGAGGTCCAGTCCCTGATCGGTCGGGGCGGCATGGGCGAGGTCTACCGCGCGCGTGACGGTCGGCTCGAGCGCGACGTCGCGCTGAAGATCCTGCCGGCCGAGATGGGCGGCGACCGGGACCGGCTCGGACGGTTCGAGCGCGAGGCCCGCCTGCTCGCCGCGCTCCAGCACCAGAACATCGCGAGCATCTACGGGCTCGAGGAGATCGACGGTCAGCCCGTGCTGGTGATGGAGCTCGCCGGGGGCGACGACCTGAGCGTGCGCCTCGGCGCCGGGCCCCTCGATCCCGACGAGGTCGAGCGCATCGCGCGGCAGCTCGCGCGCGGGCTGGAGTTCGCGCACGAGCGCGGTATCATCCACCGCGACCTCAAGCCCGCCAACATCAAGCTCGGGCCGGACGGCCGGGTGAAGATCCTCGACTTCGGCCTCGCACGCGCCTTCGATCAGGTCGGCACGAGCGTGTCCGACGCGCCGGCCATGACCCAGGCCACCGTGCCGCAGGACCTCACGCGGCCGGGCACGGTGCTCGGCACGGCGGCCTACATGAGCCCCGAGCAGGCCCGCGGCTACGAGGTCGACCGGCGCACCGACATCTGGGCCTTCGGCGTGATCCTCTTCGAGATGCTCACCGCGCAGAAGCTCTTCGCCGGTGAGACCGCATCGGACACGATGGCCGCGATCCTGCGCCAGGACCCCGACTTCGACCTGCTGCCCGAGGCGACGCCGCCGGTGCTGGTCCAGCTGATCCGGCGCTGCCTGCAGAAGGACCCCCAGACGCGCCTGCGCGACATCGGCGAGGTGCGGATCGCGCTCGAGGACGGCTCGTCGTCGTTCTTCGAGGCGCCCCGTGCGGATTCCGGGGTCGGCCTGCAGCCCACGACGCCGACCGCGCGCTCGGCGCGGCTGCCGTGGGTCCTGACGGCGGTGCTCGCGGTGCTGCTGGGGTCGGTGGCGATGCTGGGGTTCGCCGGACGCCTGGGGCCGCCGCCGCCGGCGCCGCCGCTGGTCCAGTCGCAGCTTCCGCTGCCGGAACAGGTCGCCCTGCATCTGGATCCCACCGCGCCGGGCCCGGTCACGGTCTCGCCCGACGGGCGGCACGTCGCGTACTCGGGGGTCGATTCCACCGGGACGATCCGGCTCTACGTGCACACCCTGGCCGGGTCGGCCGCGCGCCCCATCGCCGGCACGGAGGGGGCGGCGTACCCCTTCTGGTCGCCCGACGGCCGGGAGGTGGCCTTCTTCCAGGACAACGATCTCGCGCGAGTCGACATCGCCGGGGGACCGGTCGTCGCCATCGCGACGGCATCCAACGGCAAGGGCGGCAGCTGGAACGCGGACGACCGGGTCCTGTTCGCGCCCAGCCACGCCTCATCGATCTACGAGGTGCCGGCCACCGGCGGCGAGCCGCGGGAGATCACGTTCGTGTCCGCGGACTCGCTCGTGCGCTCGCATCGCTTCCCGCAGTGGCTGCCCGACGGCGAGCACTTCATCTACCTCGCCTGGCGCACGCAGGACGGCCGCGAGACCGGCCGCGAGACCACCCTGCGCGTGACGACGCCCGACGGCGGCCAGGGCCGCGAGCTGCTCGCCTCGCAGACCAACGCCGTGTACGCCGGCGGGTCGCTCCTGCATGTCCACGAGAACAACCTCATGGCCCGGCCGTTCTCGGCCGACCGGCTGGAGTTCACCGGCCCGCCGCGTCCGCTGCTGGGCGACGTGCTCTCGCTGCTGGCCGCCCACGTGGGCATCGTCTCGGCCAACGACGCCGGGGTGCTGGCCTACGTGACCGGCGGGGGCATCTTCGGCCAGCACCGGCTGCACTGGTACGACCTCGCGGGCGATCCGGTGCAGGTGCTGCCGCCGGTCATGCTCAGCCCGCAGGGGATCGCCCTGGCGCCCGACGGCCAGAGGGTCGCGATCTCGCAGGCCGACGAGCGCACCGGCACGTTCGACATCTGGATCTACGAGCGCTCGCGCGAGGTGGGCGCCCGCTTCACCTTCGATCCGTCGTCGGAGACCAGCCCGGTCTGGAGCGCCGACGCGCAGTGGGTGACCTACAGCGCCAACTCGGGCCAGGAAACGGGCCTCTACCGCAAGCGGGCCTCGGGTGCGGGACAGCCGGAGCTGCTCGTGGAGTCGTCGACCCTGGTGTTCCCCGCCTGCTGGTCGCACGACGGGCGCAAGCTCCTGTACATGAAGATCAACGACCAGGCCACGGTCGACGTCTGGCTCCTGGACCTCGACGACCCGGAGTCGCCCAGGCCCTGGCGGGCCTCGGCGTTCAACGAGGGGCAGGCCGAGTTCTCGCCGGACGACCGCTGGGTGGCCTACGTGTCGCTGGAGTCGGGGGCGCCGGAGCTGTTCGTCGAATCGATGCTCGAGGGGGGCGGACGCTACCGGATCTCCACCCAGGGCGGCGGCATGCCCCAGTGGGAGGAGGACATGAGCGCCATCTACTTCATCGATGGCGGCGGGAGCGTGATCCGGACCGAGATCGAACCACGGGAGGACAGCCTCGTGATCGGGACGTCGCGGGAGGTCGTGCGTGGCGGGACGCTCGCCCAGAACCGGACGTTCGCGTACGATGCGGTCGGGCAGCAGGTCCTACTCCAGCGCCCGGTCCAGGAGCGGGTCAGCGAATCCGTCCAGCTCGTGACCGGCTGGCAGAACCTTCTCGAGCGCGACTAGGCGAGCTGGGTCGCGAGGATCAGCGCGGGGATGGCGAGCCACGCGAGGCCCTTGATCAGGAGGGCGAGGTTCCGCGACCCCTCGAGACGATCGGTCGCGACGATCGCGACCGCTCTTGCCGCCGGTCGCGACTCCGGGTGCTGCCGATGGGTGTTCCTGGGGCGCTCGTACATGACGGACCTTCTCTGGTGGACGGCCGGTGGCGGCGGGCGAGCCGACCTAATCTCGACTCTCATGGTAATATATGGTCGTCCGGTCCGGATGACCACGGGCATCGAGCGCCCCTCGTCCGTGATCCGGGCTACCGGGCCAGGTAGGCGTCGGCGCTCATCACCTCGGCGTACGCCCGCAGGGTGGCCAGCGTCGCCGCATGGACGTCCGCGGCCGGGACGGTCCGGTCCTCCCAGACGAGGTCGCGCGTGGCGCACGCGTCGGCGATGACCGTGCAGGCGAACCCCAGGTCGGCCGCCGCGCGCGTGGCCGCCTCCAGGCACATGTGCGTCTGCATGCCGACGAGCACGAGGTGGTCGGCGCCCAGGTCGCGCAGGGTCGCGAGCAGATCGGTCCGGTGGAAGGCGTTCACCTCGCGCTTGACGATCACCGGCTCGCCCTCGCGGGGAGCGACATGGGCGTGGCTGTCCTGGCCCTGCTTCGCCGCGTGCTGGACATGGACGACCGGCCGGCCCTCGGCGCGGAACCGCGCGAGTACTTGGCCCGCGTTGGCGGCGGCCGGTCCCGGCTCGTGAAGCGGAGCGGCACCGCCGGGGAAGTAGAACTCCTGGATGTCGATGATCACCAGCGCGGTCACCGGATCGGCCTGATCCGCCGGCGCGGGGCCGGCCGGCACGGCGACCATGGCCGCGGCCATCACGACCGCCGCGGCCGCCTGGCCTCTGCCGCCACCGGTCAGGCGCTTCTTGCCCAGGCTCCGCCAGAGCTGCACCAGGAACACGCCCAGGGTCACGCCCATGCCCGCGTGCACGACCGCATAGACCAGGTACCGCAGGACGTGCGACCCCCCCATGAACGCGCCGTCGATCACGGCGAAATCGCGCTCGCCGGCCCGGGCCATCAGCAGCACGTGGTAGCCCTTGGACAGCTGCAGCAGGACGCTCGCCGCGGCGAACGGCAGGTAGCCGCGGGTCAGCCACCGGAGACTGCGTCCGGAGACCTCGGCCCCACCGGCGCGGCGGGCGAGCACCAGGGCGGCCGCCAGGCCGATCGGCATCAGCATGCCCATCAGGAACACGTGGCCGTGCACCAGCGCGAGGTTCATCACCGATTCGAGGCGCACGCCGGCAGGCGCCTCCTCGTAGGGCAGCTTCTTGGTCGATTCGCGGTACGAGATCCCGATCAAGAGGCCGATGATGGCCATGACGATGGCGTAGCGCAGAAGGGTGCGCACGGCGCGCTGGTAGGTGGGGCTGAGCTCGGCGACGGACATGAGGCGACCCCCCGGGGTTCGTGGCGTGTGCGGGCCAGGGTAAGCGCGGCCGACGACCGGCCGCAAGCCCGACCGGCCACCGCGGTGGACGATGGCGGCCGGCGGACCTATGATCCTGCCATGGCGCCGATCCGCGAGAAAGAGAAGCCCAGCGCACCGACGCGCGCACGGCTGCACGAGGTCATCTTCGAGGCCGACACCCGCGCGGGCCGCTGGTTCGACCTCATGCTGATCTGGAGCATCCTGATCAGCGTGGCCGCGGTGATGCTCGATTCCGTCCGCCCGGTCCGCGATGCGTACGGGCCGTGGCTGACGCGGATCGAGTGGGTCTTCACCATCCTCTTCACCGTCGAGTACCTGCTGCGCCTGACCTGCATCGGTAGGCCGCTGCGCTACGCGACCAGCTTCTTCGGTGTGGTCGACCTGCTCGCCATCCTGCCCACCTACCTGAGCCTGCTGTTCCCGGGCACGCACTACCTGCTGGTGATCCGGATCCTGCGCGTGCTGCGGATCTTCCGTGTCCTGAAGCTGGTGCAGTTCCTCGACGAGGCCAACATCATGGCCTCGGCCCTGCGCAACAGTGCGCGCAAGATCGCGGTCTTCATCTTCACCGTGCTCGCCCTGCAGGTGGTGTTCGGGTCGGTCATGTACCTCATCGAGGGCGAGCCGCACGGGTTCGACTCGATCCCGCGCAGCATCTACTGGGCGATCGTCACCATGACCACCGTCGGCTACGGCGACATCTCGCCGGAGACGCCGCTGGGACAGGCGGTCGCCGCGGTGGTGATGGTCATGGGCTACGCGATCATCGCCGTGCCGACGGGCATCGTCGCCTCGGAGTTCACGCGCACCGGCCGCCGGATCAGCACGCAGGTGTGCCCCGAGTGCAGCGCCGAGGGGCACGACCCCGACGCCGACTTCTGCAAGCGATGCGGAGCGCGGCTTTGAGGCGCGTGATCGCCGGGCTCGGCGTGTTCGGGATCGCGGTCGTCGCCGCCGGGCTCCTGCTGCCCGTCGCGTGCTCGCCCGATCACGACTTCCGCCCGGGGGTCGAGCACCTGCACCGCATCGACGAGATGGCCTGGGCGCCCGCGCTGCGTCCGGACAGCCTGCTGGTGGTCAGCTACAACGTGCAGTACGGCGAGGACGTCGCCGTGGCGCTCAACGACCTGCGTCGTGCCGGTCTCGATCGTCCGGACATCCTGCTCGTGCAGGAGATGAACCCGGCGGGCATCGACACGCTCGCCGGCGCGCTGGCGCTCGACGCCCGGTACCAGCCGGCGGCGATCCACCGGCACCACGAGCGGCGTTTCGGCAACGCGGTGCTGTCGCGGTGGCCGATCCTCTCGCACGAGCTGCTCGTCCTGCCGCACGGCCATCCGCTGACGGGCGACCGGCGCATCGCGCTGGCCTGCGACATCGACGTGCACGGCCGCATCGTGCGGGTGATCAGCGTCCATCTGGCGACGGTGATCCTGGGCAGCGACCGGCGCTTCGAGCAGGCGGCCGCGGTGGTGGACAGCCTCGTGTCCGGCGATGCGCGGTCCGTCGTGGTCGGGGGCGACTTCAACACGGCGACCGAGGCGGAGGTGCGGCGCCTGCGCCGGCTCTATCGCGATCGCGCGCGCCTGCGGCCGGCGAAGCTCGGACCCGACTGCACGATCGGCTGGCACCCCGGCCGCCTGCTCAACGCCGGTTGCCGTCTCGACCACATCTTCATGCGGGGCCTCGCGCCGGGGACCGGCGGCGTGGCCACCGATGCGCTGGCCAGCGACCACTACCCGATCTGGAGCTGGGTGCGCTGGCCGGCGGACCGGGGCGGGACGCATCAGTAGTCCACGTTGACCCCGACCAGCAGCATCACGCTGCGGTAGCGGGCCACGAGGTCGTCCGGGAGACTCGTCGCGGCGGCCTCGTCGAGCGTGCCGGGAACCAGGTCGACCGAGCCCTCGACGGGTTCGGATCCCGTCGCGTAGACCGCCCCGAGGGCCAGCCGCTGGTTCCCGAAATCGAGGGACACGCCGGCCGCGAGATGGTGGATGTCCCACACCGCGAGCGGGCCGAGGGGATCGCGTCCGGTCACCGTGCTGCGGTCGGTGTGGTAGCTCAGGTAGCCGCTCGTGCGGCCGCCGAGACGGTACTCGAGGCCGACGCCCCAGTTGATCACCGACCGGCTCGCGGCGTACAGGTCGATGTCGATCGGTCCGGTCGTCTGCTCGTCCAGGATCGGCTCGACGTCGAGCAGGCGGTATTCCCGCAGGGCATCGAACCACTCGGCCGAGAGGTGGAGCTCGGCCGCGCCGAGGCGGTAGGCCAGCCCGGCGCCGACCGCCAGCTGCGTCCGGTAGTCCGGTTCGAGCCCGGTCCGCGTCTCGGCCACCAGGTACTCGAGCAACAGGCCGGTGTTCGGCTCGGCGATGGCCAGCGTCCGGTCGTAGGCCTTGGATCCGGAACCTGCGATCCTCAGCGTCGGGGTGGTCAGCGAGACGCCGTAGCGCCAGCGGCCGGCGCGTCCTCCGGCGCCGAGCTTGGCCAGCAATCCGACGTGGGTGTAGTCGAAGTCGTCTCGCTGGACGACCACCCCGTACTCGCCGATGGTCTCCGAGGCGACCAGCGTGCCGCGGCGCGAGCGGTGCGTGCGGTAGGTCGTGAAGACCGACGCGCCCACGCCGAATCCCTCGTGCAGTCTCCGTGCGTAGCTGAGGCCCGACCAGATCTCGTTGACGTTCTCCTCGAGGCTCAGGCGCGCGTCCGCCTCGCCCAGCAGGCCGGGGATCGACACCGGGCCGCGAAGCTCCATCACCACGTTGAAGTCGTGCCGGAACAGCAGCGAGTAGGCCAGCCGGTGCTCGCGGTCGCGGTCGATGGAGATCTCGCCGGCCACCAGCGACGGGGCGACGCCGACGATCGAGGTGGCGAGGTCCTGACCCGCGCCCAGGGCGTCCTCGATCTCGATCTCGGAGACGTGGTACGCGCTGCCGGACACTTCCAGGCTGGCGCGGTCGGTGAGCGCGAGCAGCGCCGGGTTGTAGTACACGGCCGCGGCGTCCTCGACGCTTCCGATCACCGCGCCCCCCAGCAGATAGGCCCGGTTGCCGTACTGCTTGTTCCAGTGGTGGGCGTCCTGGGCGGATGCCCCGGTGGCGATCAGCGTCGCCACGAGGACCGCCGGGATCCGTCGCGATGGCCACATGGTCGAGACCTTCCTCCGTCGGTGCCGCGGCGCACCGGATCGGTCGTTCCGCCTCAACGGACCAGCGTGATCCTCTCGACGACCACCTGGCCGGGGCTCCGCAACCGGTAGACGTAGACGCCGGAGGGCTGCGGACGGCCGCCGTCGTCCTGGCCGTCCCAGGTGACGCCGTGCCGGCCGGCGGCGAGGGTGCCTCGCGCGAGGGTCGCGACGCGGCGTCCGGCGAGGTCGAAGACCGCGAGCTCGACCGGCTGGCGGGTCGGTAGCGTGAACCGGAAGGCCGTCTGGCCGGTGAACGGGTTGGGCGCGGCACGCACCTGCAGGCCGGGCCGGGCGTCCTCGACGCCGACGACCATCTCGGTGAGCTCGACGTCGTTGACCAGGTCGTCGCTGACGCGGACGACGATCTCGATCCAGGTGCCATCGACGACCGGTGGCAGGCCGGTGTCGCTGGCGTAGCCGACCGGGCCGGAGTAGTCCAGGGTCTGCGGCTGCAGCGGGAACGCGACATCGTCGATCACGAGCTCGCTGATCACGGGGCAGTGGCCGTTCGCGTCCGCGTAGGTGACGGTGATGGGGTCGGCGCTGCCGTCGGGCGGGATCACGAGGCCCGTGAGCTGGGGCAGGTCGTTGACGACCGGGTCGGCGGCCACCTCGCGCAGGTGCCAGACGCCGCCCGCGGTCCGGTCCGCCTCCTGGGCGCCGCCGAAGGCCGTGATCTTCTGCGTGAAGCCGGCCACGCCGAGGCGGGGGTCGGTGGCGTCGTACCAGGACTGGAACACCGCGCTGGCCTCGAGGTCGGCGAGGTCGCACGACAGGCGCAGCGTGTCGTCGCCGAGCTCGGTGGCGGTGATGTCGCCGATCCTGACCAGGTCGTCGATGCCCGTGCCCTCGATCTGGTAGAGGCCCGGCTCGATGATGCCCGGCACGTTCACGGTGTGGATGAGCGCGAAGACCGTCTCGGGATCGGCGACCGCCGGGTCGGTGATGCCGAGCAGGTAGCTGAAGAAGGTCAGGCCGTCGTTGAGCGGAAACCCATCGCCGGCGTTGGTCAGCGTGGCGTGCAGGCGGGTCTGGTCGCGCGAGACGCGGCACTCGACGAGGTCGAGGTTGGTGCGCCCGAACGCCTCGTCGCCGGTGGGATCGTCGGCCAGGAGGGCGAGATCGCTTCGCGCAGGATCAGGACCGCCCGGCCAGGGGACGAGCAGATCGAGCTCCTCGCCGGCGAGCCGTCGGAATCCGTAGTGGCGCCGGCCGCTCACCGGTCCGGGGACGTCGGCCGCCAGCGTGCTCGGGCCGTCGGCGATGACGGTGAGCGGCGCCTCGGCGACGCCGTCGCCGGCGTCGTACAGCACGGTGTTGACGATGCCCGGACCATGGGAACTCTCGATGCGCAGCGCGACGGTCTCGTCGGGCAGCAGCGCGCTCGTGCGCAGGTCGTTCCAGTGCGTGAAGGCGAGGGCCTCGCCGCCGACCAGCAGGGCGGTCGGCAGGGCGAGCAGGACGAGGATCGGGCGCGGCATCGGTCGGCCTCCTAGAAGCGGATCCCCAGCATCAGCATGTGCGCCTGGTTGCGCAGGGGGACGGGGTCGTTCTCGACGACGGTCTCGTCGTCGCCGATGGGGATGGTGGCGTAGGTGGGCAGCGGCAGCTGCTGCAGGCTGAGGTCGAAGCGGTACTCCAGAAGCAGGCGCTGGCCACCGAGCGGCACCTCGACGCCGGCACCGTAGGTGAAGAAGAAGTCGAAGAGGTCGACCTCGGACATGTCGGCGTCGGCGCGCAGGGGGATCGATTCGTCGCCGTCGGAGACCTCGCCGGACAGGACGTAGCGGTCGTGCACCTTGAGCGCGAAGCCGAAGCCGCCGAGCGTGTAGACGTTCAGTCCACGGCCGGTGAGCCAGTGGTAGCGCATCATCAGCGGGATCTCGATGTAGTCCATGTCGTAGGTCACGTCCAGGACCGTCGGGATCTCGAAGATGTCCACGCCGATGTCCTGGCGCGACCCCTTCTGGACGTACAGCACTTCCTGCTGCAGGGCGAACCTGCGGGTGATCGGCAGGGTGAGGAACACGCCGCCGGCCAGGCCGCGCCGCATGGAGCTGCCGACGGTGTAGTCGAACTCGCGCGGTTCGGTGCCCTGGTGCTGGGTCAGGCCGACCCCGCCCTTGAAGCCGAGGGAGATGTCGGCGAGGCCGCCGCGGTCGAGGGCCGCGGCCGGGTCGGCGGCGACCAGCAGTGCCGCGGCCGCCAGCCAGCGGAGCAGGGGACATGGTGTCGAGTCGCGCATGATCCTCGCAGGGGATGTCGATCCGGGATCCGGCTCCTGGTCGCCGTCGGACCGACCCATGATACCGCGGATCGCCGTCTCCGTGCGTGAGGATCTTGCATGATCCTGCCGCCGTTGCACTTGGCTGTTGCCTCGCGTCGGCCGGATCGGGCATCATGCGGCGCATGGCAACCTTCCTGCGCATCGCGATGATGGTCGTCCTGCTCGTCGGTGGGGCCGTGGCCGCCGATGGCCGTGGCGGCGCGACCGGCGAGGACGAGCGACCCCGTATCGGCCTCGCCCTCGGTGGCGGTGGCGCCCGCGGGGCCGCGCACGTGGGCGTGCTGCGGGTCCTCGAGGATCTGCAGGTCCCGGTCGACTACGTGGCGGGCACGAGCATGGGTTCGATCGTGGGCGCGCTCTACGCGCTCGGCCTGTCGGCCGACGAGATCGAGCGCGAGCTGCTGTGGGTCGACTGGGCCGACCTGTTCGTCGATCGCCCGCCCCGCGAGCAGCGCCGCATGCGGCGCAAGCAGGACGATCAGGCGACCTTCTTCCCCATCGAGCTCGGCCTGCGTGGGGGCTGGTTCGCCACGCCGCGAGGACTGATCGCCGGGCAGAAGTTCGCCTTCGCGTTCCCCGAGCGGGGACTGATCACCGCCGGGCACCGCAGCTTCGACGACCTGCCGATCCCCTACCGTGCCGTCGCCACCGACCTGGAATCCGGCGAGAAGGTCGTGCTCGATCGCGGGAACCTGATCCAGGCCGTGCGGGCGTCCATGTCCATCCCCGGGGTCTTCCCGCCCGTCGAGCGCGACGGCCGGCTCCTCGTCGACGGCTTCCTGACCAGCAACGTCCCGGTGGACGTGGTGCGCGCGATGGGCGCGGACATCGTGATCGCCGTCGAGGTGGGCCGTCGCATGGAGGACATGACGCGCGAGGAGCTCGCGACCCTCGGCGGCATCCAGGAGCAGGCCGCGCGCATCCGCACCCAGCTGGCCCTGGCCGACGAGCTGGCGCGCGCGGACATCGTGATCCGGCCCGAGCTCGAGCGCTGGACCGGTCAGGAGTACGATCGCCTCGCCGAGATCATGCCGCCCGGGGAGCAGGCGGCCCAGCTGCGGGCCGACGAGCTGGCCGCCCTCTCGATCGCGACCCCGCAGTACCGGATGTGGCGCAACCGCGTGTCCACACGCGAGTATCCCCGACCCGTCGTCGAGCGTCTCGAGCTGGTCAACGAGACCCGGATCCTCGATGAGGTGATCCGCGACCGGCTGAACGTGACCGCGGGCGCACCCTTCTCCCGGACCGACCTGCGCGCCGGCCTGGAAGAGATCTACGAGCTCGGCGTCGTCGAGCGCAGCGAGTTCACGCTGGACCGGGGCACGCTCGAGGTCCGGGTCACGGAGAAGCCTTATGCGCCCTGGGTCGTGCACATCGGCGGCTCGTACCGGATGAGCTACACGGGCATCAGCCCGTTCATGGCGCACGTGCGGCTGAACCGCATGGAGGTCAACCGCTTCGGCGCGGAGTGGCGCACCGACCTCACCGTGGGCTCGGTCCTGGGCGGGCACAGCGAGTTCTACCAGCCGCTGGGCCTGGCGCGCCAGTGGTTCGTCGCCCCGTTCCTGCATGCCTCCCTGCGCGACGACGGGCTGTTCGTCGACGACCTGTTCATCGGCGACTACCAGTATCGTCGCCTGGAACTGGGCGTGGACGTGGGCCGGGCGGTGGGGCGCAGCCTGGAGCTGCGCGCGGGCCTGGTGGGCGGCCAGCACGCCACCGAATGGACCAACGGCCTCCTGCGGGTCCCCAAGCTCCACGACGAGTTCCTCGCCGTGCGGACGGGCCTGACGTTCGACTCGCTCGACGACCACCGCCTGCCCGCCCACGGCGTCAAGGGCGAGATCCGCCTGCTCTCGCCGCAGCCCTGGTTAGGCTCGGACGTGCAGTACGACCGGCTCTGGGGGCAGTTCCTGGTCGCGGTCGGCGGCGATCGCAACACCGTCCTTCTCGACATCGAGGGCGGCACCGATCTGGGCAGCGACCCGCCCTACTATCAGCACTTCTACCTCGGCGGACTCCGCAGCCTGTCGGGCTACCAGATCGACCGGCTGCGCGGCACCAGCTTCGGCCTGGCCAGCGTCGGCTGGTTGCACCGGCTTGCAGGCGGCGCCCTGCCCTTCGCCACGCGGTCGTACCTCGGCCTGTGGCTCGATGCCGGCAACGTCTGGTTCGACGAGCAGGACGTCGGGCTGGACGACATGATCTACAACGCCGCCATCTCCTTGCTGCTGGAGACGCCGCTCGGCCCCCTGCACATCGGCTACGGCCGCGCCGACGACGGCAACGACGCCGTGCACCTCGACTTCGGCGTGCACCTCGGCTCGCCGGTCAACTGAACGGTCGATCGCTCGGCGGCTCCGCGACTTTTCTGGTATGATATCGAGCGCTCACTCGACGGACCCCTGCCGGAAGGATTCGCCCATGCGCTCGCTTCCCCGCGCCTCGCGGCGCCCGCTGCTCGCCGTGCTCGGCATCTCGCTGCTCGCGGCGGCGCTCGCCCCGTCGTTCGCCGTCGCCGGCGAGTGCCTCGTTCCCCACCTGCCCCGCATCGCCGACCCCGCCGCGGTCCGGGCCCAGCTCCAGGCCGAGGGCCGCTGGCAGAAGATGAACGACCCCGCGCTCACGCCGCCGGACGACCCGCAGGTGGGCGACACGTGGCTCTGGTACGTCTGGGATCTCGGGGGCTTCCCCGTGGCCGACCTCAAGCCCGCCACCGTGCGCGGCATGGGCGACCACTGCTACGTCGTGGTCGACGACGAGGAGTGGAACGTGACGATGGACCAGGACGACGTCGATCGCATCGTCGATCACTTCGACCAGATCAGCGTCGGCCAGTTCTCGGATCAGGGCATCTGGGACCTCAACACCAGCCACTACGGCTCGCCGCCCGACTTCGACGGCCTCGAGCGGATCTTCCTCTTCTACTACCGCTTCGACATCGCGGCCGACGGCTACTTCTGGATCTACGACCAGTTCCCCGACGGCACGCAGCCCTTCGCCAGCAACGAGGCCGACGTGATCTACCTCGCGACCGACTCGAGCGACCCCTCGTCGAACTACATGATGGCCGTCGGCGCGCACGAGTTCACGCACCTGATCATGCATGCCAGCGACTCCAACGAGGCGCTCTGGGCCGAGGAGGGCATGTGCGAGCTGGCCATGTGGCTGTTCGGCCGGCCCGACACGATCTCGTCGTTCAACAGCAACCCCGACAACAGCCTCATCGACTGGGGCGGCGCCTGGGCCGACTACATCCAGACCTACCTGTGGACGCTCTACGCGTACGAGCGGTTCGGGGGCCAGCCCTTCGTCCACGCGCTGTCGCAGGAAGCGGCCAATGGGCTGGCAGGCTACCGGAACGTGATCGACGCCCTCGATTTCCGGATCAGCACGGCCGACCTGTTCGACCAGTGGTCGGTGGCCAACTTCCTCGACGACACCAGCCTCGACGAGGGCCAGTACGGCTACGTCGGCGACGACCTGCCGCCGTTCAACACCTGGCGCATCCAGACCAGCTACCCGGTCGAGGACCTGGGCAGCGTGCAGAGCTACGCCACCGACTACGTGCGCCTGCTGAACCTCACCGGCGCGCCGACGATCGCGATCGACGGCTCCGATGGCGCCCAGTGGCGGGTGACCCTGCTCGCGCGCGACGACACGGCGCCGACCCTGGTCCAGCCCATCGCCCTCGACGCCGACCACGTCGGTTCGCTCACCTTCGAGGCGGCCGCCGGATACGACGAGGTGATCATCTCGGTGGCCAACGTCAGCGAGACCAGCAACGGGCTCTACGTCTACGAGGTGACCGAGGGTGTGACGCCCGCGACCACTCCGCGCGCTCCGGTGGCCGTCTCCGCCGCGCCCAATCCCTTCAATCCGCGGACCGAGCTGCGGTTCGGCCTGGCCGCGGCCGGCCATGCGCGGCTGTCGATCCACCGCGCCGACGGGTCACGGGTACGCACGCTGGTGGACGCGACGCTCGCCGGCGGCGAGCACGCGGTGACCTGGCTGGGGCGTGACGATGCGGGTCGGGAGCTGCCTTCCGGAACCTACCTGGCGCGCCTGGAGGCGGCCGGCACCACCACCGTCTCGAAGCTGGCCCTCGTGCGCTGATCCTTCGCCCCCGGGGCGGCCTTCGCCGTCGATCCGCCGTGACGGCCCGCTCTACCAGCGGGCCGTCAGACCACCACCGATCCGACGCCCCGGCGCGGGCAGGCCCGTCTGGAAGTCCACGCGCTGGTCGAAGAGGTTGTCCGCGCGCACGTGCAGCTCGAGCTCGCGGCCGTCGAGCAGCGTCCGCCAGGCGACGCGCAGGTGCCAGGTGACCCCGGCCGGCAGGCGGCG